>NZ_JBFTOC010000011.1:0-178653 GCF_056397785.1 Arthrobacter sp. 05L421
TGGAACCTCCAGACGTTCAAATGTGGCTCTACCAGTCCACACCCCGCACCAGATTGCGGAACAGACCGTGGACCGGCAACCCACGAACCTCTTTGAACCCGGGGTTCCAGTCCTACGTCAGGCGATCACCACACTTCATATCGTCTAGCAGAGGGGAACACGCTGTTAGTGCGGGCCGGTAGGTCTCGCGTGGGAGATCGGGGCGCGCTGACATCTGGCCGCCCGCCGACATACAGGAAACCGGCTGGGAATCCGCGGCGGGGCGCCCACTAAACTGGGACGCATGACTGCCACCCGTGACTTCGCAGCCGACGCTGCCGCTGCCCGTGCCCGACTGCTGGAACTGATCAAGGAACTGGCCGTCGTCCGCGGCAAGGTCATCCTCTCCAGCGGCGCGGAAGCCGACTACTACATCGACCTGCGCCGCATCACCCTGCACCACGAGGCGTCCACACTGGTGGGACAGGTCATGCTCTCCCTGATGGAAGACGCCGGAATCGATTTCGAGTGCGCCGGCGGGCTCACCATGGGGGCAGACCCGGTGGGCACCGCCGTCATGCATGCCGCCGTCGACGCCGGCCGCCCGGTGGACGCGTTCGTGGTCCGCAAGGCGCAGAAGTCCTACGGCATGGGCCGCCAGGTGGAAGGCCCCTCGGTGGAGGGCCGCAAGGTCCTGGTCCTGGAGGACACCTCCACCACCGGCGGTTCCGCGCTGACCGCCGTCGAAGGCGTCCGCAAGGCCGGCGGCAACGTGGTGGCCGTCGCCGTGATCGTGGACCGCGACACGGGTGCCAAGGAAAAGATTGAAGCCGAAGCCGGTGTCCCGTACCTCTTCGCCTTCGGCAAGGACGAACTGGGCCTCAGCTGAGGCGTTCCCCCTCTGACCTGCGCGGGTGGACGGGGTAGGGGCCGTGACCTATCATTTGCTGGATACCCATCCGTTCCATTATCTGGAGAACACGCGCCATGCTCCCGTCCGAAAAGTTGCTGAACAGCGGTGTGGATCGTGGTCCGAAAGGCCAGGACACCGGGATCTCGGTGGGCACGGTTGACCAGATTCAGAACCTGATCCTGGACAGCGCGGACTTTGAAGCGTTCCTGAACGAACTCGCGCGTTTTTCCGCGCACCAGGTGGCGGGCTCCGGCGACGACGCGCTGTGCGGAATTACGCTGCTGCGGGACCGCAAGGCCGCCACGATCGGCTGGAGCAGTGACTCCGCCCGCGAAGTGGACGAGATCCAGTACTCCCTGTCCCAGGGCCCCTGCCTGACCGCCGCCAAGGAGGAACGGGAGGTCTACGTCCCGGACCTCTTCGACGAGGACCGCTGGGGCCCCGACTACGCCGCCGCCGTCGCCTCGCACGGCCTGCGCTCGGTGCTGTCGGTGCCTTTCCATCTCCAGGGCGACGCCCAGGCGGCGCTGAACCTCTACTCCGATGTCCCGCGCAAGTTCGACGGCGACGTCGCCGTCCGGGCCCGTGGCTACACCCGCGAGATCTCCCAGGCGCTGCGGCTGGCAGTCCGGTTCTCGCTGCACACGGACAGCGCCACCAACCTGCGCGCCACGCTGGAATCCCGGACCACCATCGACATGGCGATCGGGATCGTCATGGCGCAGAACCGCTGTGACCAGGAAACCGCGGTCCGGATCCTCTCCGATGCCTCCAGCAACGGCAACGTCAAGCTGCGCGATATCGCCGCCTCGCTGGTGCAGTCTGTGGGCGGAACGGCTACCCGGACGCACTACGAAGAGCCGGATCGGCGTCAGGCAGGCTGAACTGGCGGCCGCCTATGACTTGTGTGCAACCACAAGCGCGGATACGCTGAATGCGGTTGAGCCGTCGGCCATAGAGACCTTCTTTGGAGTACCTATGGACCAAACGCTGCAAGCCCATGTCAAACTCGACGTCGTTTCCGACGTCGTCCGGATTAGTGTCCGGGGGAGCCTCACGCAAGCCTCCCGCCCCTCCCTGATGCACGTTATCCAGCGGGTTCGCCGCATGGGGATCACCTCGCACATCCGGGTCGACCTCGGCCTGGCCTCCTTCGTGGAGTCATCGGCGCTGGCCGGGCTGCGCAACGACCTCAACGCGATCGACGGCGGAAGCGCCGGCTCGGAGACGGCCGGCATGCCCGCCCCCGGCGGCGTCTCACTGGACTTGACCCCGCACAGCGACGATTGCGCCGCACTGCCCACGCTGGACGTGTCCGGGGAATTCCTGGCCTCCATCGATCCCTCTGGCACCCGTCGGCTGACCCGCTTCTCCGACGACGAACTCCTCGCCGCGAGCGACTCCGTGTTCGGCCTGCTCGACGACCCCGCTGGCACGGCCCGTTCGGAACTGCTGGCGACCTACGACGCGATCAGCATGGAGATCACCCGCCGCGAGGTAGGCCGCGAGCCCGAGCCTGTGTAGTCGGCCAGCGGCGCCGCCGGCGCTCCCGGCTGCCCTTCCGTCTTCCGGATTAGTCCGGTTTCTCATCCCCGGCGGACCGTGGATACGGTAGTGATGTGCCGGCCGAGGTGGAACCGAACCATCCGCGAGGCCCCGGTACTGCCGAGGCCCGCATGCTCCGCCGCGCCGTCGAGCTTAGACGGGTTTCCCGGCGCACTTTCCTGATCGGCGCCGGGTCCGCTTCTGTGCTGGCGGCGGACATGCTGTTCACGCGGCGCGTGCAGGACGATCGGCGTGTCACCCGGATCCTCGAAGTGCCCGATGACTTCGCCGAACGGTATTACCCCCACGCCAGCTGGATCCTGTTCCCCGGCTACAAGACGGGCTGGGAAGAAGCCCTGTGGATCCTGAACGCCCTGCGCGGCTCCCTCAACAAGAGGGGCCGGCTCGCCGCCGTCGGGTATTCCAACGAGGGGCTGGACATCGACGAGGTGGTCATTGCGGTGATCGAGCACGTCCGCGCCCACAATCTCACCACCCTCTACTTCTACGGCCACAGTTTCGGCGGCATGGTGGCAACCCAGGTGGCCGCCCGGCTGCGCGAGCTGCACGGCGTCGAAGTGGCGTTCATCCTCCTCGACTCCAGTCCCGCGAGCCGGCACGACGTCCTGGACCAGAGCTGGTTTGAGGGCGTGGTGCTGTTGTACGAAAGCGGTTTCCGCTTCCCCACAGTGCTGCGCGGCGGCTACGAGCTCGGCGAGAGGATGCTGCACAAGAATGAACGCAGTTGGGGGCAAGTGGTGGACCAGACCCTGGAACAGCTCTCCCCGATCGCGCCGTCTAGCGTGCTGATCCAGTCCGAATCCGCCTACATCTACCACTTTGAGCCCAGCCGATTCGTCGGGAAGCTCGGCGGAACAAAGATGGCGTTCATCGGCAACCCCGCGGACAAGACCGTGGACTACGAGACCGCCCGGGATACCTGGTCACTAACCTATAAGGCGAATATGGCCTCGGATGACCTGCGCACTGACGGGGCGAGGCCGGAGCACGCGAGCCCGGGCTGGAGCCCGTTCGTCTACCGGCCCATCATCGACAAGCTCCAGGACGACCTCTTCCCGCTGCCGGGCGGCGGCGGGAAGATGACCGCGTTCTGAGGTCCTCCTCAGATCTGGTTCTTGAGGTCTGCCACGGAGTTCAGGATCTGGTTCGGCCGGAACGGGTACGCAGCGATGTCGTCCCGGTGGGTGATGCCGCTGAGCACCAGCACCGTGTGCAGGCCCGCTTCCATGCCGGCGATGATGTCGGTGTCCATGCGGTCGCCGATCATGGCCGTGGTTTCCGAGTGCGCGTCGATCTGGTTCATCGCCGAACGGAACATCATGGGGTTGGGCTTGCCCACAATGTACGGTTCCCGGCCTGTGGCCTTGGTGATGAGGGCCGCGATGGCGCCGGTGGCGGGCATGGGCCCGTCCTTCGAGGGCCCGGTGGCGTCCGGGTTGGTGGCGATGAAACGCGCGCCGGCCAGGATCAGGCGGATGGCCATGGTGATGGCTTCAAACGAGTAGGTGCGGGTCTCGCCGAGCACCACGAAGTCGGGGTTCTGGTCGGTGAGGATGAAGCCTGCCTCGTGGAGCGCCGTCGTGAGTCCTGCTTCGCCGATCGTGTAGGCGCGGTTCCCCGATTCCGAGCCGCGGACCTGGTCCTTGAGGAACTGGGCAGTGGCCAGGGCCGAGGTCCAGATGTTCTCCTCCGGGATTTCCAGTCCGGAGGAACTCAGCCTGGCCGCGAGGTCCCGGGGGGTGAAGATCGAGTTGTTGGTGAGCACGAGGAACCGCTTGGAAGTATCCACCCAGCGCTGGATCAGTTCCGATGCGCCCGGGATGGGCTGGTTCTCGTGGACCAGCACGCCGTCCATGTCCGTGAGCCAGCACTCGATTTCCTGGCCGCTGCGGTACACGGATGCCGATGAACGTACTTCGTCTGACTCGGTCGCCTGCTTCTCGCGCTGGTCTGCCATGGTGTCCTCCGCCGTAAGTGTGCCGCTACCTGCCACCCAGTCTAGTGTTGAAGGCGTGACTGAACCCGAAATCCCCGGCACTGCCGGCGTAGAGCCAGTGCCAGAGACTTCAGCGGCGGCAGGGGCAGAGGCAGAGGCCGCGCCCAAGGCGGAGGTCGGCGTCGGGCCCTGGGAAGGCGACCTTCCACAGGGCGAGCACTGGGACCCGGACCTCCTGGCGGACGGCGACCGGCGCAACGTGGTGGACAAATACCGCTACTGGAGGCACGAGGCGATCGTGGCAGACCTGGACTCCAAGCGCCACAACTTCCACATCGCGATCGAGAACTGGCAGCACGACCTCAACATCGGCACCGTGGTCCGGACCGCCAACGCGTTCCTCGCCAAAGAAGTCCACATCATCGGGCGACGCCGGTGGAACCGCCGCGGGGCCATGGTCACGGACCGCTACCAGCACGTCCGCCACCACCCCACCGTTGGGGACTTCGTGGCCTGGGCGCAGGCGGAGGGGCTGGCGATCATCGGGATCGACATCTTCCCGGACTCCGTCCCGCTGGAAACCTACGAACTGCCCAAGGACTGCGTCCTGGTCTTCGGCCAGGAGGGCCCGGGCCTGACTCCTGAGGTCCACGACGCGGCGCTGGACACCTTGTCGATCGAGCAGTTCGGCTCGACCCGCTCCATCAACGCAGCCTCCGCCGCCGCGATCGCGATGCACGCCTGGATCCGCCGCCACGTGTTCGGCCAGCTCCCGGGATAGGGGCTTCTTCGCTCAAACGCTGCGCGAGAAGGCACTTCACGGCAGTGTTTGCGCCTCACATTGCCGTGAAATGCCTTCTCAACGGCGTCTGCGGGCGTCACCTGTGGAAAACGCTCCCGGCGCACGGCGGAAACGGTCACAATGGGCCATGCGCCGGGCACCACTTCCCCTCCATCTGACCACCGGCTCCTTCTCGCTGCGCGCCGCCGACAACGCCGGTGTCACCCGCACCCGCACCGAAGCTCAGGATCTCGTCACGGTGTCGCGCGGGATCCGGGTGCCCGTGGACTCGGCGTCCTCAGGCGCGGCTGCCCTCCGGGCCTACACCGAGCTGGATGACGAGTCCATCCTCAGCCTCGTATCCGCGGCGCGGCTTTGGGCGGCACCTCTGCCGGGCTGTCTGGAGGAGGATTGGCGCATCCACCTTGCCCGGCGGCGGGGCCTCAGCAGGCCCCGCCGGGTCAACGTTGTAGGGCACGTGTTGACGCTCTTCCCCGACGAGGTGATGGAGCTCGACGGCGTCCGACTCACCTCGCCGGCCCGCACGTGGTTGGACCTGTCCTCAGTGCTGGGAGTGGATGATCTGGCTGTGGTCGGAGACTTCCTGGTCTGCGGGCACGGCCCGGAGTTTCCCGTCCCCCGTGACGCCTTGTGCAGCGTTGCGGAGCTGCGGACCATGGTGGCGCGGCATCCTGGCAACAGGGGCGTGAGAAAAGCCCGCGCCGCCGTCGAACTCATTCGTGTTGGCGCTGACTCGCCGCCCGAAACGCGGCTGCGTCTGGCGCTCATCCGCGGCGGCCTGCCCGAGCCGGCCCTGAACGAGGTGGTCTGGGGTGCAGCGGGCGCCCCGGTGCTCTGGCCGGATGCCGCCTACCCCGAGTGGCGTATCGCGCTCCAGTACGAGGGCGCACACCACAATGGGCAAGACCAGTACCTGCGCGACATCCGGCGGGCGGACACTGCAGCGATCTCCGGATGGCTTGAGGTGCGGGTGTCCCGGCTGGACCTTGCGGGCGAGCATCCCACGGCGGTCAGCAAGGTCCGGGCCGCGCTGGAGAGCCGCGGCTGGCGCGCGAGATGACACTTCGCGGCAATGTTTTCGCCCAACACTGCCGCGATCTGCCTTCTGGGCGGGCGCAAGCGGATTCACGTGAGGGATAGGGCGGAGCCGCCGGGGCGCGAGTATTACACGGGCGCAGTGACCGGAGACACGGCCCCGGCGCAGGAATGACTAGGATGGTTCGTAGCCGACGAGGTTCCCTCCAGGATCACCAGCCCGTAGACGAAATTCACTTTAGGAGTCAGCATGCCCATTGCAACCCCAGAGATCTACTCCGAGATGATCGACCGCGCAAAGACGGGTGGCTTCGCCTTCCCCGCGGTCAACGTCACGTCCTCCCAGACCCTGAACGCCGCCATGCGCGGCTTCGCCGAGGCTGAGTCCGACGGCATCGTCCAGGTCTCCACCGGCGGCGCGGCTTACTGGTCCGGCGCCTCCACCAAGGACATGGTTGCCGGCTCCCTGGGCTTCGCGGCATTCGCCCGCGAGGTGGCCAAGAACTACGGCGTCAACATCGCCCTGCACACGGACCACTGCCCCAAGGACAAGCTGGACGGCTTCGTGCTCCCGCTGCTCGCTGCTTCCGAGGCCGAGGTCAAGGCCGGCCGCAACCCCTTCTTCAACTCGCACATGTGGGACGGCTCCGCCGAGACCCTGCAGGAAAACCTGCGGATCGCCCGGGAACTGCTCGAGCGCACCGCGGCCGCCAAGATGATCCTCGAAGTTGAGATCGGTACCGTAGGCGGCGAGGAAGACGGCGTCGAGAACGCCATCAATGACAAGCTCTACACCACGGTCGAGGACGCGCTGGCCACGATCGACGCGCTCGGTTCCGGCGAAAACGGCCGCTACATCACGGCGCTGACCTTCGGCAACGTGCACGGCGTGTACAAGCCGGGCGGCGTCAAGCTCCGCCCGGAGATCCTCAAGGATATCCAGGAGCAGGTGGGCGCCAAGATCGGCAAGGCCAACCCGTTCGACCTCGTGTTCCACGGCGGCTCCGGCTCCTCGGACAAGGAAATCGCGGACGCCGTCTCCTACGGCGTCATCAAGATGAACATCGACACCGACACCCAGTACGCCTACACCCGCCCGGTGGTGGACCACATGTTCCGCAACTACGACGGCGTGCTGAAGGTCGACGGCGAGGTCGGCAGCAAGAAGCTCTACGATCCCCGCGTCTGGGGCGCCTCCGCCGAGGCCGGCCTGGCCGCCCGTGTGGTCGAGGCCGCCCAGCAGCTCGGCTCCACCGGCAAGACCTTCTAGCCATGTCCGACGAGTTCCGCAAGAACCTGATGGGTCCCGAGCCCACGCTCCTGCCTGCCGAGACTGAGATCTACCAGCACCTCGCGCTTGGCCAGGAAGCCTTGGACCTCGTGGCGAAGCACCCCACGTCCTCGCTCCTGTGGGCCATCCTGGCCGAGGAGGCCTGGAACGAAGGCCGCACCATCGATTCCTACGCGTACTCGCGGGTGGGCTACCACCGCGGCCTGGATTCGCTGCGCCGCAACGGCTGGCGGGGCGTCGGGCCGATCCCGTGGGAGCACGAACCCAACCGCGGCTTCCTGCGCTCGCTCTACTCGCTGGGCCGTGCGTCCGCGGCGATCGGCGAGGCCGAGGAGCCGGAGCGGATCGAAAAGTTCCTCAAGGATTCCGATCCCGTCGCGAGGGCCGCGATCGAGTCCGAGGGCTGACCCAGGCAGCACACGACCAGGCAGCACACCCCAACGCGGGGTCACTTACAGCCCATTCCACCCCCGTGGACGGGCCGTAAGTGACCCCGCGTTGGGGTTTAACGTGCGTTGGGGTTAGCGAGCGACGGCGGGCTCCCACCTTGGGGTGGGAGCCCGCCGTCGTCAAGTGTTCAGGGCCGGGACTAGCTGGCTTTGGCCAGTCCCGTCCGGGCCATGGCATCCGCGTACGCGGTGTGCATCTCGGCCAGGTACTCTTCCTGCCGGGCCGGGGTGCCGGCGAATGCCCGGCCGCTGAGCGAGCGGACCTTGTAGGTCTTCAGGCCGCGGCGCCAGATCATGGGCACCTCGGTCTTGAGCAGCAGGTTGGCGAGGCGGTTGGCCTCGGTGCCGTGCGCCACGATCACGGACGCACGCGGGACCAGGGCGAGGAACTTCAGCAGCGGTTTGAGTCCGGCCGAGATCTGGTCCGGGGTGAACTTGCCGTTGGGCTCGTCGCCCACGTGCCACGGGTGGACGTTCCACGGCATGACGAATTCAGGACGCAGGCCCAGCTTCCACTGGATGCCCAGCATGCGGGTGGCCGCCTCGTCATCGCCGGCGGTGATGAAGCCTGACGCATCCGCCGTGCCGATGTTGGAGTACAGGCTGATGATGCGGCACTCATCGACGTCGTGCATGGGGTCCACGTAGGGGACAGCGGTGCCAGCCTTGGTTGCCTGGAGGGCATCAAGGAGCTCGTTGACGGGGGCGACGCTAGGTTCGTACCGGCGGCTCAGAAGCTCTTCGCGGAAATTTTCGGTGGCCAGGGCTGTCATATGGTGCTGGGTCTCCTGCGGGATTGGCAAAGCAGCCACGCCGGTTGCGGGCACGCCAAATATTGGGCATGCGGAGCAATGGTGTGGTGTGAAAATGTGGTGTGGACCGATTCCTGGTCGATCCCTATCAGTCTATCAAGCCCCGCGAAATGCAGTGCCGGCCCCGCCTTTGCCGCCCGGTGCTGCTACCAGAGCCGCTTGGTGGCGCGGCGTGCCCCTTCGCCGAGGGCCTCCAGCTTGGCGTACGCAATTTGCGGATGCACCCGGCCGCCCAGCCCGCAATCCGTGGACGCAATGACATTCTGGCGCCCCACGAGGTCTGCGAAGCGCACGATCCGGTCGGCCACGAGGTCAGGGTGCTCCACGACGTTGGTGGCGTGCGAGACGACCCCGGGGATGATGACTTTCCCCTCGGGCAGCTTGGTGTCCTCCCAGACCCGCCATTCGTGCTCGTGCCGGACATTGGCCGCCTCGAACGAGTAGCCGCCGGCATTGATCTGCAGGACTGAGTCGACGATGTCCGCGAAGGGGATGTCCGTGGTGTGCGGGCCGTGCCAGGAACCCCAACAGACATGCAGCCGGATCTGCTCCTGCGGAAGATCACGCAGCGCCCAGTTCGTTGCCTCGACCCGGAGCTGGATGAACTTCAGGTAGTCGGCCAGGCTCGGCTCGGGGTTGATCTGGTCCCAGCTCTCCGCCAGGGAGGGGTCGTCGAGCTGGACCGTCAGGCCGGCGTCGATGATCGCTTTGTATTCCTCGCGCATCGCGTCGGCGCAGGCATAGAGGAGTTCCTCATCGCTCCGGTAGTACTCATTGGCCACGCGGGCGCATGACCCGGGGGAGAGGGAGGCGACAAATCCTTCGGTGAGGCCGGCCGCGGCCAGGCCGGTCTTCAAATTGGCGATGTCCGAGGCCACGAGATCCTGGCCCGTGTAGGTCAGCGGCCCGGCGATCTTCGGCTGCGTGACGGCCTTGCGGTGGGCCAAAATCCCGGAGGTGGGGTCGTTGTACGCTTCGTCGAACGTCAGCCGGTCCCGCCGGTCGGGGAAGGAGGTCAGGACGATGTGACCCGGGGAAGAACGGTGCACCTTCGCGTCGGCCCAGCGGTCGACGTCGGTCGGCTCCAGTCCGCCGAGCCGGGAGAAGGAGTAATTCCACCAGGCACCGTAGTCCACGGAGCTGGACATCGTGTGCCCGTACTCGCCGTCATTGGGGATGTCGATACCCAGCTCCTTCTGGCGCTGGATGACGTCCACGACAGAAGTTTCGAGCAGGTCGAGGAACTCGGGCGTGATGCCGTCGGTTTCCTTGGCCTCGTTCGCGGCGATCAGCTCGATTGTGCGCGGCAAAGAGCCGGCGTGGGTCACGCGGATGTGGTCGGTGTTCTGCGACATGGCGCGGTTTCCTTTCCATCGGTCCTGGCGGTAGCAGCCTGGCCGGCCATGGCGGCCGCGGTAAGCCGCTCGGGATGCTCACTCCCACTCAATTCCACTCCGGGTGGTCCCGCAAGTGGTGCCCGCTATGTGTCGAGCCTGGCCTGGTGGATGATGCAGCTATGACGAACGCCATGAAGAAGAAAGAATCGTCCGCTGCCGCCGTCGACGCCTTCGAGGGCGTGGCCGCAGACCTCGCCGGCGCGGGCGTCGCGCTGGGCCAGACCTTTGGCTCCCGGGCCCTAATGGTCAACCGCAAGGCGATGGCCTGCCTCAACGTGGATGCGATGGCCTTCAAGCTGGGCCGGAATTCGCCCCACCTCGTCCGCGCCCTGGAACTCCCCGGCGCGCAGCTCTTTGACCCGTCCGGGATGGGGCGCCCCTTCAAGGACTGGGTGGAAGTGCCTGCGGCCGCCGCGGACGCGTGGCCCTCACTCGCGGAAGCCGCCCTGGCGTTCACCACGAGCTAGCTGCCACGTCCAAACAAGGACCCAAAGCGATGCCGGTGACCGTTTTCGGCTAAACTTGGGTGGTAAGAGCCCCGGAACTCTGGCGTTGGGCAAGTGCACAGCGGTAGATTCGGGGCATTCTCATGAACGGCGCTGAGCTGCCGTGACCACCTGGTCATAAAATGTAGTTCGGCCCGAACGAATGGGGGAGGATCCCATGCCAGCAATCGTGATCGTCGGAGCCCAATGGGGCGACGAAGGCAAAGGTAAGGCCACTGACCTGCTTGGTGGCCGCGTCGACTACGTCGTCAAGCCCAATGGCGGCAACAACGCCGGGCACACCGTCGTCGTAGGCGGTGAGAAGTATGAGCTCAAGCTCCTTCCGGCCGGCATCCTGAGCCCGAACGCGATTCCGATCATCGGCAACGGCTGCGTGGTGAACCTGGAAGCCCTGTTCCAGGAGATCGACGGACTGGAGGCCCGCGGCGCGGACACCTCCAAGCTGCGTGTCTCCGCCAATGCGCACCTCGTGGCGCCCTACCACCAGGTGCTGGACAAGGTCACCGAGCGTTTCCTCGGCAGCCGCGCCATCGGCACCACCGGCCGCGGCATCGGCCCGGCCTACATGGACAAGGTGGCCCGCCTCGGCATCCGCGTCCAGGACGTCTTTGACGCCTCCATCCTGCGCCAGAAGGTCGAAGGCTCGCTGCGCCAGAAGAACGAACTCCTGGTCAAGGTCTACAACCGCCGCGACATCGAGGTGGACGAGATCGTGGAGTACTTCCTGTCCTTCGCCGAGCGCCTGCGCCCGCTGGTCATCGACAGCACCTATGTCCTGAACACTGCACTGGACGAAGGCAAGGTGGTCCTCATGGAGGGCGGCCAGGCCACGTTCCTGGACGTTGACCACGGCACGTACCCCTTCGTGACGTCCTCGAACCCGACCGCGGGCGGTGCCTCCGTGGGCTCGGGCATCGGCCCCACCCGGATCTCGCGGTCCATCGGCATCATCAAGGCCTACACCACCCGCGTGGGCGCAGGACCGTTCCCCACCGAACTGTTCGATGAGATGGGCATGTACCTGCAAAAAACCGGCGGCGAGTTCGGCGTCAACACCGGCCGTCCCCGCCGCTGCGGCTGGTACGACGCCGTGTTGGCCCGCCACGCCTCCCGCGTCAACGGTTTCACGGACTACTTCGTCACCAAGCTGGACGTCCTGACGGGCATCGAGCAGATCCCGGTCTGCGTGGCCTACGACGTCGACGGCGTGCGGCACGACGAAATGCCCATGACCCAGACCGAGTTCCACCACGCCAAGCCGATTTTCGAGTACTTCGAGGGCTGGACCGAGGACATCACGGGCGCCCGCACCCTGGAGGACCTGCCGGAAAACGCCCGGAACTACGTGCTGGCCCTGGAGAAGCTCTCCGGCACGCGGTTCTCCGCGATCGGCGTCGGCCCGGACCGCGACCAGACGATCGTGGTCAACGACCTCATCAACGACTGACGCCACTGACTCACTGACGCTTCACAAACTGGCGCTTCACAAACTGGCGCACGACGGCGGCGGGCCACCCTGGAATGGGCGGCTCGCCGCCGTCGCCGTTTAAGCTCCGGTAGCGCCTGCCCCCGCGTCGCCCGGCCACCTGCTGCGTGCTGAGGGTTGACGCCTACCGGTGTCCGACCATGCAATGTATTGCATCTTTGTTGTTCACCCAGCCGTTTCCCACCGCGAGCGAAGGACCGACGATGGCCATCAACGATTTTGAGCGCTACCCCCTGATGTTTGGACCGAGTCCCATCCACCCGCTGCCTCGGCTCAGCGCGCATCTGGGCGGGGCGCAGATCTGGGCGAAACGGGAGGACGTCAACAGCGGCCTCGCCTTTGGCGGGAACAAGACGCGCAAGCTCGAATACTTCGTTCCGGATGCCTTGGCGCAGGGCGCCGACACCCTCGTCTCGATTGGCGGATACCAGTCCAACCACACCCGCCAGGTCGCGGCGGTGGCCGCGAAACTCGGCCTCAAGGCCCGCCTGGTTCAGGAAAACTGGGTCGACTGGCCGGATCCCCTGTCCGACCGCGTGGGCAACATCCTGCTCTCGCGCATCATGGGCGCCGACGTCCGGCTGGAGACCGCGGGCTTTGATATCGGCATCCGCAGCAGTTGGGAGAACGCGATCGAAGAGGTCAAGGCGGCCGGCGGCAAGCCGTACGCGATCCCGGCCGGCGCGTCCGATCACAGGCTGGGCGGGCTGGGCTTCGCCAACTGGGCCTACGAGGTGGAAGAGCAGGAACGGGAACTCGGCATCTTCTTCGAAACGATCATCGTCTGCACCGTCACGGGCTCCACCCACGCCGGGATGATCGCGGGTTTCGCCGGCCAGGACAAGCCACGCCGCGTGATCGGCATCGATGCTTCGGCCACCCTGACGAAAACCCGCAACCAGGTTGAACGCATCGCCCGGAACACCGCCGAGCTGATCGGCCTGGGCAGGGAACTGCGTGACGACGAAATCAACGTCATGGAGGGTTGGGCCGGGGACCGCTACGGAATTCCCGTCGACTCCACCCTGGAAGCCATCCGCTTGGGCGCCTCGCTCGAGGCCATGATCACCGACCCCGTCTACGAAGGCAAGTCCCTGGCCGGGCTGATCGACCTCGTGAAAAGCCGGGAGATTCCGGCCGGGAGCAACGTTCTCTACGCCCACCTGGGCGGACAGCTCGCCCTCAACGCCTACAGCGGGCTCTTCCGGTCCTAGAGGCTGTTGCGCTATCACCTTGGGTCGCTCTGAGCTCTGAGAACCACCCTAAGTGACAGCGCAACGGGTCGGATGGCAATGGGTGGGATGGCTGCGGGTTCCCTGGGGGCCCCCCGTCGTTAAGTCCCGGCACCGCCGGCCCCAAAAAAGAAATCAAGAAAATTCCGATTGGTGCGTAACCTTTCCGGCCCGCCCAGCGATTACCCCTTTGTAAGCGCCGCCGGAGTTCGGACCCCCCACCAGACCCCGGCTGGCCTTCCACCGTAAGTGCCGACCGGCGCCTTCCCCCCATTTGGTCTCCGGTCGGCCCTTTACCGCAAGCGCCGGCCGGCGCCTGCCCCCATGGGCGCCGGCCAGCCTTTTCTGGACGAGAGTGGGCTGTCGACTGCCCCCAACGAGGCCTCAGCCCGCCTTCCACCAAAAAAACAAAGGATGTATGTCTGTAATGAAGAGTGTTAGCAAGACCACCAAGATTGCTGTCGGCGCCGCCATCCTGGCAGTCGGAGGTTTCTCCGGCATCGGACTGGCCAACGCGGCCCAGATGTCCGGCACCGAGCAGGCTGAAGTGAACCACGCTACGCCCGCCACGCCAGCTGTCCCGGCCGTTCCGGCCACACCTACGCTCCCGGCAAAGCCCGCCGCGCCGGCTGTCCCCGCAGTTCCGGCGACCCCGTCGACTGATGGCTCGCCCAAAGGCCACACTAACGCCGACGCCGACGTTGACGGCACCGAGGCTGCCGGCGAAGGCTCCGTCGACGGTTCCGTTGACTCAAAGGCCGGCCCCACCGTCAAGGGCGACGCCCGCGTCAAGGGTGCTGCCGGCGAGGCACGCGCCAACGCCAACGTCAAGTCCGCAGTTCCGGCCACCCCGGCCGTCCCCGGCGCCAAGGGCGTCCCGGCAACCCCGGCTGTGCCGGCAACCCCGGCCCAGCCGTCCGTCGAACTGCCCCAGCACGACAAGTAATTTCCGGCTGTTTAGCCTCGACCCGGCACGGGTCTGACAGCAAGGAATGTGCCCTGACTCTGAAGGGCTCCGGGGTGCGGCCGCTAGACTTGCCGGGGCCGCACCCCAGCAGTAACGGAAGGACAGCCTCTTGGCACAGCAGCTAAGCGACGACGAATTGTCAGCCGCTTTAGCTGGTGACCCATCAGGTTTCAGCGCCGTGTACACGGTGATTTCCCCGGCCGTGCTGGGATACTTCCGGGCCCGGGGCGTGGACGACGCCGAGGCCCTGACCCAAGACGTGTTCGTGGACGTCCTGCCGAAACTGGTCGGCGTCAGCGGCGGCCACACGGGTCTGCGGACATTCATTTTCTCCGTCGCCCACGCCCGGCTGGTCGACTACAGGCGGCGGGCGGAACGCATGCCCCACCTGGCCGAATACGACCCCCTGAACGACGCGCGCTACTCGGCATCAGCCGAGGACGAGGTGCTCGGATCCCTGGGCGGTATCTCGGACACTCTCGCGATGCTCAATGAGGAGCAACGGGAAGTTCTGGTCCTGCGGATCGTCGCGGACCTTTCCATCGAACAGGTGGCCGGCATCATGGACAAGACGCCGGGTGCCATCAAGCAGCTTCAGCGCCGCGGGCTCAGTGCCCTGCGCGAACTCGTAACCGAAAAGGACCACGCAGCATCATGACCGGCACCCGCGACCCCCAGCAGGATGGCAGCATCCAGGCGATGCTGAGCGACTCCGGCCTCGAAGCCGCAACCGAGCTCCGGAGCGCGCTCGAACTGCTCCGTGCCGTGGCCCCGGACGCGGCTCCCGCGCCCCGCGCCGACCTCGCGGCACTGCTCGCCGCTGGATCAACTCGTTCCAATGCCCCTGTCCTAGCCACGACGATGGCGCTGCCCACGGTCGCGACGACGGCGCTGCCCGTGGTCGCGTCCGCGGAGGCTGCCGCCGATGAATCGCTGCCGGCCGGGGTCACCAGCCTCGCCGAGCGCCGCGGCCGGAAGCGTCGGCTGGCAATCGTCGGTGGCGCCGTCGTGGCTGCCATGACCCTTGGTGCCGGCGCTGTGGCGGCATCCAGCGAGGACTTCCGGCACAGCGTCAGCCAGAACGTCAGCGTCATTTTCCAGCCCGCGGGGCCCGGTACGCCGGACCCTGAGCATGTCCGGCCGTCGCCGTCCTCGGCCCCGGCCTTCCCTGCGCCTGCCGCGACGTCCCCTGCCGGCACCCCGGAGCCGGCACCATCCAGGGCCCCGCGGTCGGCACCCACTCGTGCGGCAAAGGACGGCGACGAGGACCCGGACAAGCAGTCCGGACGCAGGCCGCGCACCACGCCGCCGGCTTTCGGGCGGGGCGGTATCCTGCCGTCGCCAGGCCAACGGCCAGGGCTGCCCGCGCCCGGCCTCCCCGGCAACGGCAACGGTAACGGCAACGGCGATGACAACGAGGACATGCCCCGCGGTCCCGGCTGGACCATGCCAACCCTGCCCGGCGTCGTTCCGACCAAGGCCCCCTTCCACCCATAACCGCCCTTTTTAACCCTGTTGCGCTATCACTTAGGGCTGTTCTGAGCGCTCAGAACAGCCCTAATTGATAGCGCAACTGGTGGGGTGTTAGGCCAGGACCTGCCGTTTGGAGGAGATGACGCCGGTGTCGAAGCCGGCCAGGTGCAGGCCGCCGTGGAACCGGGCATGCTCAATCTTCACGCAGCGGTCCATCACGACGTCGAGCCCGGCGGCTTCGGCCTCCTTGGCCACGTCCTCATGCCACGAACCCAATTGCAGCCAGAGGGTTTTGGCGCCGACGGCGATGGCCTCGTCCAGGACGCCCGGCAGGTCACCATGCTTGCGGAACACGTCCACAATGTCCGGGCTTTCCGGCAGATCCGCCAGCGACGCGTACGTCGGCTGCCCCAGGATTTCCTTCACAACCGGGTTCACGAAGTAGATCTTGTACCGGGTGGAGGACTGCAGGTAGGTGGCCACGAAATAGCTCGCGCGCGACGGCTTGTCCGAGGCGCCCACAATCGCGATCGACTTCGCCTGCCGCAGCAGGTTCAGCCGCTCCGGCGCCGACGGCCCGGTCCAGGTCCTGGCTTCTTCTGCGCTCATGCGTTCGCTCCGATCGTGCAGGCTGCTGCTTCATCCGCTCCGGCAGGCAGCGCGTCCGCGTGCGGCTCGGCGGTCTGCTGGGACGCGGCGTCGAGCGCCTGGTCCAGGTCCCAGAGGATGTCCTCGATGTCTTCGAGCCCGATCGAGATCCGGACCAGGTCTTCGGGGACCCCGGCGGACTCGAGCTGTTCGGGGCTGAGCTGCTGGTGGGTGGTGGAGCCGGGGTGGATGACCAGGGTCCGGGAGTCGCCCACATTGGCCAGGTGCGAGGCCAGTTGCAGGGCCTCGATGAACTTTTGGCCCGCGGCCCGGCCGCCCTTGACGCCAAAGGAGAAGACCGAGCCGGGGCCCAGTGGCAGGTACTTCTTGGCCCGTTCGAAGTGCGGGTGTGAGGGCAGGCCGGAGAAGTTCACGTAGGCCACGCGCTCATCCGCCTCAAGCCACTCGGCCACAGCCTGCGCGTTCTTCAGGTGCTCGTCGAGGCGTTGGGGGAGCGTTTCCACGCCCTGCAGCAGCTGGAAGGCCGACTGCGGGGACAGCGCCGGGCCGATGTCTCGCAACTGTTCGCAGCGCAGCTTGGTCAGGAACCCGTACTCGCCGAAGTTGCCCCACCAGGACACGTTTCCGTAGGACGCTACGGGCTCGGTCATCGTGGGGAATTTGCCGTTGCCCCAGTCGAAGCGGCCGCTTTCCACGATCACGCCGCCCAGGGTAGTGCCGTGGCCGCCGAGGAACTTGGTGGCGGAGTGGATCACGATGTCCGCCCCGTGCTCGATCGGCCGCACGAGATACGGCGTGCTCAGGGTGGCGTCGACGACCAGCGGGACGCCAGCGTCGTGCGCCACCTGCGCGAGGGCCGCAAGGTCCTGGACCTCCGAGGACGGGTTGGCCACCACCTCGACAAAGATCGCTTTGGTGTTTTCCCGGACTGCCGCGGCGTAGTCCGCCGGGTCGGTGCCTGGGACGAACGTGGTGTCCACGCCGAAGCGGCGCAGCGTGACGTCCAGCTGGGTCACCGTGCCGCCGTAGAGCTGGGACGCGGCGACGATGTGGTCCCCGGCCTGGGTCAGCGCGGCGAAGGTGATGAACTCCGCCGCCATGCCCGAGGACGTCGCCACGGCGCCGATGCCGCCCTCCAGCGAGGCGATGCGCTCCTCGAACGCGGCCACGGTGGGGTTGCCGATCCGGGAGTAGATGTTGCCGTATTTCTGCAGCGCGAAGAGGTTTGCGGCGTCCTGGGTGTCCTTGAACACGAAGGAGGTGGTCTGGTAGATGGGGACGGCGCGGGCGCCGTGCTCGGCGTCGGGGGTGCCGCCGGCGTGCAGCGCGCGGGTGCGGAAACCGAACTTGCGGTCAGCCATTACGCAGCCACCTCAACGTTTGCCACCGGGGTCTGGGACAGGTCCAGCTCGACGCCGTTCTTGCGGGCCAGGTCCGCCTCGAGTTCGCGGACGATCGGCAGGATGTCCTGACCGAACGCGGCCACTTCCTCCTGGAAGTGCAGGTAGCAGGTCAGCATCAGGTTCACGCCGATCTTCTTGTACTCCACGATCCGTTCGGCGATTTGCTCCGGGGTGCCGATCAGCTGGGTCTTGAAACCGTCGTTGTACTGGATGAGGTCCTCGAAGGAGGAGTCCGACCACATGCCCTTGCCGTCCTTGGTGGACGCTCCGGCTTCCTGGACTGCGTCGCGGAAACCCTCGACCGCCGGTTTGTGCGCCTTCGCCACGATCTCCCGGAGGGTCTCGCGGGCTTCCTTCTCGGAATCCCGCGCGATGACGAAGCCGTTGAGGCCGAACTTCGGGGCGGCCAGGCCCGAGGCAGTCCCGCGCCCGGCCTCGCCTGCGGCAGCGACAACGCCGGCGATGTTCTCCTTGAACCCCTCGAGGTCCTTGCCGTTGGAGAAGTACCAGTCGGCCACGCGGCCGGCGGTGGCCTGCGCGGCTGTGGAGTTGCCGCCGAAGAAGATTTCCGGGTGGGGCCGTCCCGGCACGTCCACCGGGGCCGGGTTCAGGGTGAAGTCGGTGATGTTGTAGTACTTGCCGGACTGGCTGTATTCCTGCTCGGTCCAGAGCCCGCGGAGGACCTTGATGAATTCCTCGGTGCGGACGTAGCGCTCGTCGTGTTCGAGCCATTCGAGGCCGAAGTTCTCGAACTCCGCCTTGAGCCAGCCCGAGACGATGTTCACGGCGGCGCGGCCGTTGGAGATATGGTCCGCGGTGATGATGAACTTCGCCAGCACACCGGGGTGCCACATACCGGGGTGCACGGCTGCAATGACTTTCAGCCGCTCGGTTGCGGCCAGCAGCGCCAGGCTGAAGGACGTTGCCTCGTGCTGCTTGTCCGCGCCATATGAGGCGGCGTAACGCGTCTGGGACAGTGCGTACTCGAAGCCGGAGTTCTCGGCGATCCGGGCCAGCTTCTTGTTGTACTCGAAGTCCCAGCCGGTGCGCTGTTCGATGGTGGAGACCACCAGGCCGCCGGAGACATTGGGAACCCAGTAGGCGAACTTGAGGGGTTCGGAAAGTCGGGCGACGTTGCTGATTTCACTCATGAGTGTTCCTTTGCTTCCGGGGTATTTCGGGTGCGCAGCACATCCTGGATGTCCGCGATGGATGGTTCGTTCTGGAGCGACGTGGTGTCCCCGAGCGTGGTTCCGTCGAACAGTTGGGTCAGCAGCCGGCGCATGATCTTGCCGCTGCGGGTCTTGGGCACATCGGGAACGACGACGACGTCGCGCGGCTTCGCGATCGGCCCGATCGCCCTCGCGACGTGGGCCTTCAATGCGGACGCGATGTCCCCGGTGGCTGCCGAATCCTTCAGCACCACAAACGCGACGATCGCGTGGCCGGTCTTGGGGTCCGCGACCGGGCAGACGCCGGCCTCCACTACGTCCGGGTGGGAGACGAGCGCCGACTCGATCTCGATGGTGGAAAGCAGGTGTCCCGAGACATTGAGGGTGTCATCCACCCGCCCGAGGATCCAGATGTCGCCGTCGTCGTCGTACTTGGCGCCGTCACCGGCGAGGAACCAGCCCTGTTCGGCGTATTGGCGCCAGTACGAATCAAAGTAGCGGCGCGGGTTCCCCCAGACCGTCCGGGCGATCGCCGGGCCAGGGGAGTCCACCACGATGAAACCCTGGACGCCCGGCGGAACCATATTGCCGGCGTCGTCCACGATGCGCGTGCTGACGCCGGGCAGGGGGCGGGCCGCGCAGCCGGGCTTGAACGCGGCGTCCGTCTGGGCGGGGGAAAGGATGGTGGCGCCGGTTTCGGACTGCCACCACGTGTCCACCACCGGGGCGGTGCCGGCGCCGATGTTGGCCCGAAACCAGCGCCAGGCCTCGGGGTTGATGGCCTCGCCAACCGTGCCGAGCAGACGGATGGAGGAGAGGTTATACGTGTCCGGGACGCCGTCCGGGAACCAGCCCATAAGGGAGCGGACCAGGGTGGGCGCGGTGTAGTACTGCGTGACCCCGTAGCGTTCGATGATCTCAAAGTGCCGGCCCGGGTGCGGGGTGTTGGGGGTGCCCTCGAAGATGACCTGCGTGGCGCCGTTGGAGAGCGGGCCGTAGAGCTCGTAGGTGTGCGCGGTGACCCAGGCGAGGTCCGCCGTGCACCAGTGCACGTCCTGGTCCCGCAGCGCGGCGTCGGGGTTGCTGAACAGGTGCTCGAAGCTCCAGGACGCCTGCGTGAGGTAGCCGCCGGAGGTGTGGACCAGGCCCTTCGGCTTGCCGGTGGTGCCGGAAGTGTACATGATGAACAGCGGCGTCTCGGCGTCGAACGCCTCCGCTTCGTGGACGTCGGAGGCGGTCCCGACGGCGTCGTGCCACCACACGTCTCGGCCCGCTGTCATTGGGACGGTCCCGAGCTCCTCCGCCGGAGTGGTCCGGTTGACCACCAGGACGTGCTTGATCGCGTTGTCGCCGGAGACGGCGGCATCGGCGTTGTCCTTGACCGGCACGGCGGTGCCGCGGCGGAACTGGCCGTCGGTGGTGACCAGGAGTTTGGCGCCGGTGTCCTCCACCCGGAACCTCAAGGCTTCGGCGGAGAAACCGCCGAAGACCAGGGAATGGATGGCGCCGATGCGGGCCACGGCGAGGGTGATGATCACGGTTTCGGGGATGACCGGGAGGTAGATGACCACACGGTCGCCCTTGGTGATGCCCAGGTCCAGGAGGGCATTGGCGGCCTTGGACACCTCGCGCTGGAGTTCGGCGTAGGTCACTGCACGGCGGTCACCGGGCTCGCCCTCGAAGTGCAGGGCCACCTTGTCCCCGCGCCCCGCCGCTACATGGCGGTCGACGCAGTTGTAGGCGACATTGAGCCTGCCGCCTTCGAACCAGGTGATCTGAGGACCGGTCCCGGCCCCGACGTCGGCCGGGACGCGGCGGTGCGCGGTGTGCCAAGGCTTGCCGCCGTCCGGGGAGCCGGCGGGCAGGCCCGCCCAGTCAAGGCGGAGGGCCTGGGCTTCCCAGAACGCAACCGTCTCTGCCTGGAGGGTCCCTGCGGTGGCTGTGCCGCTGTGCCGGGGGGTGGTGCTGCGGTGACGCGCCGGTCCGTCGGTGGGGGCGCCGTGCACTGCGCCGTCCGTGGGCTCGGTCAGGGACCATCCCGACGAGCCGCGAGAGGAGCCGGGCGCGTCACGCAGCCCTGCTTCGATCGCCGTCGCGTCCGAAGTGGTTTGTGGGGATGCCTCGGACGCAGTCCGGGCAAAAGTGGGCAGGGTGGAAGAATTCTCTGGGGTCATTGCAGCACTCCATCGGTCCTGGCAGTAGCACCCTTGGTTCCTCCCGTTCCCTCGAATTGCACCGAAGGAGGGCGGAACAGTTCCGTGGGAATGGTCGTCTCACGTCACCGGGGGTTGCTGCGGCTTCATCGATCCAGGTCTCTCGGCCGCTCGGGATGGTCACTACCTACTAGAACCGAAATGCAGGATTCCACAAAATCCGAGGCTTCCGCACTGTAATATTCGTTCACGGCGCCGCACGGACGGTTCGAATCATTCATTTATTCGACGATTGTCCAGAAAGGGCGCAGGAGTAAGGTTGATGCATGGCCCACGTTAACGATCCGGCAGTCATTGACCGCCTCATGCGAACCAAAGGCACATGGGCAGTGGTCGGCTTGACCACCAACCAGTGGCGCTCGGCGTACGAGGTCTCCCTGTACGTCCGGGACCGGATGGGCATGGAAATCATTCCGGTCAACCTGCCCGGCGACGACGTCCACGGCGAGAAGGGGTACCGCTCCCTGGCGGAGATTCCCGCAGCGAAACACCCGATCGACGTCGTGGACTGCTTCGTCAACTCCCAGAAGGTGGGGGCCGTCATCGACGAGGCCATCGCCGTAGGCGCCAAGGCCGTCTGGCTGCAGCTGGGCGTCTTCGATGACGCCGCGGTGGAGCGCGCCAAGGCCGCCGGGCTGGACGTCGTCGTCAACGAGTGCCCCGCCCGCGAAGGCTGGCGCGTGGGCCTCTAGCGGCCCAGCAAACACGATCAACCGGTTTGAAAGAGTCGGTTACAAAATGTGACCGGCTTTTTCCGTATCCGCCACCTTGCCGTGCGAGATGGGCTCATATCATCCCGAGCGGCTGAGAGATCTGGCTCCGTGACGCCGCAGGCGGGGACTGGCTGCTGTACGGCAGGAAGTACTACACCACCGACACCATTTTCGCCGAGTCCGTCGTGCCGGACGCCACCATCATCCGGCGCTCGGAATCCACCACGCACCAGCCGGCCTTCTTTCAGCTGGTCCAGCTCGCCGTCCTGGCGGTCATCGGCCGGGCGGCGCTGACCGACGCAACGCCCGGACCGCGGCCACCCACAACCCGGCCGTGTTCAAGGCCCGCACCGTGGGCGACTACGAAATCAACGGCACCACCCCGGAGGGGCTGCACAGCATCGGCGATGCCCACGCTGCCGGGTAGGCCGCAGCCGGATAGGCTCGTGCCATGGACGTTGCCACCCTCCGCGAGATCTGCCTGAGCTTCCCCGGCGCCTTCGAGGACTTTCCGTTCGGCCCGGAAACATCCGTGTTCAAGGTGCGGGCCGCCGTGGCAGGAGGGTCGCGGCAGGACGCCAAGATGTTCGCGGCGTCCGCCATGGACCCGGCGGACTGGTCCGTGAGCCTCAAATGCGAGCCGGCCCTGGCCGAACAGCTCCGGGCCATCCATCCGGAAATCACCGGTGCGTGGCACATGAACAAGACGCACTGGAACGGGGTCCGGCTGGACGGATCGCTGCCGGACGACATGATCCGGGACATGGTGGAGGATTCCTATGACCTGGTGGTCGCGTCCTTCAGTCGAAAGCAGCGGGAGCAGCTGGGCTGGGCCGGACTCGCGAGGGGCGAGGACACATGAGCGGCGACCCTGACGCTGGCCGCCTCGCGCCCGGCGGCCTGAACTATCCGGGCGTTGGCTCCACCGAGCACGGGCAGGCTCCGGAAGGCTTTTCCTGCGTGGTGTCCCAGGCTCACCTCGGCGACGGCCCTGCCCTGTACCGGCGGGTGGCGCAGGGGATCCTGACCTGGCAGCTGCAGAAACGCTCCGGGCTGCGCGTCCGTACCGACTCCGACGCCGTAGTGCCCGGCGCGCGCGTGGTGAGCGGATTCGGCGTCGGGCCCTTCCGGATCAACGCGCCCTGCGAGGTGGTGTGGGTGCGCAGGCCGGTGCCCGGCGACGGGCCGCAACGGGCAGGGTTCGGGTACGGCACACTCCCGGGTCATCCCGTGCGGGGCGAGGAGTCCTTCGAAGTGGAGATTGACGCCGCGGGGCGGGTGTTCCTCAAGATTACGGCCTTCAGCAGGCCGTCCAACTGGTTTTACGCGGCCGGCAGTGCCCTCGCGGGACGCGCACAAAGGCATGTCACTTCCCGATACATTGGGAGTGCACACGAACTGGCCGCAGGTGAAAACTGAGCAGGAGCAGGTGGATGCTGGAACAGAAAACCCTTGACCAATTGTGGAATTTTGACGACCCCGCCGGATCCGAAGCCCTTTTCCGGGCGGCCGCCGCCGATGAAAGCTACGACGACGACGAACGCGCCGAACTCACCACCCAGCTGGGCCGGGCCATCGGGCTGCAGGGCCGCTATGAGGAAGCCGATGCCCTGCTGGATTCGGTCGATGCCGATGAGCCCACCGTCGCGGTCCGGGTGCTGCTGGAACGCGGCCGGGTGCTCAATTCCAGCGGCCACCCCGGGATGGCCGTGCCGCTCTTTGAGCAGGCCGCCGAACTCGCGGACCACTTGGGCGAGGAATTCCTGGCCGTGGACGCGCTGCACATGCTCGCCATTGCCGACTCCGCCCACGCCGAGACCTGGACCCGGAGCGCGCTGGAGTATGCCTCCACGGTCCACGATGACCGGACCAAACGGTGGATAGTCTCGCTGCACAACAACCTCGGTTGGACGCTGCACGACGCCGGCCGCTGCACCGAGGCCATGGTGGAGTTCCAGCTCGCCGAGCAGTGGGCCGACCGGATCGGCACCCCGCACCAGCAGGAACTGGCCCACGAGGCCATCAAGGCCTGCTGACCGCCTACCTCCAACTGGAACGCGGGGTCATTTACGGCCCGTAAATGCCCCCGGAACGGGCCGGATGTGACCCCGCGTTGTCTGGTTGCAAGAATGAAAGCCCGATGTACCCACACCGAAAGGCGCAGCCGTGATCTTCATCGTCGTTAAATTCAAGGTCAAGCCGGACTGGTCCGAGCGCTGGCTGGGACTCGTGGACGGTTTCACCCAGGCCACCCGCCAGGAGCCCGGGAACCTGTGGTTCGACTGGTCCCGCAGCGTGGAGGACCCCAACGAGTTCGTCCTCGTTGAGGCCTTCAAGGACGACGCCGCCGGAGACCATGTGAACAGCGCCCACTTCAAGCAGGCCATGACGGACATGCCGCAGGCGCTGGCCGAAACTCCCCGGATCATCAGCCGCCAGCTCGACGGCGAAGGCTGGGACCGGATGGGCGAACTCACCATCTAACCCCGTCGATAGGCTTAGGGCATGTGGATCGGATGGATCGAATTCGACATCCTTCTGGGCGACGTTCACAGCCTCAAGGAGAAGCGCTCGGTGGTGCGGCCGCTGCTGGCGGAGCTGAAGCGGCGCTTTGATGTCTCCGCGGCCGAGGTCGGGGACCACGAACAGTACCGGCGCACGCAGTTGGGCGCCGGCCTGGTGGCAGCCGACCGGGCGCACCTCGTGGACGTGCTCACCGCCGTCGAACGCTTCGTGGCGGCCCGGCCCGAACTCGACCTCCTCAGCGCCCGGCAGCGGGAGCTCCGCAGCGACGACTGACCCCAGTCGATTGCTCCCCTAACCCCCGTCGCGCAGTTAACGAACGATTGCTCCATAGGTGCCTTTTTGAGGCCTCATAACGGCACTTATGGAGCAATCGATGGGCGTTGTGGATAACTTCTGCGACGTCGGCGCCGAACTGGTCTGATGAAGCAATGAAAACCGCGCGCCCGCTGCCCGGCGAACTCCGGGGACGCCCCTTCACCGTCGCCGAAGCGGCAGAGGCCGGAGTGTCGCCGAAACGGCTCCGGCACCGCTCCCTCGCGGCGCTGGGCCGGGGAATCCGCGTGCAAAGCGCGACGCCGGGGCTTCCCTTGAGCGTGCGCGTGCGGCCTTTCATTGAGGTCAATGAGCGATGCGCCGCGTCGCACCTCACCGCGGCGGAGCTTGTTTCGCTTCCGGCGCGGCAACAAAAGGAGGCACCGCCGATGTACCACGTGATCAGGCCCGAGGGCGCGGCCCATCTCAACCGGCCACATGTCATCGTTCACCGGATGAAGCTCTACGACGACGAAATCACCCTGCTGGACGGAATTCCTATCACCACCCCGGAGCGAACCTGGCTGGACCTGGCCGAAATGCTGACCGTAGACGAACTCGTTGTGGCCGGCGACAGTTGCGTCCGGGTGCCCAGACTTGAGTTCGAGGGCCGAGACATGCCGCTCTGCAGTCTCCAGGACCTGCAGCGGATGATCGACCGGCACAAGGGAAAGCGCGGACTGCGCAAGGCGAAGGAGGCCATCACACTCATCCGGGTGGGCTCGGATTCGCCGCAGGAGTGCTTGCTGCGGCTAGCCATAGTCCGGGCCGGTCTCCCGGAACCGGAGCTGAACGTGCCGATCATCGACGACGCCGGAACGCGGCACTACGAACCCGACTTGTCCTATCGGGAGCACAGAATCGGCATCGAGTACGAGGGCGAACACCACGGCGACGAGGTTCAGATCGTTCGGGACATCGCCCGTTCGGAGAAGTACACGGCCCTCGGCTGGACCGAGGTCCGGATCTCCAAGCGGCACATGAACCGTGATGCCAAGGCCGCCGTGGCCAAGGTCCGCGCCGCACTCCTGCAGGCGGGCTGGCGGCCCCGCCGTTAACGAGCGATTGCTCCGCAACTGCCGTTTTGAGGGTTCAAACTGGCAGTTGCGGAGCAATCGATGGGACTGGTTAGCCGAAGTACTTCGGCAGGGTCGCCTCGTGGGCTTCGCGGAGTGCGTCGAGGCTCATGGTCTCGACCCCGTTGATCTCCAGCGTGCCGCCCTCGGCATCCACCACACCGATCCGGACGTGCGCGAAGCCGCGGGCGGTGCACATGTCCGTGAAGCGGATCTCCTCCGAACGGGGCACCGCGACGACGGCGCGGCCCTGGGTTTCGGAGAACAGCGCCGTGAACAGGTCCACGCCGTCGCGGTCCAGGACGTCCTGCAGCGCGATCCGGGCGCCGACGCCGTAGCGCAGGGACGACTCCACGAGGGCCGCGGCGAGGCCGCCTTCGGAGAGGTCGTGGGCGGAATCCACCATGCCGTCGCGGGAGGCGTTGATCAGGATCTGCCCCAGTTCGCGCTCGGCTTCCAGGTCAACCTTGGGCGGCAGGCCGCCGAGGTGTCCGCGCATGTTGGACCATTCCGAACCGTCCAGCTCTGCCGCCGTCGTGCCCAGCAGGTAGATGGCCTGGCCGTCTTCCTTCCAGCCAGACGGCGTGCGGCGGGCGACGTCGTCGAACTTGCCCAGCACCGCCACCACGGGGGAGGGGTGGATGGGCGTGGTCCCGGTCTGGTTGTACAGCGAGACGTTGCCGCCGGTGACCGGGATGCCCAGCACCATGCAGGCGTCGGACAGGCCGCGAATAGCTTCGGCCAGCTGCCACATGACGTCGGGATCCTCGGGGGAGCCGAAGTTCAGGCAGTCGCTGACGGCCATCGGCACGGCGCCGGAGGTGGCGACGTTGCGGTAGGCCTCGGCCAGCGCCAGCTGCGCGCCGTGGTACGGGTCGAGGTAGGTGTAGCGGCCGTTGGCGTCGGTGGCCAGGGCCACGCCCAGGCCAGTTTCCTCGTCCACCCGGACCACGCCGGCGTCGTCCGGGAACGCCATGGCCGTGTTGCCGCCGACGTAGCGGTCGTACTGCTTGGTGATCCAGGACTTGTCGCACATGTTCGGCGAGGCGACGAGTTCGGTGATGGCGGCGGCCAGGTCCGCGGGGGCGGAGGGGCGGCCGGTGTCCTGCACGGACCCGGTGAAGGAGTCGGCCTGGACGGCGTCCTGCCATCCGGGGCGGGCGTGCGGCCGGTCGTAGACCGGACCGTCGTGCGCCACGGTGCGCGGGTCGACGTCGACAATCACGTCGCCTTCCCACGTGATGATCAGTCGGCCGGTGTCGGTCACCTCGCCCAGCCAGGAGTACTCCACGGCCCACTTGTCCATGACCGCTTCAAACGCGGCGATGTTCTCGGGGGTGACCACCGCCATCATGCGTTCCTGCGACTCGGACATCAGGATTTCGCCCGGGGTCAGAGTGGGGTCGCGCAGCAGGACAGAGGTCAGCTCAACCTCCATGCCGCCGTCGCCGTTGGAGGCGAGCTCGGACGTGGCGCAGGAAATGCCTGCGGCGCCCAGGTCCTGGATGCCCTCAACCAGGGAACCCTTGAACAGCTCGAGGCAGCACTCGATCAGGACCTTCTCGGCGAACGGGTCGCCCACCTGGACCGCGGGGCGCTTGGACGGCTTGGTGTCATCGAAGGACTCCGAAGCCAGCACGGAGGCGCCGCCGATGCCGTCGCCGCCGGTGCGGGCACCGAACAGCACCACCTTGTTGCCCTTGCCGGAGGCGTTGGCGAGACGGATGTCCTCGTGGCGCATCACGCCGACGGCGAGTGCGTTGACCAGCGGGTTGCCCTGGTACACAGAGTCGAAGACCATTTCGCCGCCGATGTTGGGCAGGCCCAGCGAGTTGCCGTAGCCGCCGATCCCGGCCACGGCGCCGTGCATGACGCGGGCGGTGTCCGGGTGGTCAATGGCACCGAAGCGCAGCGGATCCATCACCGCTACCGGGCGGGCGCCCATGGAGATGATGTCGCGGACAATCCCGCCGATGCCGGTGGCGGCGCCCTGGTAGGGCTCCACGAACGACGGCGAGTTGTGGGACTCGATCTTGAACGTCACGGCCCAGCCGTCACCCAGGTTGGTGACACCGGCGTTTTCGCCGATGCCAACGAGCATGTCCTTCTTCATTTCCTCGGTCACCTTGTCGCCGAACTGGCGAAGGTGGTTCTTCGAGGACTTGTAGGAGCAGTGTTCGCTCCACATCACCGAGTACATGGCGAGTTCCGCACCGGTGGGGCGGCGGCCCAGGACCTTCACTACCTCGTCGAACTCGTTCTGCTTCAGGCCAAGTTCGGCCCAGGGGAGCTCGGTGTCCGGCGTCTTAGCCGCGTGCTCGACCGTGTCGATGTTGAACTTCCGCGCGGTCTCCGCGGGCGCCGCCACTGCGGGTGTCTCCGTCATTTGTTGTCTCCCACGATTTTGTTCAGGACAGAGGTGAAGAACCCGAGACCCTCGGTGCCGGAGCCGAGTTCGGGGCCGAAACCGGCTTCCACAGCGTGCTCGGGGTGCGGCATGAGGCCCACCACGTTGCCTGCGGCGTTGGAGATGCCGGCGATGTCGCGGCGGGAGCCGTTCGGGTTGAAGCCGACATAACGGAACACGACGCGGCCTTCCGCCTCGAGCGCATCCAGCGTCTTCTCGTCGGCGATGTACTGGCCGTCCTGGTTCTTCAGCGGCACAGTGATTTCCTGGCCGGCGTCGTAGTCCCCGGTCCAGTCCGTCGTGTTGTTCTCCACGCGCAGGACCTGGTCGCGGCACATGAACTTCAGGTGGTCGTTCTTGATCATGGAACCGGGCAGCAGGTGCGACTCGGTCAGGATCTGGAAACCGTTGCAGATGCCCAGCACGGGCAGCCTGGCATCGGAATTGGCGGCGTCGATGATCTTGGACATCAGCGGCGCGAAGCGGGCGATGGCCCCGGCACGGAGGTAATCGCCGTAGGAGAAACCGCCGGGAATCACGACGGCGTCAACGTCGCCCAAGGTGGTGCCGGCGTGCCAGAGCTCCACCGGGGTGGCGCCGGCCAGCCGGACCGCACGGGCGGCGTCGCGGTCGTCCAGGGTGCCGGGGAAGGTGACGACGCCGATCTTCGCACCGGCGAGCCGGGGGTGCGCGGCGACGGCAACAGCCTCGCCGATCAGGGGGAGTTCAGTCATCTCAGGCCTCAACGACCTCGACGTTGACGACGTCCTCGATCACCGGGTTGGACAGCAGGGTCTCCGCGGCGTCGCGGGCCTGGGCCAGGATCTCCTCGGTCACCTCGCCGTCGACCGTGAGTTCAAAGCGCTTGCCCTGGCGGACAGAGCTGAAAGCGGTGAAGCCCAGCCGGGGCAGAGCACCGACGATGGCCTTCCCCTGCGGGTCCAGAATCTCGGGCTTGGGCATGACGTCGACAACGATCCGGGGCATCCGGTAACTCCTGTGCGTGAGCGTTGGGTAAGGGCGCAGCGGAGTGGTGCCGTCTCACGCCGATCCGCTGTGTGTTGAGGACTGCTTGGTGAACACAACGTGAAAGGGCGCTCCGCGAGCTTGCATGCCCATTCTACCGGCCCCGGTGCGTCCGGCCGTATTCGGCCTGGGAGTGTGAACCCGGCCGCACGGGCAGGTCCTTGAACTGGACAAATGGCGTTGCCGGGGCGGCTGCGGCCTATGGTCCGGGCTGCCGCGGGTCAGTAGGATGTGCGCATGGCTGAGAAACCGAAATCCGTGGTGTTGTCTGTTGTGGCTGTCGCAGTGTTCGCCGGGCTGGGCCGGATGGTGCTGCAGAAGATCAAGGCCGACCGTGAGGCGAGGACGAGCAAGGTGGCCGGTCCCCTGGATGAGAAGACCCGTGCATGGATCAGCGACGTCGTCCGGACCCCGCGAAAGTAGGCCGGCGGTAGCCGCCAGCTGGCCAGCGGCGGCCCCGGGGGCGGTTCGGGGGCCGGTCCTTCCGCGCGGGGGCGCCGCCTGGGGCATCGAAGGGGCGCGCGCCGGCGGCCCCAATTGACGCAGTTCAGCGGCGTAGCCGTCGCATCATGTCGTGTCGCATGACAATTCTAAAAACGTTCTTGTGGTCTATGTCATATCTCGCTCTCAGTCTGTACTGTATGAATCGGCTGGTATCCGTCGGGGCGAGCCGGGCGACCGCCCAGTGAGTTCCCGCCAGTCCGCTGGGCCCGGCATTGAACCGGGCCGTTCCTTTACGAAAGGTTCGAACACTCGTGACATCACCAGGAAAGAGCTTCCTTCGAAGCGGGGGACTCCGGAGGGCCGCGGCACTGACCCTGGGCCTGCCGGTTCTTCTGTCCAGCATCGCGATCGCCCCCGCCAACGCGGCCCCGGCGCAAGGTCCGGCCGTAGCCGGCGTCGCACAGAAGAATGTTGATCCGAACAACTACAAGGACGGCCGCTACATTGTGGTCCTGGCGGAAAAGCCGTCCGCAACGTACGACGGCGGGACGGCAGGCTTGGCGGCCACCAAGCCTGCGGCCGGCAAGAAGCTGGATGCCAACAGGGCCGAAGTCAAGCAGTACAAGGCGCACCTGGAACAGAAGCAGGCCCAGGTAGCCGGTCAGCAGGGCGTCAAGATGCAGCGCCAGTTCACGGCAGCCCTCAACGGCTTCAGCGCCAAGCTGACGGCGGACCAGGCCGTGAAGCTGGCCAAGAACCCCTCGGTTCTGCTGGTCGCGCCGGACACGCAGAACGCACCCGACTACTCCAGCACCGACTTCCTCAAGCTCAGCGGGCCCAACGGCACGTGGAACACCAAGTTCGGGGGCAAAGACGCTGCCGGCAAGGGTGTGGTGGTCGGTGTTATCGACACCGGGTACACCCCGTCCAGCGCCTACTTCGCCGGCCAGGCGGTCAAGCCGCTCACCGGAGATCCCGTTGTTGGCGTGCCTTACCGCAACGCGGACGGCAAGATCCAGATGCTTAAGGCCGACGGCGAACTCTTCACGGGTGAGTGCCAGACCGGTACCGACTTCGACGGCACCGCCTGCAACTCCAAGGTCCTGAGCGCCCGCTACTTCGGCGACGCCTTCGCGGACAGTGTCCCGCCGGGAGACTGGGCCCCGGGCGAACGGCTGTCTCCCGTGGACGCTGCCAGCCACGGAACCCACACGGCCAGCACGGCTGCCGGAAACGCCGACGTCGAAGCCATGGTTGACGGCCGGAGCTTTGGAAAGACCAGCGGCATCGCGCCGGCCGCGAAGCTGTCCGTCTACAAGATCTGCTGGGAAGACAAGGATCCCAACACCGGCGGCTGCTACTCATCGGCGGCCATCGAGGCCATCAACCAGGCCATCATGGACGGGGTGGACGTCCTGAACTACTCCATCTCCGGCTCCACGGACACCACCACGGACCCGGTCTCCATGGCGTTCCTTTCCGCCGCCTCGGCCGGGATCTTCGTCGCCGTCTCCGCCGGCAACTCCGGCCCGACCGCCGGCACCGTCAACCACGGCGCACCCTGGCTGACCACGGTCGCCGCCACCAGCTTCTCGCAGGAACTGCAGGGAACGGTCGAGTTCTCCGACGGCAGCAAATACCGCGGCGCCAGCATCATGAACAGCCAGGTAACCAATGCCGGCGTTGTGCTGGCAGCCAACGCGGCAGCCGCCGGGAGCACCAGCCCGGCCCTGTGCGGCGACGGCTCGCTGGATCCGGCCAAGATCGCCGGCAAGGTTGTGGTCTGCGACCGCGGCGTCGTTGACCGAGTCGCAAAGAGCGCCGAGGTCAAGCGCGGCGGCGGCGTCGGCATGATCCTCGTCAACCTGACCAACTCCTCGCTGGACACGGACAAGCACTCGGTCCCCACCGTCCACGTGAACCCGCCCGCCACCGAGGCCATCAAGGCCAAGGTCGCCGCCAACCCGGCCATCACGGTTTCCCTGGTCAATAAGGACACCACCGGCCTGCCTCTCGAGGCGCAGCCGCAGATCGCCGGGTTCTCCTCCCGCGGCCCGCTGCTGGCCGCCGGCTCCGACCTGCTCAAGCCCGACGTTGCGGCCCCCGGCGTGGCCGTGCTGGCCGGCGTTTCGCCGATCGGCACCGGCGGAGACAGCTTCGGTTTCCTCTCCGGCACCTCCATGGCGTCCCCGCACGTGGCCGGCTTTGGCGCGCTGATCCTGGCCAAGAAGCCCATGTGGTCTCCGGCGACGGTCAAGTCCGCGATGATGACCACCACGAGCGATGTCAAGAACGCTGACGGTTCCAAGAACACCGATGTCTTTGCCACCGGTGCGGGCCAGGTGGACCCGGCCCGCGTGCTGGACCCGGGCCTGGTCTACGACGCGACCACGGAAGACTACCTGGCGTTCGCCCGGGGCACGGGTTTCGACGTGAGGATCCCGGGGATCGGCATCATCAAGCCGCGGGACATGAACCTTCCGTCCTTCGCCCTGGGCAACCTGACCGGGAAAATCGAGGTCACCCGCACACTGACCGCCCTGACCCCGGGGGTCTACAAGGCCAAGTTCAACGTTCCCGGCATCAAGGTCAGCGTGACCCCGGCTGTTCTGAATTTCAGCGCCGCCGGTGAAAAGCGGTCGTTCAAGGTCTCTTTTGAGAACCAGGGCGCACCTCTGGGCAAGTTCGCGACCGGTTCGCTGACGTGGCAGGGCGCCGACAAGAACGTGGCGTCGCCGATCACGGTCCGTCCGCAGTCGGCTGTGGCCTTGTCCGATGTCGCTTTCACCTCCCAGGGCGGCAGCGGTTCCGGCGCCATCAAGGTGGTCTCCGGCACCAACTCGCCCATCAACATGACCCTGGACGGTCTCTCGAAGGCCGACTCCACGGCCGTCGAACTTGTCCCGGGCCCGTTCACTGGGGGGCAGGATGCCTCGAACGTCGTCAAGAGCGTCCAGGTCGAGGCCGGGGCTCCGCTGGCCAAGTTCTCGGTCATTTCCGCGGATCCTAACGCTGACTTCGACATGTACGTCATGACCCCGGAAGGCCCGCTGACGGTCGCGACGTCCTCGGCGAGCGAATCGGTGTCCATCCCCAACCCGACTCCGGGCAAATACACGATCTACGCCAACCTGTACGCCAGCCCGAACAACCAGCCCACCAAGGCCTCGGTCGACGCTGCCGTGCTGGGCAAGGTTGTGGGCAAGTCCTCGCTGAACCCGAACCCGCTGCGGCTCACCAACGGCAAGGCCGGCACGGTCATGCTGAACTGGGCAGGTCTGGAGACGGGGTCGTACATCGGCCGGGTCACCTTCGCCGGTGCCAGCGATCCCACGTTCGTCTCGGTCCTGGTGAGTCCGGCCGGCGCCGTAGTGGTACCGCCGACCTCGGAGGACCAGGACTCCAACGACGGTCCGGGTGACAACGCCGACGGCGACACCGGTCACAAGGACAAGAAGGACAAGGGCAAGAAGGTGAAGCAGGAGCAGGGCAAGATCCAGAATAGCGATCAGACCTTTACCCCGAACAACGCCATCTAGTGGACGCCAGTTAGGCAGAATCACCAAGAAACGGCAACGGCCGGCGGCTCACACCGCCGGCCGTTGCCGTTTAATCCGCCGGGGCCCTTAAGTCTGCCGCGAACGTGCGGCCCTTGCCCGGAAGCGTCAGATGGCGCCCGTGGATCCGGCTACACCGCCGAGCAGCGGCGCCATGGCGCGCCAGCGGGCGATCTCGCAGCCGTCGGTCCGGCTGAAGCGGCTATCGACCTCGCGTCCGAGGTACCAGCCGGTCACGACGGCGGTCTGCGGGCCGCCGTACTGCTGCGTGCACAGCCTGGGAGGCCCCGGCTTGGGAAAGAAGATGGCCTCGCCGTGGCGCCGGACGGCTTCGAGCGCGGCGGCCGGATCGGGCAGGGTGGATGCGGCGGAGGGGGAACCGTCGCCGGCTTCCAGTCTGAAGGTGTATTCCGGGGCGCCGGGGGCCTCGGTGAGGCGGATGGTCAGATCGACGTCGTTAGGGTCGTGCCGGGCGTTTTGGGGGCTGGCTGGGTCTGTCATGACGGTCCCTTCAGGCTGGTGTCCGGCTCCGGGTGCGGGCCTCCGGTAGTGGGGGCTGTCGCGGCCGCGGCGTTGAGCAGCGGCGTCAGCTCGTGCAGGAGCCGCTCGCGGAGCTGCTGCGACTCGGCTGCGAACGCCCGTTGATAGTCGACGTACTCGGCTTTGCCGTCCGGAGTCTCGATCCGGATGGCCGGGTACCCCCAGTCGGCGAGGTCATAGGGCGACGCCCGCATGTCCATGGCCCGGATCCGCCACGACAGTTCGAAACAGTCCATGACCAGCTCGCTGGGCAGCAGCGGGGAAAGCTTGTAGGCCCACTTGTAGAGGTCCATGTTGGCGTGCAGGCAGCCCGGCTGCTCCATGGCCCGCTGGTTCTCCCTGCTGGGAACCATGCTGTTCAGCGGGACGGCGTCCGGTGTATAGAAGCGGAAGGCGTCGAAGTGCGAACACCGGATCCGGTTCTCCTCCACCACCTCGTCGGTTCGTCCGGACCCCAGCCGCAACTGCAGGTACTCGTGCCGGAGGTCGAATTTGTCCTGCCGGTAGACCATGGCCCACTCGTGCAGCCCGAAGCAGCCGAACTGGGCCGGCCGCGCGGCAGTCCCGGCGAGGATGATCCCGGCGAACTGCAGCGCCTCCCGTCGGTCCCTGAGGAAGGCGCCGACGTCGACAGTCACCGCATGCGACTGCGCCGGCAGCCCGGCGGCGGCGAGTTCGGCGGCGTCGGCCGCGCGGTAATACTTCCACCCGGTCCGGGCCGCTGCCTCGGGGCCGGAGAGCACGACGCCGGCACCCGGGTGCCAGCGCAGCAGCTGGCCGGGTTTTTGCGTGTAGTAGGTGAAGAGGAAGTCCTCCACCGGGTGTTTCCGGCCGGCGGAGCGCCGCTCGAGGTAGGGATCCGCATAGCGGCGGACGCGTTGCTGGTGGGCGGCCTGGCGTGGCAGCCACTCTTCCTGCTGGAGGTGCAAGGGCCTAACTCGCCCCGCCAGATGAACCCAGAACGTCCTTGGCGGCGTTCCAGGCGGCGATTTCACAGCCGTCCTTTTGGCTGTAGGTCGCCTGGACCTGGTGTCCGTCCACGACGCCGGTGACGGTTGCCACCTGTGGGCCGCCGTAGATTGCCGGCTGCCCGGTGGCCTGCTGCACGGTCGCCTGCTGGGTGCAGATCTGGCCCTTGCCGGCCGGAGCCGGGCTGAGGATGGCCGGGTTGTTCTTGATGGCGATGCACGCTGCGGCGGCGTTGGGGTGCTGGCTCTCGGCCGCGGGAACCCCGTTTTGGCAGACGAGCGTGAAGTTGGTCGCGGTGCCGGTTACCGTCGGCTTGATCATGATGGCGAGTTCGGCGTTGCCTTGTCCCGGGCCGGACGGCAGCGGAACAGCGGAGGGTGACGGTGCCGGGGATGTCGTCTCTGTGTCCGGCGAAGGGGAGCCGGACGGGGCTGTGGGCGCCGGGCTGGTGGGAGTGCCCGTCGTCGTGCTGGGGGAGGGGGAAGGGGTGGGCCCGCCGTTTGGCGTGCAAGCGGCCAGTGCGGCGGTGGCCATCAGGACGGCCGCCAGGGCAAGTGCCGGGCGGCCCGATTGCGTGCGCATCAGCAGTCCTCCTCTTTTTTGCCCAGTCTACCGCCGGGGCGCGTCGTCCGGGCCTGGCCGTGTGGCAACGATCAGTTCCATCATGGACGCGTGCAGCTGGCCGACCTGCTCACGCGTCAACTTCAGCCGGGCCATCATGATGCCCGGGACCTCGGTGGCTTGCTCTCGAAGGGCGGCTCCGCGCGGCGTCAGCCGGACATCTAGGGTGCGTTCGTTGCCCTCCATCCGCTGGCGGGTGATGAAACCGGCAGTCTCGAGGCGGCGCAGCAGCGGCGAGATGGTTGCCGGCTCCTGGGCCAGCGCGTCACTGATGTCGCGGACAGACCGTGGGCTCGCTTCCCAAAGGCACAGCATGACGAGGTACTGCGGGTGCGTCAGGCCGAGCTTGTCCAGGACGGGCTTGTAGGCGCCCACCACGCTTCGGGAGGCCACCGTCAGGGCGAAGCAGAGCTGTTGTTCCAGGAGGAGGTCGTCCTGGGCTGCCCGGGCGTCCTGCGTTTTTTGGGAGCTCTGCTGGGCGGGAGCGGCATCCTTTGCCTGGATTGCTGGGGTTCCTTCGGTCACACCGACTCCTTCAAATGATTAGTGCACTAATGATTAGCGTACACTGGGAGCATTGACTTGTTCCCAGGAAAGGATAGCCATGGCCAAGGAAAACGCCGTCGAGAGATTCATGCGGGCCACCGGGAAGTTCCGTGCAGTGTTCGGGCCGGCCAACCGCAGTTCACTCGGCCACGAGATGACCGAGCAGAACAGGCGGCTGCTGGCAATGCGCCAAGCCGAGACCCAGCAGTGGGAGACCGTGCACCGCCCCGACGGCAGCACCTACGTGGTGCCCCGCAACCCCGACGACAAATCCCTGCGTTAGGTCCCTTTTAGCGGCATCCCACCCGGGCCATTTCCCGCCGTCGGGCGTAAAATGAGGGCACTGACACACCGCTGTGCAGGACACTGAACCACCTGGGACGAGGAAAGGGGGTGGAACTAGTGACACGTGCGGTCAGAGCATTCATGGAAAAGACCGACAAGCTGAAGCTCCTGTTCGGACCCGCAAATCGGGGCGATATCGCGGCGCCGGTAGTTCACCAGCATGACGACTTCGAGCACGCCTCGGAAGACGACCTGGCAGGCTTCGAAGTCGAGACGGATGACATGGGACACCACTACGCCGTCCGTAAAACGGATCTCGGGAAAGAAGAGATCTGACGAGGACTGTTGCGCCCATCCCACTCGTGCCGGAGGAACCTGGGTGCGGGGCATCCGGGCGGCGGCGTTCCACGCGGTGGCGTGGAACGCGGCGCCAACATGCGGATGCGGCCGAAAACGGGGAACGCGGACACAGGCAGGCGGAGATGGGAAGGGAGCGGCAGGCGCCGCTCCCTTCCCATCTCTATGCGTCCGGGTTTCTGCCCGGGTGCGGCTAGCGGCCCGTGCCGCCGTAGACCGTGGCTTCGTCCTCGCTGTCGAGGTCAAACGCCCTGTGGATGGCGCGGACAGCGTCGTCCAGCAGGTCCGCGTGGGTGACCACGGAGATGCGGATCTCCGAGGTGGAGATCATGTTGATGTTGATTCCGGCCTCGGAAAGGGCCGCGAAGAAGCGCGCGGACACTCCCGGGTGCGAGCGCATGCCGGCACCGATCAGCGAGAGCTTGCCGATTTTCTCGTTGTATTCGATGCTCTCGAAGCCGATCCGTTCCTGCGCGGCGTGTAGTGCGGCCAGGGCTTCAGCGCCCTCGACGATCGGGAGCGTGAAGGAGATGTCGGTCCGGCCCGTGCCATGGGTGGAGACGTTCTGGACGATCATGTCGATGTTCGAGTGGGCGTCCGCGATGACCTGGAAGATCGCCGCCGCCTTGCCGGGGATATCCGGTACGCCGACCACCGTGACCTTGGCTTCGGAACGATCGTGTGCAACGCCGGAGATGATTGGCTGCTCCAAGGCAACTCCCTCTTGAGTCGTGATCTTGTCGTCGGCGCCTGGCAGGACCCAGGTGCCTTCGTTCTGGCTGAATGAGGATCGGACGTGCAACGGTACGCCGAAGCGGCGGGCATATTCGACGCAACGCAGGTGCAGGATCTTAGCGCCGGATGCGGCCAGTTCCAGCATTTCCTCGCTGGAGATGCGGTCGATCTTCTTGGCGGACGCGACGACGCGCGGGTCGGCCGTGTAGACGCCGTCGACGTCCGTGAAGATCTCGCACACATCGGCGTCGAGCGCCGCGGCAAGGGCCACCGCCGTCGTGTCCGAACCGCCGCGGCCGAGCGTCGTGATCTCGTTCGTTGTGTGGCTCATGCCCTGGAATCCGGCCACAATCGCGATGTGCCCCTTGTCCAGGGCGGTGCGGATGCGGTGCGGATCGACGTCGATGATCCGGGCCTTGCCGTGGATGCCGTCGGTGATCATGCCGGCCTGGGATCCGGTGAAGGACTGGGCCGAGGCGCCGAACTTGTTGATGGCCATGGCCAGCAGCGCCATGGAGATGCGTTCTCCGGCGGAAAGGAGCATGTCCATTTCGCGGGCCGGTGCGGAATCCGTCACCTGGCCGGCGAGGTCAAGGAGCTCATCGGTGGTGTCGCCCATGGCGGAGACCACCACTACGACCTCGTCGCCGGCGTTATGGGCGTCCACGACCCTCCGGGCGACGCGCTTGATGCCCGCCGCGTCCGCCACCGAGGAACCGCCAAATTTCTTCACGACAAGGTGCTTCGTGGCGGCGGCCGAGACGGGCAGCGTCTGCGATCCGGGCTGGATTTCGGTAGTGGGCAAACTCATTCGCGCACCCTCACTGGAGCATCGGGGTTCTGAGCCAGGCAACCAAACGGCGCGACGGCGTAACTTCTCACCCCAGTTTATCGCCGTGCCGCCCGCGCCGTTGAATTGTGACCGAATGGCAGACACGCCGGGCCTGTCTGCACTGGACATGCCCCTTGGCGGCTCCTAGGAGTGGACATGAGGTGAGAGGGCGCGGCGCGGTGCGGGCAGCCAAGGCCTTCGTGGGGGCATGCTCGACGCTGCCGGTCAGGAGTGGACATGCTCTCCCGTTTTAGCGGGACATGCTCAATCTTGGCGGGCAGGAGTGGGCACTACGGCAGTATGTCCATTCCTGGATGCAGGCACGGGACATGTCCTCTGGTGGAGCAGGTGAGTGCGTGCGGGAGTACCCGCAGCCAAGGCCTTCGCGGGGCATGCTCGACTCTGCCGGCTAGGAATGGACATGCTCTCCCGTTCCGCGGGACATACTCATTCTTGGTGGGCAGGAGTGAGCATGAGGGCAGTATGTCCATTCCTGGTTGCGGGCGCGGGGCATGTCCGGTGGGCTCTCAAGCGGGCGCAGGTGGCAGGTTCATTCGTGGGCGTGGGCGTGGGCGTGGGCGTGGGACATGTCCATTTTTGGGCGCTGGCGCGGGGCATGTCCACGGGTGGGGTGGGGTGTGGTGGGGTGCGGGGTGGTGGAACCACGACGCCGGACTGCGGCACTGCCGCCCGTGCCGGCAGCCGGTCGGAGAACGCTAGCCGCGGTCCAGCCGGTAGCGCCAGGACGGCAGCTGCTTTCCCGCCGTGTCCTCGGCGAGGGGGAAGAAATGGTCCTTCCGGAAGCCCAGGCCTTCCAGCAGCCTGCGCGAGGGAAGATTGGGCTCGTAGATCCCCGCGAAAATGGTCTCGCTGCCGCGGGCGCTGAAAAGCCATTCGACCAAGGCGCCGGCGGCCTCCCGGCCGAGGCCGAGCCCGTGGTGGTCCGGGTGCAGCACGTAGCCCAGACTGGCTGCCTCTGCCGGAATCCGGCCGGGCGCCGGTGGCTCCTCCGTGTTCCATGTCCGGCCGTCCCCAACTACTTCACCGGTGGCCCGGAGCTCGATCGCCCAACCGAAGTGAAACCACTCGGCAGTGGAAGCTGCCGCGGCGGTCAGCGCCTGCTCGAGCCGGGCGCGGTTCTGCGCCCGGGTGAGCGGACCGTGCGATAGGTAGCGCGTCGCCGCAGGATGGGCGCGGAATCGGAGGAGAGCGCGGGCGTCGTCCGCTGTCAACGGACGCAACCGCAAACGCTCGGTGAGGATCGGTGCCGGAGTGTCACTGCCGGTCGCTGCCACGAGTCAGCTCAGCGCGTTGCGGCGGCCCTCGAAGGCCCTGCCGAGCGTGACTTCGTCGGCGTATTCCAGATCCCCGCCCACGGGCAGGCCCGAAGCGAGCCGGGTGACAGCGATGCCGATCGACTTGAGCATCCGGGCAAGATACGTCGCGGTGGCCTCGCCCTCCAGGTTGGGATCGGTGGCGATGATGATTTCCTGGATGGCGCCGTCGTTGAGCCGGGTCAACAGCTCCCGGATCCGGAGCTGTTCCGGACCGATGCCGGCAATGGGATTAATCGCGCCGCCCAGCACGTGGTACCTGCCGCGGAACGACCGCGTGCGCTCCACCGCCAGGACGTCCTTGGATTCCTCGACGACGCAGATCACCGTGGGATCCCGGCGCGGGTCGCGGCAGATGTTGCACAGTTCCTGCTCCGTCACGTTCCCGCACACCGTGCAGAACTTGACCCGCTCCTTCACCGAGGTGATGGCGTCGACGAGCCTTTTCATGTCCTGCGGATCCGCCTCGAGGATGTGGAAGGCCAGCCGCTGGGCAGACTTGGGCCCCACCCCGGGAAGGCGTCCGAGCTCGTCGATCAGCTCTTGAACTGCACCTTCGTACACAATGTCCTCGTTCGGTTGGGGTGGTGCCGGGGCCAGCCGGCAGGGGGTCTGCTAAAAGCGGGGCGGCAGCGGGCTTCCATCCAAGGAGCGCTCCTCCACCAGTTTCCCGCCCAGAATACGCTCGACGGCGGCGCGGCCGAAGACGCCCGATTCCTCGATGGTTTCGTCGTCGGCGCTGGGGATGTCCTGCACGTACACGGTGGTGGCGGCAGCGCGGGCGGGGGCTTTCGCCCGCCCGGCCTCGGCTTCGGGGCTGTTCGACAGCCGCTGGTACAGGCTTTGCCGGCCAGCCGGGGCGTCGGCCTCGGGAGCGGTGGTCACCGCAACAGCCTCCGCGACGGCCGCGGCAGCAGCGGCAGCCACGCGTGGCGCAACGGACTCCGCGACAGCCGGCATCGGAGCCGCTTCGGCGCGGGCAGTGTGTTCGGAAGTCAGTCCGGACGTCGAGGACAGGACGCCCGCGTACTCGGGGATCTGTGCCGCCGCCGGTTCGTAGTGCACCGGTGCCGGCTCGGGCTCGGGGGCAGCGGGCTCGGCATCCGGAGCCGTGTACCGGCCGAGGTTCGAGTCGCTGCCGACCGTCCAGACCCCAGGTGACTGCTCGACGGCGCGGGCCCACGCGTCGGCCGACGGGTCCTGGCCTGCGTCCGGTTTCCCGGCGGGGGATGCCGCGGCCTTGGATATCTTCGAAGCCGGGGATTTGCGGGCTGGAGCCGCTGCCGCGGGCTCGGCGCGGTGCGGCGTAGCGGCGGGTGAGGGGTCCCAGTCCATGGGCGGTTCTTCGTCCAGCGGCGGGGCGTCCTCGTCCCGGGGCGGTCCCCAGTCTTCATCAGGGTCGGCATAGGAACTGGAAGCCTCCGAGGGCCCGCCCGCCTCGACGGCAGGCTCGACCGGCTCGGCCGCGCGAACCTGAGCCTGGGTTGCGGCTGCGGGCGCGGCCGCAGGGGCAAGCGCCTGGAGTTCTGCCGCTGGCTCAGCGGCCGACATGGTTGGCGTCACCGGCGGTGCGGCGGCGGGGACGTAAGGCGGGGCCGGCGCCCCCGCGGCGACGCCCTCTGCGGGTTCGTTGGCCGGAGCTGTGGGGGGCTGGGGAGCGGGGCTCAGGCCCCAGGCGACGTCGGCCGAGGTTGCCGCCGTCGGCGTCGCTGCCGGAGTCTCCGGGCTAGCCAGCGCTTTTGGGTTTGGCTCAGAGCTCGCTGGGCTGTTGCTGCCGCCGGCCACGGCCCGGATCTGGCAATCGATGCCGATCGTCTTGTGGATCGCCTGCCGGAGGTTGTCGGCGTGGTCGGCCCGGCCGAAGGCCCCCGCTAGCCCCGTGGTGGTGAATGCCAGGGTCAGGACGTGGTCCTCGAAATGGCCGACCTGGGCGTTGGGTTCCACCAGTGCCCAGGTGCTGCGTTTGATCTTGGTGAGCGTCTGCAGGACTTCGGGCCACGCGCGGCGCAAGACCTCCACGTCTGCTCCAGGGCCGGCCGCAGGACCGGGAACCGGGCTGGGAACCGCGGCAGGCGCCCGGCCAGCGTCGGCGGGCTCCGGACGCGCAGGGACGGACGGCGCCGGGACGGAGGGTGCAGGGGCGGTCGCGGCAGTCTGGGGCGCGGCTTCCTGTGCGGGCTCGACTGACGGGGCTGCAGCCGGGGCAGTCTCTGCCGGTGGCAGGACGGGCGGAAGCGCGGCGGAGGGAACCGGCGCGGGCCGGCCGGCCGCCGCGGGTTCGTCCACCGGCCAGTCGCTGGTGCTGACCCGCGGTGCCGTCAGCGGTTCCCGCGCAGGCTCGTCGCGCCGGGCGGGTACGGGGGCTGTGGCAGGCGGCGGGGTGGACACGGCAGTGGCGGTTGCGGGCGCCGGGGGCGCGGGCGACGGCGCAACGGGCATCCGTGCAGCGGGCGCCTGGGCGGCAGGCGGCTGGGGAGAAGCCGTCTGTTCAGGGCGCGAGGGCGGAACGGCGGCGGGCGCGGGAGCGCCGGCGAGGGGAGCTCCGACGTCGTTCCCGGCGTAGTTCAACCGCCGCTCGACACGATCGACCCGGGCCGCGATGCCGCGCTCGGTCTGCTCGGAGCTGGGCAGCAGGATGCGGGCGCACAGCAGTTCCAGATGCAGGCGCGGCGAGGTGGCCCCGGTCATGTCCGTGAGCGCGGTGTTGGTGACGTCCGCGGCGCGGGAGAGCTCGGCCGCTCCGAGGTTGTGAGCCTGGTTCTGCAGGCGTGCGATCTGGTCCGCCGGCATGCCGCGGAGGATGGACTGGGCGCTTTCTGGCATTGCCTGGACGATGATGAGGTCGCGGAAGCGTTCCAGCAGGTCTTCGACGAAGCGCCGCGGATCGTGCCCGGTCTGGATGACCCGGTCCACTGCGCGGAACACCGTGGCCGAATCCGACGCGGCGACGGCCTCGACGACATCGTCCAGCAGGGAGGCGTGCGTGTAGCCGAGCAGGGCCACCGCGAGTTCGTAGTCCAGGCCATTGGGTCCGGCACCGGCCATGAGCTGATCCAGCACGGAGAGGGAGTCGCGGACCGAACCCCCGCCCGCGCGGATGACGAGCGAGAGCACACCGGGGGCCACGGGGACGTTCTCCTGGGTGCAGAGCAGCTCAAGATACGCCATGAGCGGCTCCGGCGGCACCAGCCGGAAGGGGTAGTGGTGCGTGCGGGAGCGGATGGTGCCGATGACCTTGTCCGGCTCCGTGGTGGCGAAGATGAACTTGATGTGTTCCGGCGGTTCTTCGACGATCTTGAGCAGGGCGTTGAATCCGGCCGACGTGACCATGTGGGCTTCGTCGATGATGAAGATTTTGTAGCGGTCCCGGACCGGGGCGTAAGTGGCCCGTTCGCGGAGATCGCGGGCGTCGTCCACGCCGCCGTGGCTGGCGGCGTCGATCTCGATGACATCGAGGGAGCCGGAGCCGCCGCGGGCGAGTTCGACACAGCTGGGGCACTTGCCGCAGGGGGTGTCCGTGGGGCCCTCGGCGCAGTTCAGGCAGCGGGCAAGGATGCGGGCCGAGGTGGTTTTACCGCAGCCGCGGGGGCCGGAAAAGAGGTAGGCGTGGTTGACGCGGTTCTTGCGCAGAGCCGTCATCAGCGGCTCGGTGACATGCTCCTGCCCGATAACGTCCGCGAACGAATCGGGGCGGTATCGACGGTAGAGGGCGGTAGTAACAGTCACAGATAAACCCTACCAATCGGCACAGACATAAAAGACCCCTCATGCACCCGCCAGAGCCCGCTTACCCTTGCTACCTTCCGGTCCTGGGGGAGTTCAACAGGATGACGCCACATGAGGGGCCGTCAGCAATATTACCTGACGATTGGGTGTGCCTCGAATTGGCCGGGTCTGGCCCCTCCTCCGCGGCGGGACATGCCCTTTTTTCGGGGGCAGGACTGGGCCATTTGGGATTATGTCCAGTTTTCGAACGGGCCGCGGGGCATGTCCTGTGGCGGGGGTGGGGGAGGGCGGGGCATGCCCATTTTTCGCGGTCAGGACTGGGCCATTTGGGATTATGTCCAGCCCCGGTGCCGGCCGCTGGGCATGTCCTGTGGCGGAGATGGGCAACGTGGGGCATGTCCTTTATTCGCGGTCCAGGATCGCGGAGCCGGAGCGGCGGGCAGTGCTACGGGATTATGTCCAGCCATCGTGCCAGCTGCGGGCATGTCCTGTGGCGGGGGTGGGGCATGCCCCATTTTTCGCGGTCAGGACTGGGCCATTTGGGATTATGTCCAGCCTTCGCATGCGGGAGGGGGCATGCCGCCGGAAAAGCCCCTGCTCCGGGCGGGGAGGGGCCAATTGGGCGAAGCTGGAAAGTTCAGGTATTCTAGTATCTGCTTTTGATTCAGAAGCAACTGGAGAATTCGCCTAGCGGCCTATGGCGCACGCCTGGAACGCGTGTTGGGTTAACGCCCTCGGGGGTTCAAATCCCCCATTCTCCGCGGCTGGCCCCGGTCCTCGGACCGGGGCCTTTTTGCGTCCTCAGGCCTTTGCATCCGGTGAGGATATGGCCAAGAATGCGTCCGCGGCCCGGTCAGTGGCACCGCCAAGGCTTCTCCGACCCGAGCCCACACCAGCGCCCAGGCTCAGGCCCTGTACCCCAGCCGGCGCAGGCGGGCCCGGGCAGCCTGCTCGCTCGGACCCATCCGGCCCAGGGCAAGATGCACCACCCCGAGCGTGACCCGGGTGGCCAGGGATACCGGAAGTGGAATCGGGCCCAGCCGGGCGGTCCGCAGCCCCAGCAGCTCGCGGTACCTGGGTTCTAGGCTCGTCACCGCGGCCGCGAACAGCACCCGGTAGCCAGGCCTGAGCGCGGGGTGGAGGGGCGGGTCGCGAATGAACGCCACCGTTTCGGCGACCCGTTCATCGCAGCGGAGCTCGCCGTCGTCGTACCAGCGGTCCAGCTGCTGCCGCATTTCCGCTTCGCTCAACGGCGGTGCCTCCACGCCCATCAGCCTGCCGGCTTGGGCCCACTCACGAACATAGGCATCAGGTCCGCCAGGAATCGGCCGTCCCCACAGTTTGTGGGCAGAGAGGAAGGCATCGGTGAAGGCAATGTGAACCCAGCGGAGCAATTCGGGATCGTTGGCCGCGTAGCTGCGCCGGATGCCGTGGCCGTCCACAAATTCTCCCCGGACCGTCCGGTGAAGCCGCAGCACCCAGTCCGACGCCGCCCTGGCCGTATCCGTGGAGCCATAGGAGACGGTAAAGATCCAGCGGATTGTGCCCGCCAACCGGCCCAAAGGGTCCTCGCGGAAACGGGAGTGATCGTGGACTCCGGCCAACGCGCCCGGGTGGAGCGCCTGCATCAGCAGTGCCCGGATTCCCGCCACGATGGTTGGCATGTCACCGTGAACGGCCCAGACTGCCGAGCCGGGTAAGTGGTAGCCGGCGTCGTCCCCCTCGGCAAGGCGCGCCACCCACTCGGGCACGGCATCGCGCGTTCCGGTGAACGTCTGTTTGAGCTCGGCCTGCCATTCCCTAAGGACATTGCGCATCCCTTATTCTTACCCGGCTCGGCGGTGCCGGCACCTGTAACTCCCCGGTGGACTACTGGGCCGCCACCGGCCAGCTACTGGGGATATCCGCGGATCTCCGATTCGTACAGCAAAAGGAGTACGCGGACGGTTCACAGACCCGGCCGTGTGTGGTCACATAGGGAGGTGAGTTCGTGAAGATTGGGGTCTTGCGGACAGATTGCGGGAGTCACATCGTGGGAAAACACTGGGGAAACTCATCGAGTGAGCAGTCAGCAAGGTCACGGACCATTGCCGTGCGCTGCGTGTCCGGAGGACTGTGCCTGTCTCTGGCCGTTCTGGCATTCGGTGGCTTTCAGGGGCTGAGCGCGCACGCGCCATATGGGGCGCCCGCCGCCGTGCCCACCGCCGCCATGCCGCCCTCCGGCGCCGTCGGACCTGCACCCCTGGACACGCTGGCCCACTCTGCGGCGACCGCTGCCCCGGGGACTTCGGGCACTGTCACCGCAGACGCCCAGGCGCTCCTGGCCTTCAGCCGGAGCACCGTGGACACGGTCACCAAGCAAGGAGTGCGGGGCGAGCTCAATGTGGCCGAGGCGACCCTCAGCCGGCCCGCGGCCGGTTTCCTCATGTCCCCGCTGGAATCGCTCGTGCCCACGTCCCCGTTCGGGCTGCGAACCAGCCCCCTGACGGGGCACGCGGGCGAGTTCCACTGGGGCCAGGACTTCGCGGCACCCTGCGGCACCCGGGTCTACTCCGCCGACGCCGGTGTGGTGAGGGCCGTGGGGTGGCACCCATGGGGCGGCGGCAACCGCGTGGAAATCGACCACGGCAACGGTCTCATTACCACGTACAACCACCTGGAGGCGATCGCGGTCAAGAAGGGCGACTCCGTGCGGGTGGGGGAGGTCATTGCCCGGGTGGGGACCACCGGATCCTCCACCGGCTGCCACCTTCATTTCGAAACGATCCTCAACGGCTCCCACACCAATCCGCTGGACTGGACGTTGCTCCCCATCAAGCAGGTGGACCAGCTTGGCACGATCGACATGATCAGTTACGCACCCGACGCCGGCAAGGCAACCAACGCGGGGATTGGCTGGGCGATTCCTGTCCGGGAGGACCTGACCCACGTGGTGGCCGGCGGCGCACAGGAACAGCCTGCCGAGGTGGCCGCCCATCCGCCAGCGAGTGCCTCACCTGCAGCTACCGAAGCCGCCGCCGACTCACCCTCGGCAAAGCCTTCCGCCACCCCGACGCCGACGCCGTCCGGCACAGTCCCCACGAAGCCGACGCCGACGCCGTCCGGTACAGTCCCCGCGAAGCCGACCCCGACGCCGTCCGGAACTGTCCCTGCGACCCCGACGCCGTCCGCAACTCCCTCCGCGACGCCAACGCCGTCCGGTACCGCTCCCGCGACGCCGACGCCGACGCCGTCGGGAACTGCCTCCGCGACGCCAACGCCGTCCGGTACCGCTCCCGCGACGCCGACGCCCACCCCAACCCCGACGGCAACAACCCCCGCCAAACCGTCAGTTCCGGTGCCGGTCATGCCGTCGGTACAACCGACGACCTCCGTGCCAGCGACGCCCTCCAAGCCCGCGTCGGCCTCCGCGACCGCGACCGAGGCCACGGGCAGCACAACTCCCGTGGCGCCACCCAGCCGGCCCCTTGCGCCGACCCCGATCACTGTGCGGCCGGGCCCTGTCACGGCGCCGGCCGATAAGCCGAAGCCGACGGCGGTGACGCAGTCGGCCACAACAGCAGTGACAACAAAGGCGTCGCCGACGTCGACGCCCACGCCGAGCCGCTAGCCGCCGGCAAAGCCCGTCCGTGCACGGCGGCGTGCGTGACCGTTGCCCGCGCACGGCGCCCGCGAAGTGCCCGACCGCGACGGCGTACACCAGTGTGCCGGGTCCAGGCCACGGGCCCAGCGGGGGATGCGCACCCATACCCGCACGGCTCGGTGCCGAATAATGGGGGGACCAGTTACCACCTGCTCCGAACCACCGACATCGCGAGGACTCGCCCATGACAGCTCTGCACTCCATTCCCCTGACCCTCATCGACGGGACCGAGACCGATTTTGGACGGTTCAGGGGAGAGGTGGTTCTGGTGGTCAATGTGGCGTCCGAGTGCGGTTTCACGCCCCAATACGCAGGACTCGAGGCGCTGCACAACGAATTCCGCAGCCAAGGCTTCCAGGTCCTCGGCGTCCCCTGCAACCAGTTCGCCGGACAGGAGCCCGGCGGCGACGCCGAGATCGCCGAGTTCTGCCAGCGCAATTTCGGCGTGACCTTCCCGCTGACAGTCAAGGCCAACGTCCGGGGAAAGAACCAGCACCCGCTCTATGCCGAGCTCACCAAGTTCAAGAACGGACTCCTGCCCGGCCTGGTGAAGTGGAACTTCGAGAAGTTCCTCGTGAACCGCGACGGCGAGGTCATCGCCCGCTTTGCGCCCACCGTGGAGCCGGACTCACCGGAGATCATCGAGTCTGTTCAGTCCGCCCTGGACTAAAACAGCCCGCCCGGACATACGCATCCGCGGCCTCTATCCCTCAGCATGCTTACCCCCTAGACTGGCCGAACCCTCCAACGTTCCGGGCACATCCACGGCGCAGTCACCCCTGACAGCCGCCCTTCGGCAGTGCTGCCGAAGTGTCCGTACGGAGGGCGCATCAAACAACTTCGTCTATCACAGCAGGGCCCCGTGCGGGTCCGTGAACGCAGGAGGAATGAGATGACAGGGAACAAGGCCGTTGCCTACAAGGGGCCGGGAAAGGTCGAACTGATAGACATCGACTACCCCACCTTTGAACTCAAGGACGGCCCGGGGGTGAACCCCGCCAATGTCGGCCGGCAGGTGCGCCACGGCGCCATCATCAAGACCGTTGCCACGAACATCTGCGGCTCCGACCAGCACATGGTGCGGGGGCGCACCACGGCCCCCACTGACCTGGTGCTTGGACACGAGATCACCGGCGAAGTGGTGGAAGTGGGCCCGGATGTTGAATTCATCAAAGTGGGGGACATCTGCTCCGTCCCGTTCAACATCGCCTGCGGGCGCTGCCGGAACTGCAAGGAACGCAAGACGGGCATCTGCCTGAACGTTAACCCCGACCGGCCCGGCAGCGCCTACGGCTATGTGGACATGGGCGGCTGGGTTGGCGGCCAGGCCAACTATGTCCTGGTGCCGTACGCCGATTGGAACCTGTTGAAGTTCCCGGACAAGGACCGTGCCCTTGAAAAAATCATGGACCTGGCCATGCTCTCGGACATCTTCCCGACCGGATTCCATGGCGCGGTCACGGCGGGTGTCGGCGTCGGCTCCACCGTCTACATCGCCGGGGCGGGCCCCGTAGGCCTGGCCGCTGCGACCAGCGCCCAACTGCTGGGTGCCGCCGTCGTAATTGTGGGGGACCTGAACGCGGACCGTTTGGCCCAGGCGCGCAGCTTTGGCTGTGAGACCGTCGACTTGAGCAAGGGCGGCCCGGCGGAGCAGATCGAGCAGCTCCTCGGCGTCCCGGAAGTCGATTGCGGCGTTGATGCGGTGGGCTTCGAGGCCAAGGGCCACGGTGTCGGAGCCCAGGAAGCCCCGGCAACCGTCCTGAACTCCCTCATGGAAGTGACCGCCGCCGGCGGCGCCCTGGGCATCCCCGGGCTCTACGTCACCGGTGACCCGGGCGGCGTGGACGAGGCTGCACAGAAGGGCTCGCTGTCGCTCAGCCTCGGAACGGGCTGGGCGAAGTCGCTCAGCTTCACCACGGGACAGTGTCCGGTCATGAAATACAACCGGCAGCTGATGATGGCAATCCTGCACGACAAGGTACACATCGCCAAGAACGTCAACGCGAAGGCCATTACCCTGGAGGACGCGCCGAAGGGGTACGCCGAATTCGACGCCGGCGCGGCGACGAAATTCGTACTCAACCCGAACGGCTACCTGAGCTAGCCCAAAACCCGGACCCGGCGGCACTGCCCGCCCCGCCCCGTTGAGCTGGGGTTTCGGCAGTGCCGCCGGGCGCCCGCGCCCCCGCATATGCCTGCGGGAGCATATGAGGGTAGGCCTCCTGTTAACGCACGATTTTCCAATATGCCTGTCCCAGTTTTTACATTGTTTGCCCAATGTCTGGTTGGATAGTTATTACTGAGAGGGACACTGGAGGCACCGCTTCCACCCAACCAAGAAGGTAGCAATGGAGCGCATCGAGGCCGAGCACCCCCGGCCACGTCATTTCCTACTTCACCTGAGCGACCCCCACTTGCTGGGGGGTCCGCAACCCCTGCACGGCGTCGTGGACAGCGAAGCCCTGCTCCGGCAGCTCTTCGAGGAGGTCCATGCCTCGGGGGCCCGCCCCGAAGCGGTGATCTTCACCGGGGACCTCGCTGATCTCGGGGAACCGGAAGCCTACGCCAAGCTCCGCGCAATCGTGGATCCGGCGTGCAAAGCCCTGGGGGCGAAGGTCATCTGGGCGATGGGCAACCACGACGACCGGGCCAATTTCCGGGCCGGGCTCCTGGACCAGGCCGACAACGACGCGCCGGTGGACTACAGCTACTTCGTCAACGGGCTGCGCATCATCACCCTGGACACCTCCGTGCCCGGCTTCCACCATGGCGAACTAAGCCACGACCAGCTCGATTGGCTTGCTGCTGAACTGGCCACACCGGCCCCGGACGGGACCATCCTGGCCCTGCACCACCCGCCGGTGCCGTCCGTGCTGGACCTGGCCGTGCTCGTGGAGCTTCGGGGCCAGTCTGCGCTGGCCGGTGTCCTGCGCAACTCCGATGTCCGCGCCATCCTGGGCGGCCACCTGCACTACTCGACCACCGCGACATTCGCCGGCATCCCCGTGTCCGTGGCCTCAGCCACCTGCTACACCCAGGATCTGAACGTTGCCGTGGGCGGCACCCGCGGCCGCGACGGCGGGCAGGCGTTCAATCTGGTTCACGTCTACGAACACACGATCGTGCACTCCGTGGCGCTGCTCGGCGACACCCCGGCCGTCGGCGAGCTTGTCTCTCCTGCGGAAGCCCAGCGCCGGCTCGCCGCCGCGGGGATTTCGATCCCGGAGAAGGCCAAGCTCGAGGCCCCCGCCCGGACGGCGGCGCATCCCAAGTTCACCACCCTGAACTGACTCATGCGCCGGCTGGCGCACGCCCCAAACCGGCGCGGCGCCGGCTTTGGTCACGGTTCGTTACTTCTCCCAGGGCGCCTTGATGGGGTAGTACTTCTCCAGGAAGTCCGTGACCAGCTCGGCCCGCTCTTCCGCCGGGACCTCCGGGAAGCTGCCGTCGTTGAGGCAGAAGAAGTCCATGTTCCGCTTGGCCAGGAGCTTGGGAAGGTAATTCAGGCCCGCTCGCGCCGTGGTGTCCACATATCGCACCCTGGCAGCGGTCTGGGTCACGGCCCGGCCCGTGAGCAGCGCATAGTAGTGGTAGAACGAATTGGTCACGGAGATGTTGTCCGCGGCCCGGAACGTGCTCGCGGCGGTCTTGGCAAATTCGGCCGGGAACTCCTGTTCCATCTGCTCCACCACGCTGCGCCGCAGCGGAGCCGCCGTGTGCTCCAGGTGCCGGGTGGTGATGCGGCCAAAGCGGTTCCAGAGCAGCTTGCGGTTCACCCGGGCGGCGTTCTCAAAGCCGCTGCGTTCGGCATCGTTGTCGCCCAGCCCAATCCGGGTCTCGGCCTCGATGAACTTCGTGATGCCGCCGGGGGTGAAGAACATGTCCGGCCCCACGGCGCGGCCGAAGAACATGTCGTCGTTCGAATACAGGAAGTGCTCGGAGAGGCCCTCGATGTGGTGCAGCTGGCACTCCACGGCCTGGGAATTGTGCGTGGGCAGAACCGACGTGTCGGCGAAGAACTCTTCGCTGCGGACGATCGTCACGCCTGGGTGTTCCGCCAGCCATGACGGCGTGGGGGAGTCCGTGGCGATGAAGATCCGGCGGATCCACGGGGCAAACATGTAGATCGAGCGCAGGGCGTACTTCAGCTCATCGATCTGGCGGAAGCGGGCCTCGTGGTCATCTCCCTCGCCCACCACCACGCCGGCCATGCGGGCACGGCGGGCCGCGATGTACTCGGGGGAGCTGCCGTCAACCCATGAGAACACCAGGTCGACGTCGAAGCTGATGTCGCTGGCATGGTCCGCGAACATGTTCTCAATGGTGGGCCACGTGTGACCGTAGCGTTCCACCGTGCCGCGCACCGCGTCCTGCGCCAGCATGGTGCGCCGCGTCAGGGAATTCTCGATCGGCAGGATCAGCTGGTCGCCCTCGAAGCTCCACAGCTCCAGCTGGACGCCGGCGGAAGCGCCGAATTCAAAGCCGCCCTCCGGCTCCACCCTGGGCCGGTACAGCCGGAAGATCCGGGACTGGCGGTTCGGCGACAGCTCGCCGTCGGCCACCAGCACGGCGGACTTCTTCTTGGCGTCCACGCTCATGGAATAGAACGGCTCGTCGCGGCACGCCTCCACGAGGGCGTCGCGGAGTTCCTTGCGGTCCTTCCAGTCGACTGCGATGACCGGGCGGTGGTTGTTGCCGCGGACCAGCAGGTAGTTGAGGCCGGCGTCGGCCAGAACAGCGCGCAGGAACATCAGGTCCTCCACCATGGCCTGGTACGGCGTGCGGTTCTCGTTGATCAGCGCATAGCGGCCGCGGCGACGGACAACATCGGAGCGGGTCCGGAATCTGGCGACGGCGGCCGCCGACGTGATCTCGGCGTGGGCATCCGCGGATGCCTGGCTGCCATAGTAAATCTCGTCTTGGATCGCTGCTTCGGTAATGTCTGAGCTCCCGCTTCTTTGAGTGCGTTGGTGTCTACTTGCATGATAACGCGGGCCTCAAAATTGCCGCGGGAAACCGGCCGGCACCCTGGTGCATGACGACGGAATGTGACGACCGACCGAGACAGTGAAATGTGACGGCGGAACGGGCCTCAGCCAGTGACGACGGCCAGCCAGTGGTGCAGGAAGGCGGCGCCGGCGTCGTCGTGGATGACATCCTCGGCCAGCCCCAGATCGGCAGCTGTGAGAACCTCGTAGGGTTTCACCGGGATGCCGTCCGCGGGCCGGACGTCCACGTGCTTCACAGCGTGATCGTTGTGGTGCAGCCAGTCGGCCATGGCGTAGTCCGTGCGGGAATCGCCCACCGTGCGCCAGGCCTGCGGCGTGATGCCCTGGGCGGCGAGGAACTCCACGGCCCGGCTCGCGCCCAGGTCCTTGCCGAGCCGGACCGATTCGATGTCGGTGGAGATGATGGTCGGATCGACACGGAAGTCGACCTGGTCATCCGAATCGGGGACGTGGTGGTCCAGCCGCACCACGCCGAGCCCGTGCCGGGCCATGAGGCCCATGGCGTCGGCGTCGAAGAGTCCCTGCTCGGCCAGGTAGTCAGAGCTGGCGACGGCAATGTGCTGCTCCACGGAGACCATGGCCCGCTTGGTTTCGTCGTAGAACATGTGGGCGGAGTAGTCCTCGGCGACCAGCCGGCGGACGTCGTCGCCGAAGGCCTCCGGGATGGCGAGCTCACGGTCCACGTGGACCGGACCGGGGCCTTCCGCGGTGTAGCTGAACCAGACGGCGCCCTTCTCGCAAATAGCGTGGATGAGGGTGCCGGCGGGCATGCCGGCAGCGATCATAGGTTCCATGACCTGCTCGCGGATGAAGGCGTCGGACCGTCCCGTGTTGAAGATGACCGGCACACCGGCAGCGGCCAGGGCCACCAGGTCCGCGATGATGCCGGGCTGCACAACGCGGGTGACCGGGCTCGCGACCGGACCGTCGACGTCGAGCAGCAGCGCCAGCAGGGGAGCCGACGGCGACGGAACAGGGGCAGTCTCGGGTGAAGTCATACGGCCATTCTGTCAGCCGCGCGGAGCGTTTGCGTGAACTGTGCAGAAGATCGACGGGCCCGCGCCCGATGTGCGCTGGATGTGACTGGCGGCAGGGCCTCGTGTGACAGATGGTTACTGTTTGGCCACAACCTCTCGCCGCCCGTGGACTTTGATTCCTTCGGGCGTCCAAGTTCCATAGGCTGGCATGGTGATATTCAAAGCTGTGGGCGAGGGACGCCCGTACCCCGACCATGGTTACACCACGCCCAAGGACTGGGCGGCCCTGCCGCCGCGTCCGGTTCGGCTCGATGAGCTGGTGACCACTAAGCGCACCTTGGACCTTGAGGCCCTGCTGGCCGAGGACTCCACGTTTTTCGGAGACCTCTTCCCGCACGTCGTGGAATACCGCGGCGTCCTCTACCTTGAAGACGGTCTGCACCGGGCAGTCCGCACCGCATTGCACCAGCGCACTGCAATCCACGCGCGGGTCCTCGTGATAAATGGCTAGGAAGCCGCGAGACCTCAGAGTTCTGCACGGGCACCGCGTTATCAGTGGCTCCGAACTGCGGGCCACTTTTGTGGAGCAGGAAGATGCGGCAGACAATCCCGTCCGGCTGCGGCGCAGGATCCTGCATGGCGTCGTCCTGGTGATGCTGGTCGGCCTGATCGCGGCGGCGATCGTGGTGGCCCTCGCCATCATGAACGGCCAGATCAAGCTTCCCGCGACGGCGGAGCGGAGCAAGGCGGCAGTATCGGTGTGCCCGAAGGCCACCTACGACTACACTCCGCCGGGTAAGGTCCACGTCAACATCTACAACTCCACCAGCCGGCCAGGGCTGGGCCGGACCGTGGCCGATCAGCTTGCCGCGCGGAAGTTCCTGGTGGGCGCCGTGGGGAACACGACGTCGAGCTACCGCGGGGTGGCGCTGATCGTCTCCGGGGCCGCCGGCCAATCGGCCGCCTTCAGCGTCCAGCGCCACGTGCCCGGCTCGGACTATGTCCAGGACAGACGCACCGACCCGAGCGTGGACGTCATCGTTACCGGCGACTTCAAGGCACTGGCCAAGCCAGAACTCGTGGACCAGACGCCGGGCCAACTCAGCTGTCCTCGCGAGAACCGGCGCATCGTGGATGACTCCACGGTGCCCATCACGCCGAAGGCCACGCCGGCAGCCTCGCCGAAGGCGGCGGGCTAGGGCACGCAGGGCGCCGGAATTAACTGGTTTCGCGGTCCGAGAACCGCAGTTCGGGCGACGCTGCCCGAGCGCAGCTCCGATGCCGCAGCTCAGCTGGTGGCGCGGACCGGCCGGCCGTCGTCGTCGAACCTGGCCCCGGCCCCCAGCTGGATGAACCGCACCGTTCGGGCGAGCCGCGCCTCGGCCTCGGCGTCCTGGCCCGCCCCGTCGCCCCGGGCTGCGCTCGAGGAGAGCGTGCCGTGGATGAGTTGGGCGAGCTGGCCGATGTCCGACTCGGGTAGGTAGCCCTGGGCCATGCCGTCGCGCAGGATGCCCCGGAGGAGCACGCTGAGCTCGCCCACGTGGTCCGCGAGTTTGGCGAACGACGACGGTGAGAGTACCGCCGCCATGGCCGGCCCCGGCGGCAGGTGGCGCCGGCTCAAATCCTCCACCTGGGCCCGGACGTACACGGCAAGCCGCTCCACCGGGTTCTCCAGCGCATCGAGCGATTCGCGCAGGTCCAGCAGGAACCGCTCCGTCTCGTCCAGGGCGTAGGCGATCAGGAGCTCTTCGATGTCCGCGTAGTAGTTGTAAACGGCGGTCCGGCCGATCTGGGCGTGGCGCGCGACGTCCGTCATGGTCAGGCCGGGCAGCCCGTGGGTGAACAGGAGCTCCCCGAAGGCGGTCAGGATGCGTCGCTGGGTCTCGGCACGTTGGGCGGCGTTGCTCGCGGCCGAAATCCTAGGCATACGGACACTTTAGCGCGATCTGTCACTAAAGCGGCCGGGTGGCGGACTGTGACACGGCCGGCGCGGCGGCGGACATTTCCGCTGCTCGCACACAGCCGGCTGAGCATTGCGGCACGCAACCGCAGCCTCCGCCGGGCGGCACGTCGTTCAGGTCGGGCTTCCCGGCAGAGCACCCCACCCTATAGCCGGTGCCATAGGTCGTGGAGGCCGGAACCTGACGCAGGTCGGCGATGCGTTGGGGCGATGCGTTGGATGTGTGGCTGTTGGCGCACTTACGCCGACTGGCGGCCGCCCCGTCGTCGGGATGGCCGCCAGTTTCAATGCTCTGTTGGTGTTAGTGCTCCGCTTCCGCGGCAGCCTTCTTGGCGCTTTTCTCGGCGTCCTTCTCGGCGCGCAGAGCGTCCGTCTCGTGCTGTTCCTCGGCTTTTTCCTGGTGGATGACCTCTGCGAAGAGCTTCTCCATCTCCTTGGCCACGCCGGCGGCCGAGGCCGGGTTCTGGCCGGTCACCAGCCGGTCGTCAACCACCACCTTCTCCTCAAAGACACCAGCGAAGACGTGTGTGGCGCCCTGTTCCTCAAGTCGGTCTGCCAAGAAGAAGGGAATGACCTTGTCTTTCCCGACGGCAACCTCCTCGTCGTTGGTGAAGGCGGCCACCCTCCGGCCCTCGACAAGGCGAAGCCCGTTCTTCAATTCGACGTTCAACAGGCCGGCCGGTCCGTGGCAGACCGCGCCCACCAAGCCGCCGGCGTTGTAGACGCTGGCCACCAGATTGTGCAGGCCTTCGCTGTCCGGGAAGTCCCACATGGTGCCGTGGCCGCCCACGAGATAGACGGCGTCGTACTGGTCGGCGTCAACGACGTCGACGCGGGCAGTGTTGTAGAGCCCTGCGCGCGTGGCCTCGTCCTCCGTGAAGGCGACCTGGATGGGATCTTTTGAGTCCACCTCGTCGCGCGGGGGCTGGCCGCCCTGGATGGACGCAAAGTCGACGAAATGCCCGGAATCTTTGAAGACCTTCCAGGGATGTGCAGCCTCGGCCACGTTGTAGCCGGTCTTTTCGCCGGTATCGCCGATCTCGGAAACGCTGGTCAGTACCATGAGGATTTTCTTCATGAAGTGCTCCTTTCGTCCACCTTCCACCCTACGCCAAGCCCAATTCGGGGCTCCCTCCCCTTTGAGGCGGTGGTAGTCCTTTGCGCCTCGAATCGCCTGTGCAAGGCGTCCTCGGCCGCAGTCAGATATTAGGATTCGATGTCGGCGGCGGCAATGGCCCTGTCCGTGAGGATGGGCATCATGCCGAGCAGCGCGAGGGTCAGCATCCCCATGATCGCGAACATGAGCTGCAGGCCCAGCCATTGGGCCAGCAGGCCGCCAGCTGCCGCGCCAAGCGGCATCGTGCCCCACGCGAGCAGCCGGTAGGCGCTGTTGATTCTGCCCAGCAAGCGGTTGGGAGTAATGCGCTGGCGCAGGGATACGGTGATGACGTTCCACAGCACGATCAGAATGCCGCCCACAAAGAGGATTGGGCCAAGAACATAGGGGTTGTCCGTCAGGGCGGGCGCACCGACGAACAGGGAGACCCCGAAGACAGCGAGCGTCAGCGACTTCGACCGCCCCAGCCTGGCCTCCACCCATTCGGAGATGAACGAGCCAACGAAGGCGCCGAGAGCCGAAGTGGTCAAAAGCAGGCCGAACCCCACTTCGGACAGTTCCATTTCTGAAGCCGGGCCCACGGCAAACAACACCAAGACCGCGAAGGCCGCGCTGGAGGCGAAGTTGAACACCCCGGTCATCACCGCGAGCGTGCGAAGGATCTTCTGGTTCCAGAGGAACCGCAATCCTTCACCAATGTCGAATCGCAGTGTCGTCTTCTGCTCCCGCTCCATGCGAAATGCACCCGGGATCAGGAGCAGGCCACCGACGGCGGCAAGCCACAGCGCCGCTGGCACGGCAACGCCCGCAACGACGCCGATGGCCACCAGCAGCCCGCCCAGCGGTGGGCCAATGAATTGGTTGGCGGTGAGCTCGACGGCGTAGAGCCGGCCGTTGGCGCGCGACAGTTCGTCCCTGTGCACCATCTGGGGCATGATCGACTGCGCGGAGGTGTCGTAGAGCGTTTCGGCCACACCCACCATCAAGGCGACTACGTACAGAGCCCAAATGGAGCCGAAATCCAGCAGGATGACGGCCGCCAGCACGGCGGGCAGCAACGCTCGGCTGAGGTTGGCCCACACCATGAGCTTGCGCCGATCCAGCCGGTCCGCCAGCGCTCCGGCAGTCAGGGCGAAGAGAAGCCAGGGAAGCGTCGCAGCGACGGTCAGCCCGGCAATCAGCGTGGGTGACTGGGTGAGCTGAATGGCAAGCAGTGGGAGCGCGATCTTGAAGACGCCGTCCGCGAGGTTGGACAGCCCGGATGAGGTCCATAGCTTCCAGTAGGACGCACCCAGGGGCGCGCGGCCCCGTTCCTTCACCTGAACAGCGGGAACAGTCATACGTGAACCATTCCCTATTGATTTAGAAAATTCAAGGTGGTTGAGTCTAGTAAATCAATTTGTAGGATGGGAACATGACGGATGCAGAGCAGACCAGCGCGGACAAGAAAAAGCCCGTCGCGAGCGCCCGGGAAATCAAGGCGCTGGCCCATCCGCTGCGCTTGAGGATCCTGCGCCTGTGCGGGCTCCACGAACTGACCAACAAGCAACTCGCCGACCGGTTGGACCAGGACCCGGGGACCATGCTCTATCACGTGCGGCAGTTGCTCTCCACCGGCTTCCTTGAACCCGCGGAGGTCCGCACGGGGCCCAGTGGTGCGCTGGAGAAGCCATACCGTTCCACGGGGCTGTCCTGGAATCTGGACACTGCTCTGCGTGAAGCAGGTCCGGACGGTCCGCTGGCACCGATCGAGGCGTTTCGGGAAGAGCTGACGGAAGCAGGGCCGGATGCGCTTGCCAGCCTCTCACGCTTCGTTCTGCACCTCTCCGAGGGGGACGCCGAGGACCTCATTACGCGCATCGAAGCTGTGCTGAACGAATACACCGACAGTGACCGGCAGCGATCGGACCAACCCGCATACGGCGGCATCTTCGTCCTGCACCGCTCGCCAGACTAGGTGGCCCTCCGCGAAGAGCCGCTTGCCCGCAGCCCTATTCGTAGATGGTGGGGATGGCCGGCTGGCCGGGCTGCAGCCTGTCCACCACCCGGGGCAGCTCTGCCATGGAGGCCGTGTGCCGTTCCCGCGCCCGCCCCACCGCGTCCGGCCCGGTCCAGCCCGGCAGGATCTCGCCATCCTTCATGAACTGCTGCAGGAGGGGGCGGCCGTTCCCGCCGGCGCCCGGAGGGTGGCCGACGCCGAGGACCTCGTGGGTGGCCGTGCCGCGGTCATCGAGGCGGCGCACGGCGAATTTGCGCCCTCCCATGTTGATCTTGTCCGTCGAGGTCTTCGCCACGGCAGTCAGCTCACCGGAGTCCCCGGCCCGGCCCACCAGCTTGTAGACCATCCCGGCCGTGGGCGCCCCGGATCCGGTCACCAGCGACGTGCCGATGCCATAGGAATCGGCCGGGGCAGACCGGAGCGCGGCGACCGAGAATTCATCCAGATCCGAGGTCACCACGATCCTGGTGTGCGCATTTCCGAGGCTGTCCAGGAGTTCGCGGACCCAGCGTGACTGGGCCACGAGGTCACCGGAGTCCAGCCGGATCGCCCCGAGTTTGTCTCCGGCGAGGGCGACGGCGGTGCGGACGGCCGCTTCGACGTCGTACGTGTCCACCAGCAGCGTGGTGCCGGGTCCCAGCGAGGCCAGCTGCGCCGCGAAGGCCTCGCGCTCGGAGTCGTGGAGCAGCGTGAAGGAGTGGGCGGCGGTGCCGATGGTCCGCAGGCCATAACGCCGTCCGGCAGCCAGGTTGGATGTGCCGGAAAAGCCGGCGATCACGGCTGCGCGGGCCGCCGCGGCGGCGGCTTCCTCGTGCGTGCGGCGGGAGCCCATCTCAATGCAGGGCCTGCCGCCGGCGGCACTGATCATCCGGGACGCGGCCGAGGCGATGGCGCTGTCGTGGTTCAGCACCGACAGGACGTAGGTTTCCAGGACGCAGGCCTCGGCGAACGTCGATTCGACGATCAGGACGGGGGAGTGCGGGAAATACGCTTCACCCTCCGGATAGCCCCAGATGTCGCCGGAGAACCGGAAGGCGGCCAGCTGATCCAGCGTGTCCTCATGGACCACGCCGGTGCTGCCCAGAAAATCGAGGTCGTCCTGCTCGAAGCGGAAGTCAGCGATCCCCTCAAGGAGCCGTCCGGTGCCGGCCACGATGCCGTACCGGCGACCGGCCGGCAGCCCCCGGGCAAAGGCCTGGAAGACGGACCGGCGGTGCGCGGCTCCGGAGTGCAGAGCCGCCTGGAACATGGTCAGCTCGTAGTGGTCGGTAAACAGGGAGGTCCGGCGTCCGCCCGGGCCGGCCGAAGTGTCCATGCTCCACTCTAGGCCGGGCGTGGCCGCCTGGCCCCGGGGAGTCACCGGTGAGGGTTTACGCGCCCGCCAGGGCGGCGAGTTCGCCGGAATGCGTCGTGGTCGCCGGAAACTTCCGGCGAATTCGGACGATTGCGGCGAATTCGGCGACGGCGGGCTCAGACGAAGGGCTCAGACGGTGGACTCAGACGGCGCAACCGTCGGGCCCGCAGGCACCGGAATCCGCGGCGCCGGGATCCGCTGCACTGGCCGCGCCGGGGGCATCCGCGGCGGGACCAGCCCCCGCGGCGCCCACCATGACCAGCGGGTGGCTGTCCTGCCATGCCTGCTCGAGGGCTGCGCTGAAGGTCTCCGCGGGCTGGGCGCCCGAGAGCCCGAACTTCCGGTCAATCACGAAGAACGGGACGCCGCTGAGGCCCAGGGCGCGGGCCTCGGCGATGTCGTTGCGGACGGCGTCGGCGTAGGTGTCCGTGCTGAACAGTTCTGCCAGTTCGCCGGCGTCGAGCCCGAGGTCCAGGCCCAGGGTGGTCAGGTACTCCTGGCTGCCGATGTCCTTACCGTGCTCGAAGTGGTCGCTGAGCAGGCGTTCCTTCGCGGCGTCCTGCTGGCCGTGCGCGGCGGCTAGGTGGATCAGCCGGTGGGCCGTGAAGCTGTTGGCCACCACGACGGCGTCGAACCGGTAGTTCAGCCCCTCACCCTTGGCCTGCGCCGCGACGTGCTCGAACATCTGCGAGACCTGAGCCGGGGCCAGGCCTTTGCGGGTGCTCAGGTAGTCCAGTTCGGTGCCGTCGTAGTGCTCCGGGAGCGCGGGGTCCAGCTGGTAGCTGCGCCACTGCACCTCCACGGAATCGCGGTGCGGGAAGGCCGCGAGGGCGGTTTCGAATCGGCGTTTGCCGATGTAGCACCAGGGGCAGGCGACGTCGGACCAGATCTCAATCTTCATGCCGGCGACAACCCCGGCGGCGCCGGGTCCATTCCCGGGCGGCCTGTCGGCTTCGTCACGGTGTCACGGATTCACGGCCCCAGCGTGCCTGAGGGCTCACAGTGCGACCGGGCGCTCCATCACGAAGTCGTGCTCCACACTGTTGCCCAGCTGAAAGGATTTGGTGCCGACCTTGCGGAACCCGGACTTTTCGTAAAACCGGATGGCCCGGGCGTTCTGGCTGTTCACGCCTAACCAGAGCCCGCGGGCGCCGGCCGCCGAGGCCGCCCCGATGCTGGCGTGCATCAGTTCGGCGGAGGCGCCGAGCCCGTGGTGCTCCGGATGGACGTAGCACTTGCTGAGCTCGGTGCACGGCAGTTCGCTCAGGACCGCGGCCACTTCCGGGTCCCGGGTGGGGCGGGCCACCAGCAGGCTGTAGCCGCGGAGGTCGCCGCCGGCGTCGATCACCAGCACCGTTACCGCGGGATCGGCAAGATAGGCGCGGAAATTGGCCTCGCTCAGGGTACTGGCCACGTGTGCCGCGATGTCCTCCGGCCGGGATTCCGGCGGGCACGCCAGCGGAAAGGTGATGGCCGCGAGTGCGGCCAGCCTCCCGGCGTCGTCCGCGGTGGCTGTTCGGATCTGGTGCGTCATGGCTAAAACCCTAGTCCCCGGACGGACCCGCCGGTCAGTCCACCGGGTAGGCGACGTAGGCAAACCGCGCCGAGTCCGGTGACCAGCTGCTGACGTTGAGCGTTCCCTGGCCGCCATGCAGGTGCCAGGTGTGCAGCGGCGCGGTCCAGTCCTGCACGGCGACGGCGACGATGTCGACCGGCAAGTCTGCCGGATGGCCAACGGTTCCGGGCGGGAACCTCAGGTAGGTGGCAAGGGCGCCGTCGGGGGAAATGTGCGGGAACCAGTCGACCGTTTCGTTCGCGGTCAGGCGCTCAATCCCGCTTCCGTCCACCCGGACGCGGGCGATCTGCGCGTGCCCCGGCTGGCTGCTGAAGCTCTCGGTGTTGAAGTAGATCCATTCGCCGTCGGGCGAATATTCCGGCCCGTCGCAATGCCCTTCCCCGACGTCTATGGTCGCCGAAGGTCCGCCGCCGGCGGGCAGCGTCAGGAGGCGACCCGGCGTCGTGAAGTCACCGGCCTCGATGCCTACGTAGGCGAGGCGCTCGCCGTCTGGGCTGACGCCGTGGAGGAAGTGGAAGAAGCCGTCCTCTGCCGTGATCCGGGTGGCCGGGCCGCCCGCAAGGTCGGCCTGGTAGATGTGGCCGTCGCTGGCCGAGAGGTAGATCAGCCCGCGGGGCCCGAGCACGTGATCATTGTTCAGCTCCGGGAGGCCGGAGATCGGCACCTCGCCGAGCGAGCCCGTGCCGAGTTCCAGCCGCCACAGTGCGCCCGACCCGTTGAGGATGAGTGAGGCACCGTCATGCGTCCAGTTGGGCGCCTCGAGGAGGAGCTGGTCCGTGGTGTAGATGAGGTCCCGGGCACCGGTTGCCGCGGACGCGATCCAGACCTCGCAGCGCTGGCCGGGCTGAAGCTGGCGCGGCGCGTTCGTGTTTTCCGCCATGGTGGGGGACGTAGCCGCTACTGCTTGAAGGCGGCGTCGAAGGAGGTGTTCGACGGCGGGAAGTCGTACTTCTTGAGTGCGGCGAGGGCCTCGGGGGCGCCATGGAGCCGGTCCATGCCCGCGTCCTCCCACTCGACGGAGATGGGGCCGTCGTAGCCGATCGCGGCCAGGGCGCGGAAGGATGATTCCCACGGCACATCCCCGCGGCCGGCGGAGACGAAGTCCCAGCCGCGGCGCGGGTCACCCCAGGGCAGATGCGATCCCATCACGGTGTTCCGGCCCGTGGGCCGGAGCTTGGTGTCCTTGCAGTCCACGTGGTAAATCCGGTCCTTGAAATCCCAGATAAAGGAGACCGGGTCGATGCCCTGCCACATGAAGTGCGACGGGTCCCAGTTCAGCCCGAACGCCTCCCGGTGCCCAATCGCCTCGAGGGTCCGGACGGTGGTCCAGTAGTCGTAGGCGATCTCGGAGGGGTGGACCTCGTGGGCGAACCGGACCCCGCAGTCGTCGAAGACGTCCAGGATGGGGTTCCAGCGGTCGGCGAAGTCCTGGTAGCCGGCCTCGATCACCTTTTCCGGGACGGGCGGGAACATCGCGACGTACTGCCAGATGGAGGACCCGGTGAATCCGACCACGGTGTCCACGCCGAGGGCTTTGGCGAGCCGGGCGGTGTGTTTCATTTCCTCCGCGGCGCGGGTGCGGACGCCCTCGGGATCGCCGTCGCCCCAGACCCTGGACCCGACGATGGCCTCGTGCCGGAAGTCGATCGGGTCATCGCACACGGCCTGGCCCTTGAGGTGGTTGGAGATGGCCCAGACCTTGAGGTTGTATTTTTCCAGCACGGCGAGCTTGGATTCGACGTAGCCGGGTTCGTCCCAGCGCCAGGCGTCCAGGTGGTCACCGGACACGGCGATTTCGAGGCCGTCGTAGCCCCAGCCGGAGGCGAGGCGGGCGACTTCCTCGAAAGGGAGATCGGCCCACTGGCCGGTGAACAGGGTGTACGGGCGGGGCATGTCAGGGTCCTTCGGTAAGCGTCTGGGTGGTCCGGACGGACGGGGTGAGCTGGATGATGGAGCTTTTGGCCGCGGCGCTTTCTTCCACGGCGGCTAGGATCCGCTGGACGGTCAAGCCGTCCTCGAACGACGGCGACGGCTGGGTTCCGCTGCCGACCGCCCGGAGGAAGTCGCGGATTTCGTGCGTGAACGTGTGTTCCCAGCCGATGACGTGGCCCTGCGGCCACCATGCTTCAAGATACGGGTGCTCGGGTTCGTTGACGAGGATGCGGCGGTAGCCCTGTTCGCGGACGGGCAGCGTCGCGTCCAGGAAGCCGAGCTCGTTCAGGTCCTCCAGATCGAAGAGCAGGGCACCCTTGTCGCCATAGATCTCCAGCTTGAGCGAATTCTTCTGGCCGGTGGCCACCCGGGAGACCTCCACCGAGGCGATGGCCCCGGAGGCGAGGGTCAGCGTGGCCCAGGCGGCGTCGTCGACCGTCACCTGTTCTGGACCGTTGGGGCCGGGCCGGCTGGGCGTGAAGGTGTGGAGCCGGCCGGCGACCTCGGTGACCTGCTCGCCCAAGAGGAACAGCACCTGATCAATGGCATGGCTGGCGATGTCGCCCAGCGCACCGGACCCGGCGGTGTCTTTGTTCAGCCGCCAGGTCATGGGCGAGTCCGGGTCCACGAGCCAGTCCTGCAGGTAGGCCGCGCGGACGTGCCGGATGGTGCCGAGGCGGCCCTCCGCGATCAGCTCCCGGGCCAGCGCCAGGGCCGGGACCCGGCGGTAGTTGAAGCCGATCATGGACTGCACCCCGGTGTCCTGGGCGCTCCGGGCCGCCGCCGCCATGGCCTCGGCCTCGGCCAGGGTGTTGGCCAGCGGCTTTTCGACGAGGACGTGTTTGCCAGCCGCAAGCGCGGCGATGGCGATTTCCGCGTGCATGAACCCCGGCGCGCAAATATCAACGATCTGGATGTCATCGCGGGCAATTACCGCGCGCCAGTCCGTGGCGGACTCGGCCCAGCCGTACTTGGCGGCCGCCTCGGCGACCCCCTCCGGGTCGCGTCCGACCAGGACGCGCCGTTCGAAGGCCGGGACGTCGAAGTAGCTGGCAACGTTCCGCCACGCATTCGAGTGGGCCTTGCCCATGAACGCGTACCCGATCATGGCCACGCCCAAAGGGGGAGGGCCGGGGCTGGTTTCTTGGGAGTTCATGCCTGGTTCCTAGAGTGTGGAAGCGGTGGGGTCCCAGTCCTCGGGGAGGGCTGCGGAGGCGGGGGCGGAGCTTTCGACGTCGATGAAGGTGCCCGAGTCAATCGATTCCGAGATCGAGACCATGGTGTCCAGGACGTGGTAGGCGAGGTTGCCGGTGGCCCGGTGCGGGACGCCGGCGCGGATGGAGCGTGCCATGTCCAGCACGCCCATGCCGCGGCCCTGGCTGGGGCCGGTCGCCGGGATCGTGGTCCATTCCTCGTCGCCGGCACGCCAGAGCCTGACGTCCCCGTCGAAGTAGTTCGGATCCGGCAGCGAGATAGTCGCTTCCGTTCCCGTGATTTCCACGAAACCCATCCGCAGCCGTGGGGACTCGAACGAGAAGACGCTGTGGGAGGACGCGCCGGACTCGAACTGGGCCATTGCGGAGACATGGGTGGGGACCTCGACCGTGAATTCCTCGCCGGCCTTGGGCCCGGAGCCGATGACCCGGACCTGTTTGGCTTTGGACCCGACGGCGGCCACCTTGCGGATGGAGCCGAACGTCTGCACCAAGGCGGTGAGATAGTAGGGGCCCATGTCGAACAGGGGGCCGGCCCCGTACTGGAACAGGAACGCCGGATTCGGGTGCCAGGATTCCGGGCCGGGGGTCTGGAACGTGGTCATGGCCGTCAGCGGTGTGCCGATGTCGCCGCGTTCGATCAGTCGCCGGGCCGTCTGCAGCCCGGCCCCCAGGATCGTGTCCGGGGCGCAGCCGAGCCGCAGCCCCGCGGCGTCGGCCGCTTTCAGCAGGCCGAGGCCGGATTCGCGGTCCAGCGAGAACGGCTTTTCCGTCCAGACGTGTTTGCCGGCATTGACGGCGGCCGTGGCGACTTCGACGTGTGCCGCCGGGATGGTCAGGTTCACGATGATCTCGACGTCGGGGTGGTTCAGGGCGGCGTCCACGCCGCCGGACGCGGCGATCCCGTATTCCTTGGCGCGCGCCGCGGCGGCGTCCTCGAAGAGGTCCGCGATGACGTGGACCTTGAGGTCGGGGAAGACCGTCAGGTTGTCCAGGTACTGCTTGCTGATGTTGCCGGCGCCGATGACGGCGACGCCCACCGGGCCTTTCTTCGTGGACGAGGTGCTCATGCCCGTGCTCCTTCGCTTGCTCCGGCGTTGAGGTAGTCGAGGCTCTGCGCGATGCCGTCGAAGATGTCGCCGGAGTAGTCGTCGAATTCCACGACGCCGACTTCGAGGGACTGCGCGGCGTTGATGACATCCCACACGGCGATCTTGCCCTGGCCGGCCGGCTGCTGCGCTTTGGTGTCTGTGGAGACGGGGCCGTCCTTGATGTGGATGAACTTCACCCGGTCGCCGAGGCGCTGCAGCAGCTGGGCCGGGTCCTGGCCGCCGACGGCGGCCCAGTAGGTGTCCACTTCCAGGACGAGTTCCGGGTCGAGGAGCCCTGCGAAGTATTCCAGGGCGGTCTGGCCCTCGATGCTGGACTCCAGCTCCCACGCGTGGTTGTGATAACCGACGCGGATGCCGTACCCGGCGCCCTTCTTGGCGGCGGCATTGAGCTTCCCTGCGGTGGCCTGGATGTCCTCGGCGGACTGCCAGTGCTCGGCCGGGAGGTAGGGATCGATCACCGTGCTGATGCCCAGTTCCCTGGCGGCGGCGAAGATCTCATCCTGGTCCTGGCTAAGCAGCGGGGCGTGGCCGGACGGGGCGGTCAGACCGTTTTCCTTCAGGGCCGCGCCGAGCTCAGCGGCCGTTGCCACGAAGTTGTAGGGCTCAACCTGGGTGAAGCCGAGCTCGGCGACCTTCCTGATGGTGCCAGGCAGGTCTTCGGCGATGGCGTTGCGGAGGGTGTACAGCTGGATTGAATACGACACGGGATTCCTTTGCGGTGAGTTCGGTTTTGACGAGGTGCGGGACGGGCCTTGCGGCCAGCGAGATGGGGACGGGCCTAGCGGCCGGCGAGGGAGCCGCCGATGCCGCCAACGCTGAAGTACTTGTTCAGGGCGGCGAAGACGATGATGGGCGGGAGCATCATGATCACGGCCAAAGCCATGACGGATGTCCAGTCCGTGGCGTTCTGCTGGAAGAAGGACTGGACGCCCATGGGGAGGGTGAAAATCTCGTTGGAGCGCAGGAAGACGATGGCCACGAGGTAGTCGTTCCAGGCCAGCAGGAAGGCGAAGATCGCGGTGGAGAGGATGCCCGGGAGGGAGTTGCGGAGCACCACCTTGGTGAAGCTGCCGAAGACGGAGCAGCCGTCGATCCAGGATGCTTCTTCCAGGCTGATGGGGATGGAATCGAAGTAGGCGGCCATCATCCAGGTGGCCACGGTCATGGTTGAGCCGACGTAGATGATGGTGATGCCCAGCAGGTTGTCGACCAGGCCCATGCCGGCGAAGAGGATGAAAAGTGGGACCACTGAAGTGATGATAGGCAGGGACTGCATGACAAACAACAGCAGAGAGTAGCCGGAGACCGCCTTGCTGCGGCCGCGGGAAAGGACGTACCCAGCGGGGGCGGCGACGGCCACGGAGACCACGACAGTGGCGAGGGTGGTGATGAGGCTGTTCTGAAGCCATGTGGCAGCGAGGGTTCCGGAGAAGACGTTGGCGAAGTTCTCGAAGGTCAGGCCCGTGGCGGTGCTGGTGGGTCCCGGGGTGAAGGCCAGGACTACGGTGACCATGATGGGAATGAGCACGATCGCGGTGATCATCAGGATCCCAAAGAACCTCCACCATTGGCCGCGGTGGCCTGCTTCGGAGAGGACGCGGCGGTTCTTGGCTGGACCGTCGACGCCGAGGACGGGGCCGGACTTGGGATGGGCGTGGACTGCTGCGCTCATTATTCGACGCTCGACTTTCGGATCTGGCGGTACAGGGCGACGGAGATGACCACCAGGGTCATGGTCATGAGGAAGGCGATGGCCACGCCGGGGCCGGTGGCGAAGTCTTGGAAGACCGTGCGGTAGGCCAGGACTACCAGGGAGGTAGTGGCGCTGACCGGCCCGCCGCCGGTGAGCAGATAGATGGTGGGGAAGTCGTTGACACAGAAGATGGTCATAAGGATCCAGCTGATGTAGGTGGAGCGGGCGATCAGCGGGAGGGTGATCTGGCTGAACTGCTGCCAGCGGGTGGCGCCGTCCATGCTCGCCGCCTCGTAAACCGTGGTGTCAACCGAGGCCAGGGCGGCAGAAATCATCATCATCATGAAAGGGAAGCTGACCCAGACTTTGAACACCATCACGGTGATGGACGCGAGGGTCGGGTCCGCGAGGAACAGCGGCGTTCCCATGCCCAGATTCCGGAACAGGGACGGGATCAGGCTGTCCGGGGTGGCGACCAACCAGTTCCACGCCGTCGAGGAGACGACAATCGGTACGACCCAAGGCAGGAGCAGCAGGACTTTGAAGGTGCCGCTCGCGGGGATCTTCGTACGGAGCAGCAGGGCCAGGCCCAGGCCCACCAGCCAGGAGCCGAAGACGCCCACGATGGTGAACCACAAAGTGAACTGTGCCGCTTTCCAGAACGCGGGAGAGGACAGGACGGTGGCGAAGTTTTCCAGGCCGACGAACTCCCCGGTGTCGATCAGGGAACCGTCGTGCGTGGCCTGCACACCGGCCTGGATGAGGGGGTAGCCGTGGATAAGGACGAGCAGGATGACGGAGGGCAGCAGGAGCCAGAAGAATGTCCGGCTGGTTTGCGCGCTGAGCTTGCTCTTGCGGTTGGCGGGGCCGCCCGGGCCGCCGGGCGCAACACCCTGGCGGGCCCGGCTGAGGCCGGATTGGGCTGTAGTCAGTGCCATGAAAGAACCGCTTACTTCTTTATGACGGATTCGAGGCCGGACTGGAAGGCCTGCAGGGCGGACTTGGCGTCAGACTGGCCGGTAAGGATGGTCTGGGTGAACTGGTTGAGGGCCTGACCGCCGTCAAGGGCTGCTAGGTTGGCGTTAAGGGTGTTGCCTTGGGACGCGAAGGTCTTGGCGATGGGCTGCCAGTCCTTGACGATCTTGACGTTGTTGGGGTCGCTGGCAAACTCGGGAAGTTCAGTGATTGATTTGAAGACAGGCAGCGCCGACATCAGCTTCTGGCGCCACAGTTCCTTCAACTGCCCCAAGTAGGCGACCAGGAAGGCCTCGGACGATGCCTGCGACGGCGTGTTCGTGTACATCATGATGTTGTTCGGGAAGACGATGGTGGCCTTGTCCCCGTGCGGGCCCGTGATGGGGTCCGCGACAAGAAGGTCTCCCGAGGTGTCGCCGACGCGCTGCGGAACGTTGACCTGGAACAGGCCGAAGCCTGCCTTTTTGTTCTTCCACTGCGCCGACATGTTGTCGGTGGTGTAGCTGACGGCGGCGGGGTCGACGATTCCGTTGGACACCAGTTCAAGGATGAATTCAATGGCTTCCACATTGCGGTCGTTCATCAGGTCCAGTTCACCGTCCTTGGTGAAGACGCCGCCGCCGTTGTTAACCATCATCATGATCATGGAGTGGTTGCCGTAGTTGTTGCCTGCGCCCGCCCCGGTGGTGAAGCCGAAGGCGCCGATCTTCTTCAGTGCCTTGCCCGCCTCCAGCAGGGTCGGCCAGTCGGTGGGAAGAGCCACTCCGGCCTTCTCGAAGAGCGACTTCCGGTACCAGAACACGCGCATGTCCAGCTGCCACGGCACGGCCACGTAGCCCTTGTCAGACTTGAATGGATCCAGGACACCCGGCAGGAAGTCGTCGTACATGCCGTTCTTCTTCAGTTCCTCCACTGCCTTGTCCGCGTAGGCGATTTGGCCCTGCTGCGCGAACTGGAAGGCCTGGAAGCCGCCGCCGGTGGACACTGCCGGTCCGGTCTTGGAGGCGATGGCCGAGGAGAACGTCTGGTAGAAGTTGTTCCACTGGATGGTCTGGTAGCTGGCCTTGAGGTTGCCTGAGGCCGGCGCATAGCCCTCTGCGATCTTCTTGGCGGCGTCGTTGTAGGCCGGCGTGGCCCACGGCATATCCCAGAACTTGATGACGCCGCTGCCGCCGCCCGACTGGGAAGCGGAGCCACCGCCGCACGCGGCGAGGAGCGGTGCGCTGGCCGCGGCTGCGGCGAAGCCCAGGAATCCCCGGCGGGAGAAAGCGGAGGAGGTAACAGAGGACTTGATCGTCACGATGAATTCCTTTCATGGCCGGCCCGCGGCGTCGCGGGCCGGTCTTCTCGACAGTGAGTTGATGCGGAAGGTGCTGCTGGCGGTGCAGTAGTTAGTGCAGTTTGCTATTGCAGGTCGTGCGGTTTAGTCGTGGAGGTGCCCGACGAGGGCGGTCAGGGCGGCGAACCGTTCCAGATCGGCCGCCGGGACGCCGGAATGGATGGCGGCGCGGAGCCGCCTCCAGCTGTGCCGGTGGGCCGATTCGTAGATGGTGGGGAATGTGGCGGCCCCGGCGGAGGTGACTGAACGGACCACTGCCGGCCAGCCTGCGGAGGCATCGGGCAGGGTGATGTCCGCCCGCCCGGACGAGGTCAGGACGGAAACGGTGGCCGTGGCCGGGACCGCGGATGTGGTGATCCCCTGCAGGGCCGCCGGTGCGCCGCCCGGGAGGCTGCCGATCACGGTGTAGCCGTTGGCGCTGCGCTGGATGACCCGCAGGCCGGACAGTTCGACGCCGCAGGCCAGGACGGCCGCAAGATGCCGCGTGAGCAGCACCCCTGTGTCGGTCCCGGGGGTGCCCCACGCCACGGAGTCGAGCAACACGGCGTCGGCCAGTGCGCCTGCGATGGCGTCCCGGGCCGCGGACTCCGTGAGGGCGGGGTTGCCGGCCCAGACTTGGTCAAGGATCACCGTTGTGCCCGCCTCGGCTGCCGCTGCGGCCAGTGCCGCGGGGTCTTCGGCCACGGGATCAACCACGACAACGCCCCGGGTACCCTTGCGGACCGCCTCGGTTGCGCTGGCAGTCCAGCCGGCGGTGCCGGCGAGTGCGACGACGTCGGGCACGTTGCGTGCCGGGGCAAAAGAAACCGGGAGGGAAGCGACGACGGCGCCGACGGCGCCATCCCGTTCAGCGTCCGGGCCGGCGTGGACCAAAAGTGGGGTTGTCATGCGCTGGCCTCCTCGAAAGCGGTGTCGCCGGCATCGACGCGGGCGGCGGCGGCGTCGGCGATCGCAAGGGCGAATTCCAGGTCGTGGATGAGCGTCTCCGGGTGCGGGGCTTCTCCGGTGCCGCGGGCGAGCTCGGCGAGTTTGCGCCATTCCCCCTCGTAGCCGTTGTGGCCGAAGGGCCCGAGCACCGTGGTGCCTGCAGCGGTCCGGATCCGGGCTGTCGCCGATCCCGCGTGGACGTAGGACGGGGTGAAGTCGATGGAGAGCGACGCGTCGTGGCCGATGGCCTCGAAGGTCCAGGACGGCTCCCAGGTTCCGTTCATGGCGGCGCGGAGTTCGATTGCCACGTTTCCCGCCCGCAGGGAGATGACATAGCCGAACGGCAGGACGGTCTGGGCGTGCAGCACCTCGACGGACCGGAAGTCCGTGGCGAATCTGCGGACCAGGGGAAGGTCGTGGATGGCCAGGCCCATGATGCCGCCGGTCAGTTTGGCTTTCACGGCAGCGGCGTCATCAGCGGTCGCGTTCGCGGCTGCCGGCGGGGGAGTGCGGCCCACGATCTCGGTCGCGAAGTCCTCGAACCGGGGGTTGGGCGGCAGGATGATCGAGGACCGGACGGTATGGACCTGGTCCGGCAGGTTGCCCCAGGCCGATTCCGCGGCCAGCCAGCCGGGGTCGAACGTGTGCATGGCGCCGACCACGATCGGCACGCCGGTTTCGGCGGACACGGCGGCGATGGCCGCGGCTTCCTCGCCGTTCATGGCGAAAGGCTTTTCGCACAGGACGGCCTTCTTGCCGGCGCGGCAGGCGGCGATCACCTGGACGGCGTGGAACTGGTGCGGGCTGCAGATGGCGACGATCTCGACCGCGGGATCGGCCAGCAGCTCTTCCATGCTGGTACTGAAGCGTGCCCCGACCCGTGCGGCCACGGATTCCGCCACCGCAGGGTCGACGTCCATGATGTGGCGGACTTCCAGGATGTCCCGCAGCCTTGCGAGGGAGGGCAGGTGGATCGCCTGGGTGACGGGGCCGGCCCCCAGGATCCCCACCCCTAGCGGCGCCGGTGCCGTTTGATCTTGGCTCGACAAGTTCCATACCCCTTCGTAGTACCTGCACTGACCGTCCGCAGCGAGGCTGCCTGGGCTGGTGATCTGGCTCACAGCCAAAGCTAGAGACACTTTTGTCGAACGTCAAGCAAAAGTTGAAAACTACGTGACAATCTTTCTCGGCGTGACATGCAGAAGATCTTCGTGCTATTCCTTACTCATGAGCACGCCCACCGGTACCGAGTCCGCAGCCTCCGAGGCCGGCGGCAGCCTGTCCCGAGCCGGCGACCTCTTCCAGCTCCTGCGCGACGGCAAGGCCCGGACCCGCGCGGAGCTGGCGCTGACCACGGGGCTGGCCCGCTCCACCGTCGCTTCCCGCATCGACGCGCTGATGGTCTCAGGGCTCGTTGGTCCCGCCGGGGAGGCGAGTTCCAGCGGCGGCAGGCCGCCGTCGCGCTTTGCCTTCAACCCGGCCGCCCGCGTAGTGCTGGCGGTGGATGTCGGGGCCACGCACGTGATCATCGCCGTCACGGACCTCAGCGGGAAGGTGCTCGCCGAGCGCCGGCTGGCGCAGGATGTCGCCGACGGCCCGGTGGCTGTCTTGGACCGTGTGGTCGATGAAGGGCTGCGGCTGCTCGGCGAGGCAGGCCGGGGCGCCGCGGATCTGGCAGGTGCCGGGATCGGGCTCCCGGGGCCGGTGGAACACGCCACCGGCATGCCGGTGAAGCCGCCGATCATGCCCGGCTGGGACGGGTTCGACGTCGTCCGTCACGTCCAGCGGTCCCTCCCGGTTCCGGTCCTGGTGGACAACGACGTGAACATCATGGCCCTCGGAGAGCGCACGGCGCACTGGCCCGAGGACGAAAACTTCCTGTTCATCAAGGTGGCCACCGGCATCGGGGCAGGCATCATCAGCAGCGGCCAGCTCCAGCGCGGGGCAAACGGAACGGCCGGCGACCTTGGACACGTCAGGGTTCCGCGTGGTGATGACGTGCTGTGCCGGTGCGGCAACTACGGGTGCCTCGAGGCCCTGGCCTCCGGGCCCGCCGTCGCCAAGACGCTGACGCAGCAGGGCCTGCCGGCGCACGACGGCGGCGATGTGCTGCGCCTCGTCGCCGATGGAAACCTGCAGGCCATCCAGGCCCTGCGCCAGGCCGGCAGGGACCTCGGCGACGTCCTCTCCACGGTGGTGAACCTGCTGAACCCCTCGGTGATTGTGATCGGCGGAAGCCTCGGCCAGGCCGGGGAACACCTCATGGCCGGGGTCCGCGAGGTGGTCTACCGGCGCTCGCTGCCCCTGGCCACCACCCACCTGCGGATTGGTGTGTCCCGGGCCGGGGACCAGTCCGCCATCCTCGGCGCCAGCCAGATGGTCACGCAGCACGTGCTCTCACCGGCCGTCATTGAGGCGACCCTGCAGGCCACGGGCTAGGGGTGTCCCGGGAAGCGGTGCGCCCGGAAACGTCACAGACCGCAGGTGCGGCAGGGGCACGTGATAGCAATGGGACTGATGAAATCACATTTCTGCCCGCCCGCGGGGCAAGGCTTCACCCCATGACCCGCCCGGTGCGGACGCCGCGCGGCTGGCTCCTCATGCTCGCGATCGGGCTCATTGCGCTGAACATGCGCGGCCCGTTGGTGGCCGTGGCCCCGGTGATCGCGCAGCTGGAGGACGATCTCGGCTTCACCCCGGTGGAATTGGGATTCCTGACCGGGATCCCGGTGCTGTGCTTCGCCCTGGCCGCGCCGCTGGCCTCGCTGGCCGGACGCAAGCTGGGCCCCGAGTTCGCCATCACCCTGACCCTGCTCGGCGTGCTCTTCGGCGTCGTGGTCCGCTCGGTCGGCGGGGGCGCCCTGGTCATGCTGGGCACCGTGATCCTCGGCGTCGCCATCACGATCGGCAACATTGTGGTCCCGCTGATCATCCGGCGTGACTTCACCCCCGCCCGGCAGGGCGCGGCGATGGGCACGTATACCGCGGCCCTGAATATCGGCTCGTTCCTGACCTCCATGGTGTCGGCCCCGCTGGCTGAGCTGCTGGGCTGGCGTCCCGCGATTGCCGCGAGCGGCCTCTTTGCGCTGGCGGCCGCCGCCGTCTGGGTGATCGCCGTCGGCCGGCGGGCCTTCATTCCTGCCGCCGTCCCTGCCTCGGACCCGGGGCGGCCGGCCGGCAAGCTCACGTCCCGGTGGATCACGGCAGCCCTGACCCTCGGGTTCGCCGGGCAGGCGTTCTCCTACTACGGGGTGACAGCCTGGCTGCCGAGCCTCCTGACGGACGAGCTCGGCATGGCACCCGCGGCCGCCGGGGCCGGGTCCTCGCTCTTCCAGATCCTGGCCATTGTGGGCGGACTCGGCGTGCCGCTGGCGGCCCGTTTCGCCAGCACGACGGCGGTGGGCCTCACCCTGGGACTGCTGTGGCTCACGGTGCCTTTGGGCCTGCTCCTCGCCCCGGAACTGTGGTGGCTGTGGTGTTCCTTTGGCGGTATCGCCCAGGGCGGCGGCATCACGCTGATCTTCCTCGCCATTATCCGGCTGGCACGGGACCAGACCTCGGCGGCCCGGATGTCCGCCGTCGTCCAGGGCACGGGATATTCCTTCGGGGCCGTGGCGCCAACCCTCCTGGGTTACGTCCACGGGGTTACCGGCGCCTGGACCGGACCGCTGCTGATGATCCTGTGTTCGGTGACAGCGTTCATCCTGGGCACCGCGCTGTCCCTGCGCAACGTGCCGAAGCCGCACTAGGGCGTGTCGCCTAATCTTCGCCCCCAGAGTTCGGGGCCGGCTGATCTCGGGGCTCGCTTGAGGTGTTGTCGGATGCGCAGTGGGCCCGTGTCGAGCCGTTGATAATGGTTGCGTTGCAGCGGGCTCCTGTGTCAGCGTCGAAGTGATCCCGTCGCCGGGCCGGCGACGGGCGGCAGAGAAGGAGCACGGCATGGGACTCATCCATATCGACTTGTTCACCACGCTCGACGGCGTCGCGCAGGCGCCCGGCGGCCCGGACGAGGACCCCGACAGCGGTTTCGCGTTTGGCGGCTGGCAAGCGCCTCTCATCGACGAGGTCGTCGGGGAACAGATCTCTTCCGGGATGGCGGGAATGGATGCGCTGCTGCTTGGGCGCCGGACCTACGACATTTTCGCCGCGTACTGGCCGAAAGCGGACGGGGACATCGCGCGGCTGTTCAACCGCATCCCGAAGTACGTGGCCTCGCGCCGGACACCGACGCTCGAGTGGGTCGACTCCACACTGCTCGGTCCAGATGTCGTCGCCGCCGTGCGCGAACTGCGCGAGCGGCACGAGAACGTCCACGTCATCGGCAGTCTCGACTTCGTGCAGACCCTGTTCGCCGAGCGGCTCTTCGATCGGCTCACGCTATGGGTGTATCCGATCCTCCTTGGCGGTGGAAAGAAAGTCTTCGCCGACGGGGTGGTTCCGACGAACCTCAGACTCATCGAGCCGGTGGTCGCCTCACCGAAGGGTGCGGTGATGCAGCGCTACGCTCTCGCCGATGGCACGCCTGGCGTCGGCGATATGTCTGCCGTCGGCCAGGAGGGCTGAAGCTGCATCGGCTAAGGCCCATGTCCGCGAGGAACATGGGCCTTTGCTGTCAAATCGAAATCGTCAACTCGACGCCGTTGTCGAGCTGCAGAGGTGTTCCGTTGCTGGGCTGCCACCCGGATTTCGGGCTGCCTGTTGCGAGGGGCGGGCAGCCCAGCAAACGGAATTCATTGCGGCCCCGGGTTGCCCTGGGCCGTGGAGTCCTACGCCGGGATCAGGGCTGCCTTCCCGCGGCCGGGTTCGGCGCCGTCACGCGCTTCATGCAGGAAGCGGTCGTAGGCCGGCAGCGTCAGAAACGCCGGGAACTCGCTGGACAGGGCGACTTCCTCGAAGATGTCCCGCGCGTCGGCGAAACGGTCCCCCTCGAAGCGCTCCAGCTTGGCGAATTCCTCGTCCAGCATGTCCTCCACCCACTCCCGGGTGACCACATCGCCGTGGTCCGTGATGGCCCGCGAGAAGATCCACTGCCACAGCTGCGAGCGGGAGATCTCCGCGGTGGCGGCGTCCTCCATCAGGTTGTGGATGGCCACCGCGCCGTTGCCGCGCAGCCACGACTCGATGTAGCGGATGCCCACTTCGATGTTGTTCCGGATGCCTTGTTCGGTGATGGTTCCGGTGGTCGCGGAGATGTCCAGGAGGGCACGGTCGTCCGCGGCGACGTCTTCGCGGAGGCGTTCGAGCTGGTTCGGGCGATCGCCGAGGACGCCGTCGAACACCTCGCGGCAGACCGGCACCAGGTCCGGGTGCGCCACCCACGAGCCGTCGAAGCCGTCGCCGGCCTCACGGGTCTTGTCGGCGCGGACCTTCTCGAAGGCGATCGCGTTGGCATCCTGGTCCTTGCGGTTGGGGACAGCCGCGGCCATGCCGCCGATCGCCATGGCACCACGCTTGTGGCAGGCCCGGACCAGCTGTTCGGTGTAGGCCCGCATGAAGGGCTGGGTCATGGTGACCTGGCCACGGTCCGGCAGCACGAAGCGGGGCCCGCGGGTGCGGAAGTTCTTGATCAGGGAGAAGATATAGTCCCAGCGGCCGGCGTTCAGGCCCGCGGCGTGGTCCCGCAGTTCGTAGAGGATCTCCTCCATCTCGAATGCCGCGGTGATGGTCTCGATCAGCACCGTGGCGCGGATGGTGCCCTGCGGGATGCACAGCAGGTCCTGCGCCAGGATGAAGATGTCGTTCCACAGCCGGGCCTCAAGGTGGCTCTCGATCTTGGGCAGGTAGAAGTACGGCCCCTTGCCCTGCGCGATCAGGCGGCGGGCGTTGTGGAAGAAGTACAGCCCGAAGTCCACGATCCCGCCGGCGACCGGTTCGCCGTCGATGAGCATGTGCTTTTCCGGCAGGTGCCAGCCGCGGGGGCGGACAACTACTGTGGGCAGCTCCCCGGCCGGACGCAGCTTGTACTCCTTGCTGTTATGTCCGTCGGTTGTGGTGAAGTCGATCCGGCGTTCCAGCGCGTCCGTCAGGTTCAGCTGGCCCTGGATCACGTTGCGCCAGGACGGGGTGGAGGAGTCCTCCATGTCAGCGAGCCACACCTTGGCACCCGAGTTCAGCGCGTTGATGGTCATCTTCTTGTCCACCGGCCCGGTGATCTCCACGCGGCGGTCCTCCAGACCAGGGCCCGGGGGAGCCACGCGCCAGTTCGGATCGTTGCGGACGGCTTCGGTTTCGCGCAGGAAGCGCGGGTCCTGGCCTTTGGCGATCTGGTGGCGGCGTTCCTGCCGGGCCTGCAGCAGCTCCTGCCGGCGCCCGGCCGTGGCCCGGTGCAGCTTGGCCACAAAGGCCAGAGCGTCCGGAGTAAGAACCTCGCTCTGCCGGCAAATCGGCTGCGCGGTCAGCGTGATCCCGTTGATGGTGAAGTTGTCAGTGAAGCTGTTCATTTCAATCTCTCCTAAACGAAGAAGGAAGTTCGACGGCGAGTGGTGACTTGCGGGCGAGGCCGAAGGTGCCGGTGTTGCGACAGCCTGCGTAAAAGGTGCCCTGTGCCCGCCCCCGACCGAGTTCTTCGAGGTCATGGGGCGGGCATGGGGAATAGCAGGCAGAGCAATGCCGGACCGAAGGCCGGACGTAAGCGCCGCTGTCGGGAGGGGGCCACGGCCGCCGGGTTCCCTCGCGAGCTTGCGAGCGGAGGGTGCGGTTGGGGATTAGTGGAACTGGCCTTCTTCGGTGGATCCCACCAGGGCCAGGGTGGATGCGTTCGGGTTGAGCGCGGTGGCGATGTCGTCGAAGTAGCCGGTGCCGACTTCGCGCTGGTGCTTGGTTGCGGTGTAGCCGCGGGACTCGGAGGCGAATTCCTTCTCCTGCAGCTCGACGTAGGCGCTCATGCCTTCCCGGGCGTAGCCGTGGGCGAGGTCGAACATCGAGTAGTTCAGGGCGTGGAAGCCGGCCAGGGTGATGAACTGGAAGGTGAAGCCCATGGCGCCGAGTTCGCGCTGGAACTTCGCGATCGTGGCGTCATCGAGGTGCTTGCGCCAGTTGAACGACGGCGAGCAGTTGTAGGAGAGCATCTGGTCCGGGAACTCGGCCTTGACGGCCTCGGCGAACTTGCGGGCCAGCTCCAGGTCCGGGGTGCCGGTCTCCATCCAGATGAGGTCGGAGTACGGGGCGTAGGCCTTGGCGCGGGCGATGCAGGGTTCGATCCCGTTGCGGACCTTGTAGAAGCCTTCCGGGGTGCGGACCGGCTGTCCGCCTTCGCGGAGGATGAACTCCTGATCGCGCTCGTCGACGTCGGAGGTGATCAGGGTGGCTGCCTCGGCGTCGGTACGGGCGATGATGACCGACGGCGTGCCGGCGACGTCGGCGGCCAGGCGGGCGGCGTTCAGCGTCCGGACGTGCTGCTGGGTGGGGATCAGGACCTTGCCGCCGAGGTGTCCGCACTTCTTTTCCGACGCGAGCTGGTCTTCCCAGTGCACGCCCGAGGCGCCGGCCTGGATCATCGACTTCATGAGCTCGTAGGCGTTCAGCGGGCCGCCGAAGCCGGCCTCGGCGTCGGCCACGATCGGGACCAGCCAGTCCTCGACCGTCTGGATGCCCTCGGAGAACTCGATCTGGTCCGCGCGGAGCAGCGCGTTGTTGATGCGGCGGACCACCGTGGGGACCGAGTTCGCGGGGTAGAGCGACTGGTCCGGGTACGTGTGGCCGGAGTTGTTGGCATCCGCGGCGACCTGCCAGCCGGAGAGGTAGATGGCGCGGAGCCCGGCCTTGACCTGCTGCACGGCCTGATTGCCGGTCAGGGCGCCCAGGGCGTTGGTGTACTTGCCTTCTTTGTGCTCCTCGGTGAGCTGCTTCCACAGCTTCTCGGAGCCGCGGCGGGCCAGCGTGTGTTCTTCGGAGACGCGGCCGCGGAGGCGGACGACGTCGGAAGCCTTGTAGTCCCGAGTGACACCTTCCCAGCGCGGGTTGGCAGCCCACTCGAGCTCCAGCGCGGCGGCCTGCTGTGTTGTGTCCTGGCCGGACGGCTGCTGGGTGGGCTCAAATGCTGCAGTCATCTTTGTCTCCTTGGTGGGTCCGGGGCCGGCCAGTCTGCGTCTCTGCAGATCCTGGCTGGGTGTTCCCGGATTAGTGAATCTTTCCGTGAGTTCTACTTTTCTTCACTTTCCAAGGGGTTTCTAGACCATGGCTATGGAAAGAAATGCACTTCTTCGCGTATTCTCAAGAAATGCACTCAACCAGCTGGAACCGCCAAGCTCTTTCGCCGTCCGCGCCTGCAGCGCCGGAGGTGGATGTCATCAGCATGGGCCGCCGCGTCCGCCACTTGCGCAAGGCCGCCGGGCTCACCCTCGATGACCTGAGCGCCGCCGTCGGCACGGCGCCAAGCCAGCTGAGCCTGATTGAAAACGGCAAGCGCGAGCCCAAACTTGGCCTGCTCCAGCAGCTCGCGGCGGCCCTCGGGGTGAGCATCGACGAGCTGCTCGGCGCGGAGCCGCCCAACCGGCGTGCGGCCCTGGAGATCGAGCTGGAACGGTACCAGCGCAGCCCCATCTACGAGTCCCTGAATCTGCCCAAGATCCGCATCAGTTCACGGCTTCCGATGGATGTGCTGGAGTCCATGGTGGGGCTGCAGCACGAGCTTGAACGCCGGCTCAACGAACAGGTCGCGACGCCGGAGGAGGCCCGCCGCGCGAACGGTGAACTGCGCGCGATGATGCGCGAGCGGAACAACTATTTCCCCGAGTACGAGGCCGAGGCGCAGAAGGTCCTGGCCTCGGTGGGTCACACGAGCGGGCCGCTATCCCACCACGTCATCTCGGACATTGCCGGGCACCTCGGATTCAGCCTCCACCACGTGGGTGATCTGCCGCATTCCACCCGTTCGGTGACCGACCTTAAGAACCGCCGAATTTATCTCACGCAGAACGCCCGCAGCGATCACGACCCCCGTTCGGTGCTGCTGCAGGCGTTGGGCCACTACGTCCTGGGCCACCAGACCCCCAACAACTACGGCGATTTCTTGATGCAGCGCGTGGCCACGAACTATTTTGCTGCCGCGCTCCTGCTGCCCGAGCAGGCCACTGTGGCATTCCTGCAGGAGGCCAAGCAGGCCAAGGAAATCGCTGTCGAGGACATCAGGGACGCCTTCGCCGTGTCCTACGAAACAGCCGCGCACCGCTTCACCAACCTCGCCACCCATCACCTGGGCATCCGCACTCACTTCCAGAAGACGCACAAGAGCGGCATCATCTACAAGGCCTATGAAAACGACGGCGTGACGTTCCCGCAGGACCACACGGGCGCCATCGAGGGCCAGTTCTCGTGCCGGAACTGGACCTCCCGAGTGGTGTTCGACGTTCCGGACAAGTTCAGCGCCTACAACCAGTACACCGACACCCCGGCCGGGACCTACTGGTGCACGGCCCGGACGGAACGCTCCGCCAACGGGGAGTTCTCGCTCTCCGTGGGTGTCCCGTATGCGCAGGTGAAGTGGTTCCGCGGCCGCGACACCACGGAACGGTCCAAGTCCACCTGCCCGGACGAAAGCTGCTGCCGCCGCCCGCCGGCGTCGCTGACCGCCGAATGGGCCGGCAATGCCTGGCCCTCGGCCCGGGCCCACTCCCACCTGCTGGCAGCGATGCCGCCGGGCGCTTTCCCAGGCGTGGACGAAACCGAGGTCTACACCTTCCTGAAGGCGCACTCGGGGAACTGAGCCGCCCGCCTCGCGCGGCCCGGCGCGAGCAACGCTGCCGCTAGTCCAGAGGGATCTGTTACGGACTGACCGTTCCTGGACGTCGCTGACAGCCGTGCGGACTATATTGGCCTGTGTCAGCTCATCGATCGACCTCCCGGGAGCGTGCACCCATGGCCAAGGAACTTGCCACCCAGCTCATCGAACAACTCCAGGCTGCCGGCGTGCAGCGGATCTACGGGATCGTGGGGGACAGCCTCAATCCAATCGTCGACGCCGTCCGCCAGACCGGCGGCTCGCAGCAGGGCGGAATTGACTGGATCCATGTCCGGCATGAGGAGGCGGCCGCGTTCGCCGCGGCGGCGGAAGCCCAGCTGACCGGCCGGCTCGCGGTGTGCGCCGGCTCCTGCGGGCCCGGCAACCTGCACCTGATCAACGGACTCTATGATGCCAACCGCTCCGGGGCTCCGGTGTTGGCCATCGCCTCGCACATCCCGAGTAAGCAGATCGGCAGCAGCTTCTTCCAGGAGACCCATCCGGACCGGATCTTCAACGAATGCTCGGTCTACTCCGAGCTGGTCAGCACCGCGGAGCAGGCGCCCCGGGTCATGCACAGCGCCATCCAGCACGCCGTCGGACTCCGGGGCGTCGCCGTCGTGACCCTGCCCGGTGACATCGCCGGCCTGGAGGCGACAGCTCCGACGCCGGCCCCTGCGGCGTTCCGGCCTGCGACGCTGACGCCGGACCCCGCCAGCGTGCGGGAACTGGCGGACGCCATCAACGCCGCCGAGAAGGTTGCAATCTTTGCCGGCGCCGGCGTGCAGGGCGCGCACGACGAGGTGATTGCCCTCGCCGAACTGCTCGCGGCGCCGATCGGCCACAGCCTCCGCGGCAAGGACTTCATGCAGTACGACAATCCTTACGACATCGGCATGACGGGCCTGCTGGGCTACGGCGCCGCGGCCGAGGGCATCGAGGACGCGGACCTGCTGATCCTGCTGGGCACCGACTTCCCGTACGACCAGTTCCTCCCGGGAACCCGGACGGCGCAGGTGGACCGGGCCGCGCACAAACTGGGGAGGCGGACCGACGTCGACGTCGCCGTGCATGGGGACGTGCTGCCCACCTTGGCCGGGCTGATGCCGCAGCTGCAGCCGAAGAAGAGCCGGCGCTTCCTCAACCAGATGCTGAAAAAGCACGACCGGCTCATGAACAAGGCTGTGGGGGCGTACACCCGGAACGTCGGGAAGAAACAGCCGATCCACCCGGAATACGCGGCCTCGCTGCTGGACCAGGTGGCGGCCGAGGACGCGATCTTCACGGCCGACACCGGCATGTGCAATGTCTGGACCGCCCGGTACATCAATCCGCTGGGAACGCGCCGGCTTATCGGGTCCTACCTGCACGGGTCCATGGCCAACGCGCTGCCGCACGCGATCGGCGCCCAGCTGGCGTTCCCTGGCCGGCAGGTGGTCTCGGTTTCGGGCGACGGCGGCCTGTCCATGCTGCTGGGCGAGCTCATCACGGTCGCCGCGCACCGGCTGCCGGTGAACGTGGTGGTCTTCAACAACTCCACCCTGGGCATGGTGAAACTCGAGATGCTGGTGGACGGGCTCCCGGACTTCGGCGTCGACGTCCCGGACGCCAACTACGCCGACGTTGCCAAGGCCCTGGGCTTCCACGCCGTCCGGGTCACGGACCCGTCCCGGATCGAGGCCGCGTACCGGGAAGCTTTCGCCCACCCCGGCCCGTCGCTCGTGGAGCTCATCACTGACCCCAAGGCATTGTCCCTTCCGCCCAAGATCAAGGGCGCACAGATCCTGGGCTTCGCCACGGCCATGTCCAAGGTGGTCCTCAACCGGGGCGCCGGCGAGGCCGTCAGCATGGCACGGAGCAACCTGCGGAACATCCCGCGGCGCTGAGGCGGTCCCTGGGTTCGCCGGAAGCCCTCCAGTTCGCTGGAATCCCCCGGGATCGCCGGAAGTTTCCGGCGAACCCGGGGCTTTCCGGCGAGCCCGGTTGCTTAAGGCGCCCCGCTCCGGCGTTCCGCTGCCAGGGCCGCGGCCACTTTTCCGATCAGCTCGTACGGAACGGGCTTCCGCAGCGGGAACTTCAGCGTCCCCTTCGCGGCGCGGTAGGGTGCGAGTTCCGCGCTGAGCGGCTCGTCGCCGTCGGGCACGGGGTAAACGGAGATGTGGTGCGCCCAGCCGGCGAAATACACCACGTATTTGCCGCCGAGCGTGACGGTCGGGATGCCGTAACTGATCATCTCCCCTGATCCAGGGACCGCGGCATGGCAGCGCCGCCGGATCTCCTGCAGCACGTCCTGCACCTCGGCAGGAAAGGAGGCGATGTACTCGTCCACGGACTCAAAGTGCTGTGCCATTGCCGTTCCCTCCGACGATCCTCTGCAACGAGTTAGCGCGGGCCGCCCTGCCACAAGGCATCGAACGGTGCGCCCGAGGCCACCCGGTTGCGGATGCCGGCGGTCACAAATGCCTTCGCCGTCCGGGCGGCGGCCAGCGGCGTCGCACCCTTGGCGAGCTCGGCCGTCACCGCCGCGGCCAGCGAGCACCCGGCGCCGGACACCGCCACTTCGCCCACCTTGGGGGCGGACAGGACCTCCAGCGTTTCGCCGTCGTAATAGACGTCGACGGCGTCGGGACCTTCCAGCCGCACGCCGTCCTTGGCGAGCACCGCGGCGCCGCTGAGCTCATGGATGCGGACCGCGGCGGCCTTGAGGGACTCGAGGTCGGTGATTTCCAGCCCGGAGAGCGACTCGGCCTCGAAGTGGTTCGGCGTGACGAAAGTGGCCAGCGGCAGGATGTGGGACTTGAGCGCCTGGTCGGTGTCCAGGGCGTGGCCCGGCTCCTGGCCCTTGCAGATCAGCACCGGATCCAGCACCACGTTGGCGAACTGCCCGGCTACCAGCGCCGCGGCCACGGTCGAAATTGTCGCAGGGCTGCCCAGCATGCCGATCTTGACGGTGTCCAGAACGGCCGGTGCGCCGGACGCGGCGCCGTACGCCGCCGTCGTCGCCTCCAGCTGGTCCGCGATGACCTGCTGGTCCACTGGGACGAAGCGGTGGTTCCAGTTGTCCTTGGGGTCGAAGGACACGATGCAGGTCAGGTTCGCGATCCCGAAGACGCCGAGCTCCTGGAAAGTCTTCAGGTCAGCCTGCGCGCCGGCGCCGCCGGTCGCCTCGGAGCCTGCGATGGTGAGCGCGACGGCGGGGGAGGAGGCGGCGACGGAGGCAGTATCGGCAACTGTCAGGGCGGCGGAATCGAATGCGGTAGAAGTCATGGTCCCATCCTGCCATCCCGCCAAAACCACCCGCATTGTGCTCCTGAACAAGCATTCCATGAACAGTATGAACAAAACCTTAGTGTTCCGGATCACGGGAACTAGGGTGGCGGACGGTGTTGCCTCCTGGCGGCGCCGGATCCAGGAAGGTTCATTGATGAGCACCCAACTGTCCGAAGCGGCCCAGACCCGGAAAGCCGTCGGCAACATCCTCAAAGGCTCGGCCGGCAACCTTGTCGAGTGGTACGACCTCTACGTCTACACCGTCTTTGCGGCCTACTTCCAGGCGCACTTCTTCAACTCCACCGATGAGCTTCAGGCCGGTCTCGAGGCGATGGCCGTCTTCTCGACGTCGTTCCTGATGCGCCCGATCGGTGCCTGGTTCTTTGGCCGGTACGCCGACCGCAGGGGCCGCAAGGCCGCGCTGACCCTGAGTGTGACCATGATGTCCGCGGGCTCCTTCGCCATCGCCGTGCTGCCCACCCAGGACGTGATCGGCCTGTGGGCATTGATCCTCCTGGTCCTTATCCGCGTGATCCAGGGCTTCTCCGTAGGCGGTGAGTACGGCACCAGTGCCACGTACATGTCCGAGGCCGCTACCTCCAAGCGCCGCGGCTTCTTCTCCAGCTTCCAGTACGTCACGCTGATCGGCGGCCAGATGCTGGCCCTGCTGGTCCTCGTGGTCCTGCAGAACGCCATGCCCAAGGCCGAGCTGACCGAGTGGGGCTGGCGCATCCCGTTCGCGATCGGCGGCGTGGCCGCCCTGGTGGTCCTGTGGCTGCGGCGCTCCATGGAGGAAACCGTCTCGGCCGAACAGATCGAGGCCGCAAAAGCCCCTGCCGCGGCGGGCCAGGCGCAGCCGGGGACCATGAAGCTGCTGTTCACCAGCTACTGGAAGCCGCTCATGATCTGCATCGGGATCACCCTTGGCGGCACGGTGGCGTTCTACACGTACACCAACTTCATCCTGAAGTTCATGAACGATACCTCCGGCATCGCCAAGACCGACACCTCGGTCATCAACTTCTGGGCACTGTTCATCTTCATGCTGCTCCAGCCGGTCTACGGCATCATCTCGGACAAGGTGGGCCGCAAGCCGCTGCTGCTGTGGTTCGGCATCACCGGCGTCCTGTTCACCTGGCCGCTCCTGTCCGCCCTGGCCGGAACCAAGGATCCGATGACCGCGTTCCTGCTCATGATGGGCGGCCTGCTGATCGTGGGCGGCTACACCTCCATCAACGCCCTGGTGAAGGCCGAGCTGTTCCCCGCGTCCATCCGCGCCCTCGGCGTCGGCCTGGGCTACGCGATCGCCAACTCTCTCTTCGGCGGCACCGTCCCGCTCATCGGCGCGGCCCTGCAGAAGGCGGGCCAGGAAGAACTGTTCTTCACCTACGTCACCGTGGCCATCGGCATCTCCCTGCTGGTCTACATCTTCGCCCTGAAGAACAAGAAGTCCACGCACCTGGACCACGAGCAGGGTCACGCCTGGACGCCGGCCGCTGTCGACGCGGGCGCAGGTACCACCGGCCCCAAGGACGACGACGAGGACCTCATCGACGCCTCGCGCCGCTAGGCAGGCCAGCCCGCCGTCGCCGAATTCGCGGGAAGCCCTCGAGGTCGCCGTAATTTTCCGGCGACCTCGGGGGCTTCCAGCGAACTCGCGCCTTCTGGCCGGCCCTGCACCGCCGTGCCCGCAGTGCCGGGTGCGAGAATGGAGGCGGTTCCGGCGTCGTGTGTCACCGGGGCCGTCCAGTGCTAATACAGCCGGCCGCCCAGCGTCTTCCCTTGGGAGTGTGGGCCGCCGAGCGAACCACTACGAAATGGAATGCCATGACTTCCGCCAAGACTTTCCCGGCGTCAGCTCCGCCTAGATTCGCCTCGATCGGCTCCCCGTATTTCGGCATCATGCTGGCCGTCATGGCCGTTGTGCTGATCCTGTCCAATATCGGGGCGTCCAAGGGCGTGGCGATCGGCCCCGTCATAACGGACGGCGGATTCTTCCTCTTCCCGCTGGCTTACATCCTGGGCGACGTCATCAGCGAGGTCTATGGCTTTAGGGTGGCACGCAAAGCCATCGTCACCAGCTTTGCCCTTTCTGTCTTCGCGTCCCTCTGCTACTGGGTCATCATCGCCCTTCCCGGGTTCAACGACGAGTACGGTGCTTCCAAACAGACAGCCCTGGAAGGTGCCCTAGGACCGGTCCCGCAGATCGTTCTGGCATCGCTCCTGGCATTCCTTGCCGGCCAGACCATCAACTCGTGGATTCTCGTGAAGATGAAGGCACGGACCGGAGAAAAGTCTCTGTGGGCGCGCATCATGGGCTCGTCCGTGGCCGGTGAATTCGTGGACACGCTGATCTTCTGCAGCATTGCCGCGTCCGTGATTGGCATTACCGACGCCGGGATGTTCGTGAACTACGTCCTCGTGGGCTTCCTCTACAAGACCCTCGTGGAGTTCGCCTTCGTGCCGCTGACAGCGCTCTCCATCGGTTGGGTCAAGAAGCGCGAACCGAGCTACGGGGCCTAGGCCTCCGTCCCCGGCCGCCGCTAAACTCCGAGTCCGGCCGCCGCCTTCCACCTCCAGCCGCCGCCCAGAGCGCGCCCCCCCCGCCGCACTGTTCGCCGTCCCCCGGGCTGCCACCCTTTCGCCGGAAACCTGCGGGGTCGCCGTAAATTTCGGGCGACGTCGCGGGTTTTCCGGCGAATCCGGCGCTCACGGTTGCGGGCGGCGGGCCAGTGCACGTAGCAGGCGGCTCTTGAATTCCTGTTCCAGGAAGAGGTCCTTCCACTCAACGCGGACGAACCGCCAGCCCTCTTCAGTCAGGGCCTTCTCGCGGCGCCGTTCCTCGAAGAGCACCTCGGGTGTGGGACTGTAATCGAAGTACTTGATTTTGCCGTCGAACTCGAGGGCGACCTTCTCCTCCTTCCACGCAAAGTCCAGACGATAGCGCCCAACGCGGCTTATCACTTCAAGCTGCGGCTCAGGAGGCCGGATCCGGCACCGCAGGATCAGGTCGCGGGTCAGGGTTTCGCCGGGAGATTCGGACCGCGGATCTGCCGAGGCGAGGACGCGGCGGAATGTCCGGATCCCCCGCCGCCCGTCCAGATCATCTGCCATGGCCTGCAGGGTGGCCGGGTCCGCGCCGAGGCGAAGCGCGTGGTCGGTGAGGATCAGCGCCTGCCTGTAGGGCAGCAGCATGGCGCAATCGGCCGTTGTGCGCTCTAAAGAAGTTGTCCGGAGGCCGTTCACAACTGCGACGTCGTGATCGGCGAAGGGACGCGTGTGGCAGCGGACGTCCCTCCCGTGGCGCTCGTTCGAGGGGCGCACTTTCTGGAGGAGATGGATCGCGTTATCCACGTCCCATAAGTGGAGGCGGCGGAGGCGCGCCGCGGAAGTGTGGCTGTAGAGGAAGGTGCCTGTCGATGTCGTGTGCGTTCCGTGGGCATGTGCGTAGATGAGTTGCCTGCTCCGGGTGGTGGGGGACTGGACCCGCCACAGGCTGGCGCGGATGTAGCAGCCGTACCGGAGCCGGACGAGGGCGCCTGAGTCCAGGAGCGAGCGGATGGCGCGCGGACCGTAGCCGAGGTCCAGCAGTTGTTCGGTCCGCCAGAGGTTCCCCGTCGGCGGCAGCTCCAAAGGGTTCTGCGTCATGCCACCAGCCTGAGCTGGCCTGGGAGCGGGCGGCAGTCCCCGCCGACATTATGTGGAAAACCACTACGTGGAAAACCCGACGCCGCACCGCGGATCTTTCGCGACGGCTCTTTTTGGGACGGTGCGCCGCCCAGTTCGCCGGAACGCGGCGGAGGCGCCGGAAATTTACGGCGAGTTCGGTGGCTTCCCGCGATTTCGACGGCGGCCGCCGGGCCTTGCCGCCGTCCTACCCTGGAAAGCCCGTGGTCGCCGGAACGCTGCCAAATCGCCGGAAAGCCCGAGGTCGCCGGAACGCTGCGGGGTCGCCGGAAATTTCCGGCGATCGGGCACGGTTCCGGCGACTTCGAGGTCGACGGCGGACCGGTTCGACGCCGGGACCCGCGGGCGTCGGGCCAGTCCGACGCCGGACCCCGGAACCACGGGCCACGGACGCCTAGGAGTAGTAGTTCCGCAGGGTCTCGGCCTTGAACTCGAAGAAGTTGCCGGCCTCGATGGCGAGCCGGGCGTCGTCCACCATCTTCACCACGAAGCGTTCGTTGTGGATCGAGATCAGGGTGGCCGAGACCATCTCCTTGGCCTTGAACAGGTGGTGGATGTAGGCCCGCGAATAATTCACGCAGGCGTAGCAGTCGCAGCCTTCCTGCAGCGGGCCGAAGTCGCGCTTGTACTTGGCGCCGGAGAGGTTGTACCGGCCGGTGGGGTGGTAGAACGCCGAATTGCGGGCCACCCGGGTGGGGGACACGCAGTCGAAGGTGTCCGCGCCGTTCTCAATGGCGGTGAAGATGTCGTCCGGTTCGGAGATGCCCAGCAGGTGCCGCGGCTTGTTCTCCGGCAGTTCCTCGTTGCACCAGCGCACGATCGTGCCGAGGTTTTCTTTCTCCAGCGCCCCGCCAATGCCGAAGCCGTCGAAGTTCATGGCTCCGAGGTCGCGGCAGGCCTTGCGGCGCAGGTCCTCGTACTGGGCACCCTGGATCACCCCGAACAGGGCCTGGTAGGGCTTGCCGGCGCGCTCGTTCGTGAGACGGAAGTGCTCGGTGATGCACCGTTCGGCCCAGCGGCGGGTCCGTTCCAGGGACTCCTCCTGGTAGCCGCGGGAGTTCTGCAGCGTGGTGAGCTCGTCGAACGCGAACATGATGTCGGCGCCGATCTGGTGCTGGACGTTCATCGAGATTTCGGGGCTGAAGCGGTGCCGGTCGCCGTTGAGGTGGCTCTTGAACCACACGCCTTCCTCGTCCACGTGGGCCAGGCGTTCCTTGCCGGGGGCGACGGCGTCGTCGGGTCCGGAATTGTCCACCGATTTCATGTCGATGACCTTTTTGAACCCCGAGCCCAGGCTCATCACCTGGAACCCGCCGGAATCGGTGAACGTAGGCCCGCGCCAGTTCATGAACGCACCGAGGCCCCCGGCCTCGTCCAGGATGTCCGCGCCCGGCTGCAGGTACAGATGGTACGCGTTGGCCAGCACGGCCTGCGCGCCGAGCTCGGCAATGGATTCCGGCAGCACGGATTTGACCGTGGCCTTGGTGCCGACGGCAATGAACGCCGGGGTCTGGATCTCCCCGTGCGGGGTGGCGATGGTGCCGGTCCGGCCCAGGAACTCCCCGCCGTTGGCGTCAATCTGCCCGGCCGACGGCGGGCACGCCTCGCTCAGGCGCTTGCCCACGCGGAAGGAAAACTCGGACTGCCTGGCAGGCGCGGGGGGCAAAGGATCGGACTCAGGATTGGCTGGCACGGTTCAAGTGTGCCAGCTAACGCAGCCCTTCCCTTAGTGGACGGTGTCGGATGTGGGGTAGTTCTCAGCCCGCCACTTGTCCCAGTGATTTCGGATTGCCTCCAGCTGGTGGGCCCCGAGGTCGTAGGTGGAGATGATCGCGACGGAGCCGCCGTCGGGCCGGACATCGGCGATGACCGGCTGGTCCGCCACGATCACTAGGCCGTCCCCGTGCTCGGCGTAGTGGTGGACCGTCAGGCCAACTTGGTGGTTGCTGCGGAACCACACTTTGCCGGAGATCTCCTCGCCCGTGGGCAGGGTGAGCGAATACGGGTCCCCGGGCGCCGGGACATCGCTGAGCCCGAGTTTTTCTATCGCGGACCCGCTGGTGCCGGGCACGGAGAAGAAAAAAGTTCGACGCCTGCCATGCGGGTGCCGTTCGAGGGCGAAGCGCATTTGTTGCAGGAAGGTCAGCCAGCCCTGGGTGATGTCCTCGTCCCAGGCCGCCCACTCGGAATTGTGGTCGATTGCCGCCCTGGTAACGCTGACTTCCGTGCCCGTGGCGACGGGTTTCAACGTAAAGATGTCTCCGCCGTCCACCACCAGGGAGGTGTGGTCTGCGCCTTCGATGACATTGGGGCCGAAGTAGATTTCGCTGATTTCTGCCTCTTGGTCATCGGCCACCCAGCCGTGCCACTCGGCGATCTTGGCGGGTTCGCGCAGCATGGTCCAAACTTGCTGCGCGTCCGAATTAATCACAACGCTCAGATTGTTCGTCATGGGCCGAATCTACAACGCCCGGCCGCGGCGGGGTAGGGGCAAATACTTCAGGCGCGGACTGATTCGAGCTCGTTGCCGATCCGGCGTTCCAGCTCGGCGGCGCCAACCGTTTCGGAGCCACCATGGGCACGCAGGAACAGGAGCGCCTCGAGCCGCAGCAGGCGCCATTCGCGTTCAGCATCCGGGTTCGCGTTGTCGATCGAGCGGAAGATTTCCTTGTCGTACAGGTTGGGCTCGTTGAGCGAGCGCTGGCGCACCTTGGCGTTGATCCGGGCCTTGAACGGGTCAGTTTCCATGGCCTCCGGCGCGCGGAGGAACTTCTCGTAGATCCCGGCACGCTGGTCCTGCCCCAGCTGGCGGCAAATGTAGCTGGAGAGCGCCAGGGTTGACTCCACGGAGGCCCAGCGGTCGGGGTTGCCGTCGAACGGCAGGACGTTGAGCAGGTCCGCGACCGCCAGGGCGTTTTCGGCGTCCTTGAGGGTGATGAAGAGCTCGTGTGCGAGGTCGCTGAGGTCCTTCAGGCAGCTGCCGGACTTGGTGTTGATGCCCTTGGCGAGCCGTTCACTGAGCAGGAGCACACCGACGGCGCCCGTATGGGCCTCGGCCGCGGCCTCCACGACAGACTCCGGCGTGCCGTCGGGGACCGGGATGAGGGCCAGGTCCGCGTCGCTGGGTCCGCCCACCGCCGGCGGCGCAACGGGCTGGGGAGGGACGACGACGGCGGCCGCCGTATTGTCGGACTCAGCTGCGTCGGGCACCTCCTCTTCCGGTTCCGGGGACGGGCCGGACGCCGGAAGTTCGGGGGAGCCGTCGCCGGAAGGAGTCGGCAGTTCGGGTGCTCCGGCGGGCGCGCCGTCGTCGGAGGCAATCGTGGCGCCGGACTCGGGGTCGTCGGTGACCCGGATCAATGATCCCGCCGCGATCCGCAGCACACCGCCGCCGCTGAGGGTCGCCAAAACCATGGCGGGAGTCCCAAAATCGTCGGCTTCGACATCGACGCGGTGGATCTCGGCAGAGCGGTTTCCATCGGGCAGGATCAGGTGGTCGCCGGCCCGAAGGGATCCAGCCTGCTGTTCGCTGTAATTCCGGGAGGCTGGGGGGTGGGTCATCGGGAGTCCTTAAAGTTCTCTTGCGGTCCGCCCACCAGTCTACAAAATCAGGTGCGTGAAGTCGGGGACGCCCGGGACGCCCCGAGCGTCCCCGGACGGCGCGGGCCCCAAGGGTGTCGGCTAGTTGCCGACTCCCGCGAAGGCCAGAGCCTGCCGGATCAGGGCCCCCCGGCCGCCGCTGAATTCCAGCTGTACGTCCGTGCTCATGACCTCCTGCGGCGTCATCCAGGTCAGCTCGAGGGCGTCCTGGCGCGGGGAGCATTCGCCGGTGACGGGAATGATGTACGCCAGGGCAACGGCGTGCTGGCGGTCGTCCGTGAAGCCGGTATGGGACGGAGACGGGAAGTACTCGGCCACCGTGAACGGCACCGGGCTGACCGGCAGCTGCGGGAAGGCAAGCGGGCCCAGGTCCTTCTCCATGTGGCGGAGCAGCGCGGCGCGGATGGTCTCGCGGTAAAGAACGCGGCCGGACACCAGCGAACGGACCATGGCGCCGTCCTCGTCGGCCTGCAGCAGGGTGCCGACCTCGTTCACGAACCCGAGGGGGTCCAGCCGGACCGGTACGGCCTCGACATAGACCATCGGCAGCTTGCCCCGCGCCTCGATCAGGTCGTCGTCGGAGAGCCAGCCGGGATTCGGGTCAGGGGTGCGCACATTCATGGTTAAGTTCTACCCCATCCCTGACCCGAATCCCGCGCCGTCCCTTAGAACGCCAGCACCGATTCCAACGGCTCGCCGGATGCGATTCGTGCCAGCAGCGCCGGCTCGGCGGCGTCGGAGGCCAGTGCCTGGCCCAGGACCTCGGCGGCAGCCTCCGGGGACAGGACGATCACGCCGTTGTCGTCCCCGAGCACCCAGTCGCCCGGATTGACCTGGACGCCTCCGCACTGCACCGGGACATTCACCGCGGAGCCGCCGCTGCGGACCCGCTTGGTAGTCAGGCACGAAGTCCCGCGGGCGAAGACCGGCAGACCCGTGGCGCGGAGCTCCAGGACGTCGGTGGCCACGCCGTCGACGACGACGCCGGCGGCGCCTTGCGCGGTGGCCGCTGCCGCGGTGACCGCGCCCACCGGCGCGTGCCGGTGGTCGCCGGACATGTCCACCACCAGCACCGCGCCGGGGTGCAGCTCCAGCAGGGCACGGTTCATGGCATAGGCGTCATGGTCCGCGATGCGCACCGTGACCGCGGGGCCAGCCACCTTGACGCCGTCGAGCAGCGCCCGGATGGCCGGATCCACGAATCCGTCCTCCAGGAAGTGCCCGATCGTGGGGTAGCTGACGGCCGCGAGTCCCTCGGCGAGTTCACCGCTACGCACTGCGCTCACGGTGCTCCCGGCGCCGTCGTGTCGGCGACCACGGCCACGCAGTCGATTTCCAGCGCGACACCCCACAGGCTCACACAGACCGTGGTCCGAGCAGGCCGGGCCGTCGCAAAGAACTCCGAGTAGACCCGGTTGTAGGCCTCGAGCCGGTCGGGATCGGTGAGGTAGGCGTTGACCTTGACCACGTGCTCCAGGCCGGACCCGGCCGCCTCCAGCACGGACCGGAGGTTGATGATGGTTTGGCGCACCTGGTCCTCGAAGGTGTCGGGCTGGTGGTCCAGCCCGCTGATCGCGGGGATTTGGCCGGCGGTGAAGACAAACCCGTTGGCGACGACCGCCTGGGAGAACGGGCCGACGGCGGCCGCGCCGCCCGGGACCTGCGCGATCCGGTGGACCGTCCCGTTTACGGGAGGAGCAGCGGGCAGAGCAGTGAGGTGAGCGTCCTGGACTGTCACTTGGCAGCCACCGCTTCGGCGGACGGGTCAGTGGTTGCAACCGTGGTTGCGGCGGCGACCGCGTCGGTGGGGGCGGAGTCGACGGCGTCGATGTTGCCGTGCCGGGTTTCGGTCAGGACGAACAAGGCACAGAGCGATACGAGGGCGGCGGCCATGATGTACCACGCGATGGAGGAGCTCTGGTGGGTCATGCCCAGCAGCCATGTGGTGATGAACGGCGTCGCGGCGCTGCCGAGGAGCCCGGAGAGCATGTAGGCCACGGACAGTCCCGAGTAGCGGACCTTGGAACCGAAGAGCTCGGCGAGGAAGGTGGCGATCGGGCCGTAGTTCGCGGCGAAGGCCGTCATCATGGCCAGGTAGGCGACGAACAGCAGCGGCACGGACTTGGTGTCCATGAGCCAGAACATCGGGAACGCCAGGACTGCCTCGGCGGCAACACCGGCATAGATGATCGGCTTGCGGCCGAACTTGTCAGAGAGCCGGCCGAAGAAGGGGATCAGGACAAAGCACAGGGCGCAGGAAGCCAGCACAACCCACAGCATCAGGGTTTCCGAGTGGCCCAGTTCCTTCTTGCCGTAGGAGACGCCCGAGGCCACGAGCAGGGTGAAGGTGCTGCCGGTGGACAGAGTGGCGACGCCGCCGAGGATAACCTGCTTCCAGTACTTGGCCATGAGGGCCGCGAAGGGCAGCTTGGCCTTGGCGCCGGCATCCTTGACTGCCTGGAAGGACGGCGTTTCTTCGATGTGCAGCCGGATGTAAATGCCCACGGCCACAAGCAGCGCGGAGGCCATGAACGGGATACGCCAGCCCCAGGCGAGGAGGGCTTCGGTGCTGACGCTCGAGGCGACAATGAGGAACGCAACGTTGGCGATCAAGGTTCCGGCGGGCACGCCCACCTGGACCAGCGAACCGTAGAACCCGCGTTGAGACGCGGGAGCGTGTTCTACCGTCATCAGGACGGCGCCGCCCCATTCGCCGCCCAGGGCCAGGCCCTGGATGACGCGTAGGAAGAGCAGCAGCAGAGGCGCCATGATGCCGATGCTGTTGTAGTCCGGCAGCAGGCCGATGGCGAAGGTGGCGGCGCCCATGGTCAGCAGTGAAATCAGGAGCATGGACTTCCGGCCCAGGCGGTCCCCGAAGTGGCCGAAGATGATGGCGCCCACCATGCGTGCAATGTAGGCGGAGGCGAAGGTGCCGAAGGCGAGCATGGTGCCCACGAGGGGGTCGAAGCTGGGGAAGAAGATCTTGTTGAACACGAGCGCGGATGCTGTGCCGAATACAAAGAGGTCGTACCACTCGACGGTGGTGCCGATGACGCTGGCGAGGGCGATCTTACGCATCTTGGCCAGGTCCAGGCGGGCAGCCGCGTGGGAGGTGGTTTCTACCGATTGAGCCATCAATTTCTCCAGATGGGGGTGCGGGGACGAATGTCCGGTGCAAGGTAGTAGCCAACTATTCTGTGTTGGTGATCACACCTCAATGGCGAAAACCCCACCAAAAATGGGCCCGAAGTGTGTGTTCACACAACTGCTAGGCCCAGGCGACCACCAGTCGGGCCGCCTGTGTCGGAACGGTCAAATCGATTCCGGTCAATTCCTGAAAGCGATTGAGCCGGTTCAGGATGGTGTTCCGGTGGCAGAAGAGCTGCTCCGCCGTGGCCGTGATGTTCCCGGTGGACAGGTAGTGCTGCACGGTTTCCGTAAGGCGCTCGCGTTCCCCGCCACGGCATTCCGCCATGTCCTCCTCCAGCTGGGCGGCGAGGTCGAGGCCGGCGTCCTGAAGGTTCTGCTGGGCCAGCCGGGTCCACGCCGCATCGGCGGACAGGGGGCCGTCATCTCCCGGGCGCAGCAGGGCGGCGAGGCTCTCCGCAGTGCGGGCAGCCGCGGGCAGGCCGCGCAGCCCGTGCACCTCCGGCACATAGCCGCAGGGGATGTCGGCCAGGAGCGGCGGCAGCGGAGGCGCACTCCGGGTTTCCCTGGGCCGGGGAGGGAGCAGAGGCCAGAAGAGGTAGGTATTCCCGCCTGATTCGTGCAGGAACAGCTTGTAGCGTCGCTGGCCCGAGCCGAATTGGGTGGCAGATGCACGCAGCCGGGCGCCGGGTTCGCCGCTGGCAGCTACAAGGCCGCATCGCGAATCCGGCCCGATGCCCAGAGCGGAGCCCACCTGCGAGGACGTTTCGGCCGAGGGTGTGCTTTGGTTGAAGAGCCGCGCGATGAACTCGCGCTGGATGCTGGATTCTTCCTGGGCCATCCGCACGCGCTCAGTCAGGTAGCTCATGTGGGTCCGGGTGGCGAACTCGTCGACGACGCGCCAGACCAGATCCACGCGCGAGGCGAGCAGGCCCGCGTCCTCCGGTGCGGCGATCTCTAGGAGGTCGGCCCACAGGATGCTGAAGTCCAGCCGCACGGCTGACGTTAGAGACTCCGGCGGGATTCCGGCCCGTGCCCGCTTGGAGCCGAGATCCGAGGCGAAGGCGAGCAGCCCGTCCCGCGCCGTGTCTTCCGGGCCGCCCCGCAGCCCGTGGATGAGCCGGCGAAAAGTTTCCCGCGCCGTGTCCCGGATTTCCAGGACAGTCACCTGGCTTTCGCCGTATTCCGGGATTTGCCGTACCCGGGCGGTGAAAGTCTGGGCCAGGATGTCCAGCCGCCCTTCTAGCTGGTCCACCAGCTCTCTCCAGCGGAACTCGGCCCCCGGCGATTCAAAATTGTGCATTCTCACATTCTAGGGTCCAGGATGCGTGGCGCACTGCTAGTTATTTTGGAAAAAGCTACTGGCAGAATGGATGGAAGCACCAGGGGTGAGCCTAATCACACCCCACGGAACCATCCGTCTGGAGCGCCATCGACGGCATTTTCCCCGAATGGGGTTGTCGCACCGGCACCGGCAAAGACCCGTCATATTTCTTTGGAGTAATCATGGCAAGCAGCGCAAGCAACGCCACCACCACCGCCGGCCCGCAGTTACCCGGGGCTGTCGATGAGAGCGTGGCCAAGAAAGTCGCCCTCGCGGCCCTCGTTGGAACGGCTCTGGAGTGGTACGACTTCTTCCTGTTCACCACAGCCGCAGCGCTGGTGTTCAACGCGCAGTACTTCGTGTCCCAGGACCCCTTCGTCTCGGCCATGAGCTCCTTCGCCACCCTGGCCGTGGGCTTCGTGGCCCGCCCGATCGGCGGCTTCATCTTCGGCGCTCTGGGGGACAAGGTAGGGCGCAAGAAGATCCTGATGGTCACCATCGTGGGCATCGGCCTCGTGACCGGGCTCATCGGCCTGCTCCCGAACTACATGACGATCGGCGTCGCAGCGCCCATCCTGCTGGTCGCGCTGCGCATCCTGCAGGGTCTCGCCGTCGGCGGCGAGTGGAGCGGTGCGGTGATTATCGCCGTCGAAAATGCCCCGGTCGCCAAGCGCGCCCGCTACGCTGCCCTCCCGCAGATCGGTTCGCCGATCGGCACCATCCTGTCCTCGGGCGGCTTCTTCGGAATGCTGTACCTGGTGGGCCAGGCCAACTTTGACGCGTGGGGCTGGCGCATCCCGTTCATCGCGGCGCTCCCGCTGCTGGCGATCTCCATGTGGATCCGCAGCAAGCTCAGCGAGTCCCCGGAATTCGAAGCGCTCATGGAGTCCGGCGAGACCGAGCACGCCCCCATCCGCGGAGTGCTGACAAAGAGCTGGCGCCAGATCCTGGTCGGCATGTGCTCCGCGCTGCTGGGCATCGGCGGGTTCTACCTCATCACCAGCTTCGTGGTCTTCTACGGCACCAAAGTGCTCAAGATGCCCTACGAAACCTTGCTGATGGGCTCGCTTCTCGCTGCCGTCTTCGAGATCTTCTTCCTGATCTGGGCCGGACGCATGGGCGAGAAGTTCGGCGCCAGCAAGGTCATCCTCTGGGGTGGCGTGGCATCCGCGCTCGTCGCCGTCCCGGTGTTCCTGGCCATCGACACCGCCATCCCGGCCCTGGTCATCCTGGCCATGATCATCGGCGTGTGCACCCTGTCCATCCCGTATGCCGTGTCCGGTACGGCCCTCACCGCGCTCTTCGCCACGAAGGTCCGCTACACCGGCGTCGCCATCACCTCCAACAGCGCCGGCGTCATCTCCGGCTTCGTGCCGCTGATCGCGACGGCCCTCGTGGCCGCCAACGGCAACTCGTTCTGGCCGGGTGCCATCATCTTGCTGGTCGTGTCCGTGCTGACCGCACTGTCCGGCATCCTGCTCCCCGCACTGAGCATCGAAGAAGAGGGAATGAAGCATTGAGTACAACAACCACCGCCGGGCACCTGATTGTTGCCCAGCTGGAACGAGCCGGTATCCAGCGCGTCTATGGCGTCCCCGGGGAAAGCTTCCTGGATGTCCTGGACGGCCTGCACGGATCCTCCATTGAAACCGTGGTGACCCGCCACGAAGGCGGCGCCGGGTTCATGGCCCTCGCCGAAGGCCGGCTCACGGAGCTTCCGGGCGTGGCCATGGTGACCCGCGGCCCCGGTGCCGCCAACGCCTTCATCGCCATCCACACCGCGCACCAGGACGCCACCCCGATGATCCTTTTCGTGGGACTCATCCCGGTCGCGGACCGCGGCCGGGAGTCGTTCCAGGAATTCGACATCAACGCCTGGTTCGGCAGCACCGCCAAGAAGGTCGTGACGCTCGACGACGCCGCCTCCGCCGCCCGCGTGGTGGACGACGCCATCTTCACGGCCCTCAGCGGCAGGCCGGGTCCCGTCGTGATCGGCCTCCCCGAAGACGTGTTGGTCCACGCCATTGAACCGGGCCCAGCGAAATCGTGCACAGTGGAGCCCCGCACCGTCGCCCGGCCCGAACCGTCAGCGGCGGACCTCGCCGGACTGGAGGCCAAGCTGGCCGCAGCCAAGAATCCCCTGATCGTGGTGGGCGGCGAAGGCTGGAACCAGGAATCGTCCGACGCGCTGGCCGGCTGGTCCTCCCGCCACGGCATCCCCGTGCTCGCGGATTTCCGCGCCTATGACGCCGTCCCGCACAGCTGCGACTCCTACGCCGGCTACCTCGGCTACGCCCGCAGCGACGCCAACGCCCGACGCCTCGACGAGGCCGATCTGCTGGTGTTCGTCGGCTGCGTCCGCGCCGACGTGCTCTCCGACGGCTACATGCGCGGACTGGATGCCGTCACCGTCGTCGTCCACCCCGGCGCCGATCTGCTGGGCCACTTCGGCCGGCTTGACCAGCACATCGCGGCCCACGTCGCGTCCTTCGCCACCGCACTCGCCGCCACGGAATCCGCGGTGGAACCTGCGGCCGGCTGGCTGGCCGGGGCCCGCGCGGACTACGAGAAGTACTCCACCGCGCAGCCGGACGGTGGAACCGGCGTGGACCTCGCCGTCGTGATGGAAATACTCAAGCAGGAAATGGACGACGACGCCGTCATCACCTACGGCGCCGGGAACCACTCGCTGTGGCCGGCACGCTACCTCAAGCACAACGCGGCGAACTCCCTCGCCGCGCCCCGCAACGGTGCCATGGGCATGGGGATCCCGGCCGCGGTGGCTGCCTCTCTGGCCTACCCCGGCCGCCAGGTGATCTCCGTGGCCGGCGACGGCTGCTTCATGATGAACGGCCAGGAAATCGCGACGGCCATGGGGCACGGCGGGAAGTTCATCGCCCTCGTGGTGGACAACGGCATCTTTGCCACGATCCGTGAGCACCAGGAAGGCCACTACCCGGGCCGCCCCTCGGGCACGCACATGACCAACCCGGACTTCGCCGCGCTGGCCCGGTCCTATGGCGGCTACGGCGAACGCGTGGAGAAGGCCGAGGACTTCGGCGCCGCCTTCCGCCGCGCCGTCGAATCCGGGCTGCCGGCGGTCCTGCACCTCCCGCAGGACCCCACCACCCGCTCACCCAAGACCGCCAGCAACTGACCGGAGTCCGCCATGATCACCCTGCACAACATCATCAACGGTGAGATCGTCCAAGGCAGCGCCGCAGACGGAACAGCTGCTGCCACCCTGCCATTCTTCGACCCCGCCACCGGGGTCCAGCTCGGCACCGCCCCGGACAGCGACGCCGCCACCGTGGACCTCGCGTTCCAGGCCGCCCACACCGCCTTCCAGGGCTACAAGCGGACCACCCCGGCCGAACGCCAGGCCATGATGCTCAAACTCGCCGACCTCATCGAAGCAAACGTCGACAGGCTCCTTGACGCCGAGGTGGCCTGCACCGGCAAGCCCCGCCAGGTGACCCGCGAGATCGAGATCCTCCGCGGCGCCGACCAGCTGCGCTTCTTTGCCGGCGCCTGCCGCGTGGTGTCCGGAACCGCCCAGACCGAATACGTCCGTGGATTTTCCTCCACCGTCCGGCGCGAACCCCTCGGCGTGGTCGCCCAGATCACCCCGTGGAACTACCCGTTCATGATGGCCATCTGGAAGATCGGACCGGCGCTCGCCGCCGGTAACACTCTGGTCTTGAAGCCGGCGGACACCACCCCTTGGTCCACCCTGGTCCTGGGCGAGCTGGCGCAGGAGGCCTACCCGGCCGGCGTTGTGAACGTCATCTGCGGCGGCCGGGGGACCGGTGCCGCCATGGTGGATCACGAGATTCCGGAAATGGTGTCCATCACCGGCTCCACCCGGGCCGGGGCGCAGGTGATGTCCGCGGCGTCGAAGACCCTTAAGGACGTCCACCTGGAACTCGGCGGGAAGGCGCCCGCGATCGTCTTCGCCGACACCGACATTGACCTGACGGCCAAGGAGATCGCGCTCGGTGCATTCTTCAACGCCGGGCAGGACTGCACCGCCGTGACCCGCGTGCTCGTGGAGGATTCGATCCACCAGAAGTTCGGCGCCGCGCTCGCCGCGGCCGCCGCGGCGCTGCAGGTCGGCGGCGACGCCGCGGACCTCGGCCCGCTGAACAGCGCCGCCCAGCTGGACCGGGTGGAGGGCTTCATGTCCCGGCTGCCCGCCAACGCCAGGGTTCTGGCCGGGGGCAAGCGGACGGGCGCCGGCTTCCACTTCGAACCCACTGTGATCGACGGAGTGTTCCAGGCCGACGAGGTGGTGTGCGAGGAAATCTTCGGACCCGTGGTCACCGTTCAGCCGTTCGCCACGGAGGAGGAGGCCATCGAGCTCGCCAACGGGACGAAGTACGCGCTGGCGTCCAGCGTCTGGTCCAACAACCACGGCGTCGTCACCCGGGTGTCCAACGAACTGGACTTCGGCGCCGTCTGGATCAACTGCCACCAGGTGATCCCGGCCGAGGCCCCGCACGGCGGTTTCAAGCACTCCGGCACCGGCAAGGACCTCTCTGTCTTTGGCCTGGAGGATTACACCCGCCTCAAGTCAGTCACCACCTCCCACCGCTAAGAACCACGCTAGGTAACCCATGAAACTCGATCTGCTGCTGCGTAACGCGGACATCATCACCATGGACGCCCGCCACCCGCACGCCACCTCGCTGGGGATCTGGCAGGGCCGGATTGTGGGCCTCGACGATGACCTGGACGGGCTGGAGGCCGCCGAGGTCCTGAATCTCGGCGGCGCCACCGTGACGCCCGGCTTCATCGACGCCCACTGCCACACCACCTGGTTCGGGCTTGGCCTCGGCGAACTGGACGTCTCCGCCGCGCAGGGCCTCCACCAGCTCTACGCCCTGCTGGAGGCCGGCATGGCTGCAGGCAGCGCCGCCGGCCTCGGGCCGGTGTCCGGGGACGGGCCAGGCTGGCTGCTGGCTACCGGCTTCAGCCAGCAGCAGCACGGCGGCGAGTTCCCGGACATCACCGTCCTCGACCGGATCACCGGAAGCCGGCCGCTGTTCATGCGGCACAACTCCGGCCACATGGCCGTGGTCAACACCGCCGCGCTCCGCCTGGCCGGCGCCGAGCCGACGTCGTTTCCGGACCCCGACGGCGGCGTGATTGTCCGCGACGCCGCCGGCCGCCCCACCGGGTTGGTCCAGGAAACCGCGCAGCAGCTGATCCAGCAGCTGATCCTGCCGTACTCGTCCGAGGCGATCGAAGCCGCGCTGGACCGGGCCACCCGCCACTACGCCGCGGAGGGCATCACCAGCTTCACCGAGGCCGGGATCGGCGGCGGCTGGATCGGCCACAGCCCAGTGGAGCTGGCAGCGTACCAGCGGGCGCGAGCCGCGGGCCGGCTCCATGCACGGGCGCAGCTGATGCCGGTTCTTGATGTGCTCCACCCGCTCGGCGGACAGGACTCGCCGGACGCCGCAGCTGCCGGCCTGGACTTGGGCATCGCCAGCGGATTCGGCGACGACTTCCTGTCCCTGGGCCCGGCGAAGGTGTTCCTGGACGGGTCATTGCTCGGCGAAACGGCCGCGGTCAGCCAGGACTATTGCAGCCACGGCGGGACGGACAACACCGGCAACACCGGCTACTTCCAGGCCGAGCCGGAGGCGCTCCGGGGCAAGATCGAGGCCGCCTACGCGGCTGGCTGGTCCATCGCGGCGCACGCCATCGGCGACCGTGCCGTGGACCTCGCGATCGACATCATCGCCGCCTGCGCCGCGAGATACGGCCCCCGGACTGTGCCCAACAGGATCGAACACGCCTCGATGACCAGGCCGGAGCAGCTTCAACGGCTGGCCTCCGCGGACATCGCCGTCACCCCGCAGGCCAGCTTCTTCTCGGACGGCGGGGACGGGATGACGTTGTCCCTCGGCCCGGAACGGCTCGGCTGGGCCTACCGTGCGGCCTCGTTCCTTGCCTCGGGAGTGACGCTCGCCGGCAGCTCCGACCGCCCCGTGGCGGACGGAAACGTCCTCCGCGGAATGCAGGCCTTCGTGGACCGGCGCACCGCCTCCGGCGCTGTTTTCGGGAACCCGGACGAGCGGCTGAGCCCGTTCCAGGCCCTGGCGGCATACACCACCGGAGCCGCCGCGGCCACCGGCGCGGCCGGCGTCAAAGGCTCACTGACCGCAGGCAAGCTGGCCGACTTCACCGTCCTGTCCGGGTCCCCGCTCACCGCGGACAGCATCGCCGAACTCGAGGTGCTGGCTACCGCCGTCGGTGGGAACTTTACGTTCCGGACCCCCGGCCTCACGTCCCCGGTTGCGGTCGCTTCGGCCGCAACCGGTCCACTCTTCAGCGCAGCTACAAACCGTTCATAGGGGAACACCGTGACTACTCACACCACTTTCAGCTCCGGCGACGCCGCGTTCGTTCGGGACTTCCACACCATGAGCGAATTCGGCGCGACCGAGAACGGCGGCGTGGACCGGCAGGCGGCCAGCGTGCCGGACGGCCAGCAGCGGGCGTGGCTTACGGGCCTGCTGGAGGCCAAGGGCTTCACCGTGCGGTTCGACAAGGCTGGCAACCAGTGGGGCTTGTACGAGGCCGTGCCGGGGGCCCCCTTCGTGGTGGTGGGATCGCACATGGATTCCCAGCCGACGGCGGGACGCTACGACGGCGCGTACGGTGTGCTCGCCGCAGCCCACGCGGCGTTCCGGCTCGTGGAGCAGTGGGACGCAGCCGGAGCCGCCGGGCAGCCCCGATTCAACATCGCCGTGGTCAACTGGTTCAACGAGGAGGGCTCGCGGTTCAAGCCGTCCATGATGGGCTCCTCCGTCTACACGGGAAAGCTCGAACTCGAGACCGCGCTGGACACCACGGACGCGGCCGGAGTCTCGGTCCGCGAGGCCCTGGACGCGATCGGCTGCCGGGGCAGCTACGACGGCCCCGAAGCGGCATTCTGCGCCGAGATCCACATCGAGCAGGGCCGGAGCATGGAGCGCGAGGGCATCACCATCGGCCTGGTGAACTCCAACTGGGCGGCCAACAAATACGAGTTCGTGGTCCACGGCGAGCAGGCCCACACAGGCTCCACCGTGATCGCTGACCGGAAGGATGCGCTGCTGGGCGCGTCCATGATGGTGGTCGCCGCCCGGGAACTCGCCGACTCCTTCCCCGGCGTGCTGCACACCTCCGTGGGACAGCTGAATGTCTACCCCAACTCGCCCGTGGTGGTGCCGTCCCGGGTGAGCCTGCTGCTGGACCTGCGCAGCGCCGATGAAGCCGTCCTGGCCGAGGCGGACGCCCTGCTGGACGAGCGGATCGCCGGGATCGAGAAGCTGGCGAACGTCACGGTTGAGCGCAACCACTCCCACACCTGGCCCGTGACCCCCTACCAGCCAGAGGGCGTCGAACTCGCGGCCAAGGTGGCGGCGGACCTGGGCCTGGCGAACAAGCCGGTCATGACCCTGGCCGGGCACGATTCGACCAACATGAAGGACCTTGTCCCGACTGTGATGCTGTTCGTGCCCAGCGTGGACGGGATCTCCCACAACGAACACGAATACACCACGGACGAGGACATCGTGGCCGGGCTGACCATGCTCACCGAAGTCGTGAACCGGCTCTGCAATGGGGCGCTGGAGGACTGACCCCGGATCCGCCGGTTCCTGGTCCCGACCCGCAGGCTCCGGCTAACGCTGTTCTCAAGGGTGCATCTGGCAGAATGCCCGCATGATCGAGATGCCGCCGCCGCCTGAACCGCCTGAGCTGGAGCCGGATAAGATCCGGGCCCTGATCGACTATGCCGACAGGATGGCCGCGTTTATGGAGGCTCAGATGGAGTTGGCCCGTGAGCTTGGCAGGGCAACTCCGGAGAACGACCTGAGCGAACTCGTCGAAGGCTGGCAGTTCACCGCGCAGGGCCTGCGGGACAGCTACGACGGACGGTTCTGAGGCAGAACAACCGCAGCGATAATCGGCGGCCACTCCAGGGTCGGCGGGCCGGTCTGCTTTCGATGGTGCAAGGATGACCTGATGACGCCAAGTACGGATCTAGTTCTGCAGGGACCTCGAGGGCGCCGCCTGTGTCTTGAGCTGGCGATGGCGCTGGATCCGGATGTCAAAACTGCGGCGTTCTGGTTGGCGTACGAACTTGAAAATGGGAGTGGGACATCGAGCGTCCTGCTGACCGCTTCCTCTCCCGGTGTCATTGCGGATCCGCACTCCTCTCCGTCACCAGAGGAGCTCGCGGCCAGGCTCGCTTCTCTGAACTTTGCCGGCTTCGACGGTGAACTGATGCAGGGGGCCCTCGAGCGGTCGGTCGACACTGCAAGATACTGGCAGGAGCCCGATGGAGAAGATGTTATCGCAGGACTCTCGGTCATCACTGCGGCTTTGTCCACGGTCGCCGGACAACTCCTGGCAGCACCCGGCATCCAGTGGTACTGGCAGCCCCGCCGGGTTGAGCAGTGGGCCATTGACTGGCGACCGGCGGATGGCCCGGCACCGCTATCAAAGAATCCCCGACAAACACTGACCGAGTGGGGCCGCAAGGAACGTGCCGAGGAAGAACGCGCTGACCGCGAACTCCCGCACGACCCGCGCGCCAACTTCTCTGGAACGTGGTGGTCGATCCCGCACGGGCTGGTCCACACCGTTGGGCAAGTCCCGGCCGCCCTGAGTCTCGTAGAGGATGCCCTGGGGTGGGAGCATGCGACTACGGTTCCGGTTCGGGGAGCGGGCCGGACTCTTGAGATCGGCATAGCAGATGACTGGATTTCGCTGTGCCGCAAATTCCCGCTCGACGTCACCGCATCCCGGCGACACGACTGGTTCCGCACGACCGGGCGCGATGGCCTATGGGTCATCCCGGATTGGGAACAAGTGGCAAGCGAGTGGGATGCCGTGCACCTGACAGTCGTTGGTTACCTCAACGGCGCAACGCGAGCACTCCAGGTCGATACCCAAACGGCGACAGTCATCGCAGGATGGGACCCAGACAGTACGATCTGGCTCACGGACGTCGCACGTGAATGGGATGGCCCCCGGCAGACGTGGCACCGAGCCTCACACGGGGACCGCTGGACCTCGGTGCCGCATCAGCCGTAACGCCTCGCAATCCATGCGTTTTGAGGCACAGACGTTTCGAGACACCAAGCTGGATTACAGACATGAGTCGGTCTGCCCGCAAGGGGATCCTCTATCGGACGGAACCTGCCGCTGGTCCTCGTACAAGCCCAGTCCCATCACTGTTGGGCCACGGACCTTGGCAGCCCTGGCGTTTGGCAGACCCCTAGATCTGCCTGGACCGGCTAGACCCTCCCACAGTGTCTGTTGAGGGATCTGTCAGATTGGCTGCTTTCTCGTCTTCCTTCAGGATGGAACTATGAATCTTGTCCGCTACATCGTTGACGCGGTCAACCGCCACTGGGCGGAGGAAGTGCAAATCCTCGGCATCTGGGAGGACGGGCCGGCTGCAGCCTGCCTTGTATACCGCCGGACTATAGATCCCTTGGTGGTTCTTGGCAGCAGGCTCGAGTTCCATACGAACGCAGCCGACGGCACTATCGAGGGCTTCGCTCGCGACGTAGCGGTAAACCTCGCCGAGCCGATTGGGACTGCCAAAAGTCGTCGAGACCAGCACGGCATCGTTTGGGTGGCTGTCCCAGATGACCGCCGGACACCCGAGCCGCCCTCCGAAGTAGTACGAGTTCTCAGCGACCAATGAAATTTGGGAGGCACGACCGCCCGAGCGAAGACGGTCGCCGGCAATCTTGTTTCCTGGGTTTCCGCAGGCGCGCTGCTCTAGGTTCAGTCGGGCGGAGAGCCTGAGCCTCTGCTGTTGCGAAGGTAAGAGGCCACTGCGACGACAATGAGAAGAACCGTGCAGCCAATGAGTACCCATGACGCCATGTGAGCGTCAGGGGCACCGCTGATCGTAAAGATTTGGCCGGTGATGATCAGCGTACAAGTAACCGCGACCCAGATAAGTCCGGTCTTGTCGGGTTGTCCTACGGTCCGAACCATGATCGGCACTCTACCGGGCAGGGTTTGCGATGTCCTCGGTCCTGCCCGACCCGTCCGTTAGCCGGTCGATCGTCGGGCCCCAGCACCCTAAAGGCCGTCTGCGCGGATGCTGGAGCTGACGTGCCCGTATACCCCGCCCGACTAAATGCCCGGTGAAGGTACCCCAACGGCAACACCCCTGACGCCTCGCAATCCATGCGATGTAAGACAACTCAAAGCCCGGTTGCGCGACACCAAGTGGTCACAGAACGCCGCCACGAAAGGCTGAACTCCACAAGATCCGCCGCGGCCGCACCGGAGCAACAGCCTCAGGCGGCTTCCGGCTTCTGCGAGATCCAGAGCATCGCCCCGTTGGGGTTCTCCGGCAGATCGGCGGCGTCTGGGTTGGCCACGTGCAGGGTCCGCCCGAACGCCTCTTCCGTCAGGCTGACCTGGTGGCCCGCGGCCGCCAGGCGGTCCCGCAGGGCGGGGAGGTCGCCGGTGTATTCAAAGCCCAGGCCGGACCGGGCGGCGCCGCTGGCTGGGCGCACCATCAGCACGCCGCCGTTCTTCGCCGTGAAATCCGCGGTTTCGTCATCATCCGGTGCAGGGCGCAGCCGGGCGCCCATATTCCGCAGGGTTTGGGCGGCGGCGGCAGCCTCCGGCGTGAACCAGACTTCGACGACGGCGAGGGCAGGATCGGCGTCCGCGCACTGCGCGCCGTGGGTGGCCTTGTCCGCAAAAAAGCCGAACCCGTCCTCGCCCGTGATGCGGCAGGTGTCCCCGTGGCGCGCGCTGACCAGCTCGGCCGGGGTGGTCCCGTCCTCCACTCCGGCCAGGTTGGTGCGGCGCGCGAACTCTGCCAGGTCTCCGACCTCGACGCCGAAGTCCGTCCTGCCGTCCTGCACGTTTCCTTGTTCGGCAGCGCCGCCGGATGCGGCATCCGCCGCTACGCGGTGCAGCGCGAGCCGGCCCGAGCCGGCGTCGAACTCCTGCCAGTCGCCGTCGTCGACCGTTCGCACCATGCCGAGGGCGGACAGCAGTTGCCCCCACTGGTCCATACGGGAGGTGTAGTGGATCGGGCGGACGCGCAGCATGGGATCTCCTTGCGAGGGACGGGAGTGGCTCCTCATGACATGGTGCCACCAAAGCACCCATCCGGTCAGCCCCGCGGAGCACAATGGTGCCATGGCTGTTGAACTTGAGGAACTGCTGGTGAAGGACGCCGCCGAGTGGCGCACCTGGCTGGAGCAGCACCACGCGCAGAGTCCGGGCGTGTGGCTGGTGCTGCATAAGAAGGGCGGATCAGTGACCGCGCTGGACTACGAGGCCGCGCTGCAGGAGGCGCTGTGCTTCGGCTGGATCGACGGCCAGGGCCGGCGGCGGGACGAGGAGAGCTCCTTCCAGCGGATGACCCGGCGGGGACCCGAGAGCGTGTGGTCCGCACGCAACGTGGAGCGGATTGAACGTCTGGAGTCGGCGGGACGGATGGCCCCGGCCGGACAAGCCGCCGTCTCCGCCGCCAAGGCGGACGGGCGCTGGGAGGCCGCCTACTCGGGCGCGGCGACGGCGGAAGTCCCGGATGATCTTGCCGCGGCCATCGCGGCGGAGCCCCGGGCGCAGGCGATGTTCGAGGTCCTGACGTCCGTGAACCGGTATGCCCTGATCTACCGCACCAACTCGGTCAAGCAGGCCTCCACCCGGGAGAAGAAGATCGCCGGGTTCGTGGAGATGCTGGCCCGGTTCGAAACGCCGTACCCGCAGACCAAACGACCCCCAAACGCGTAACGGCGGAACCGTCACGGCCGGGCCGGCAACGGCCGGGCCCGCGGACGGCCGTTCCCGTTCCCCGCGGCTCGCCGCGCCGGACCCCGGCCGGGCTGCATCCCAGAGAACTCCCAGCGGCCGTCCGGGCTGCGGATAGTTGCCGCTGGCAGAATAGGGCGGATGCTCCTTGCCCAGCGTGCCCCGCAACCCCGTGCCCCTCTGCCGCTGCCGTCCCAGCGGCGGCTCTTCTTCGCGGCAGCGGGCCTGCTGATCGCGGGGGAGACGGTCTTCTGGACCGTGCTCGCCGCCGTGCAGTCGAACAGCGGGGTGGCCGTTCTGGACGCGCCCGTGCACGACGGACTCGTCGCGTCCCGGAACCCGCTCGCCACCGCCATCCTGACGGCCGTGACCACCGTGACGTCGCCGCTGTGGATGACGGTGATCGGCTGCGTGGTGGCCCTGGCCTGGGCCGTCTGGAGACGGGAAGTCTGGCGTCCGGTCCTGCTAATCGGCGCCATGGCGGCCACCTTCGCGGTGTCCACGCTGATCAAACACGACGTCGGCCGCGGCCGGCCCGCCGCCAGCGACTTCATGCTGGGACCGGACGACGCCCTGTCGTTTCCCTCCGGCCACACCTTCGGCGCCGGCGTCTTCTTGTGCGTCCTCAGCTACCTGCTGGTGGCGGCCCGCGGGACGCGGACGGGCAAACGGACGACGTCGGTGCTCGCCTTCGCGGCCGCAGCCGCAGGAACGCTGGTGGTCGCCTTTAGCCGCCTGTACCTGGGCTATCACTGGCTGACGGACGTGCTCGCCGCCATGGGCCTGGCGCTCGCCGTTACCGGGATCGTCATCCTGGCCGACGGGCTGCGCGCCACCATGGCTCCGCGGCCTGCGCCGCTGGTGCCGGCCATGCTTCTGTCGCAACCCGACCCGGCGGAAGCTAGTCCGGCAGGGCCGGCCCCGGGAAGTTAGCCCGCCAGAGCCAGTCTCGTCAGAGCCCTACGCCCATCGCCTGGGCGATCACAACAGCCGAGGCTGAGGACCACGCCTGCGGGTGGCAGGACGCCGGATAGGGCACCGCGACGCCCGAGTCCTCGGCCCGGACCCCCGCGAACACCTCCGGCAGCCGGTGCCCAAAGGAGGCGGCCGCCGCGAGCAAGCCATCGGCGAGGATCTGGGCCTCGGCGATGAAACCGTCGGCAAGGAGGCCGCGGATCGCGATGGCGGTGTCGTGGCTCCAGACCGAGCCGCAGTGGTAACTGAAGGGCCAAAACCCCGCGGCCCGCCGGGAGATCGTGTGCACGCCGTAGCCGGAGAACAGCTCGGGGCTCACCAGCCGGTCCGCCACGATCCGGGCTTCGGCCGCATCCAGGATGCCCGTGCCCAGCAGGTGTCCCATGTTCGAGCCCGGTATGTCCAGCGGAACACCGTGCCCGTCCAGGGCCATGGCCGGGAACGGGCCGCCGTCGTCCTCCACCCAGAAGCGCTCGCGGAACCTGAGCCGGAGGGCAGCGGCGAAGTCCCGCAGCGCCTGCCCGCCGGGTTCCCCGTAGGCGTCGAACAGCTCCGCCGTTTCCATCGCTGCCTGGTACGCGTAGCCCTGCACCTCGGACAGGGCGATCGGCCCGTCGGCCTGGCGGCCGTCGCGGAACTGCATGGCGTCCCGGGAGTCTTTCCAGCCCTGGTTGCTCAGGCCGTGCCCCGACGCGTCCCGGTAGCTGAGGAACCCGGCGTTGCCCGCTGGACTGTTACCCGTTGCGGCGTTAACCGTTGCGGCGTCCTGCCCGGTTGCACCGGCGGCGAGCAGCCACTCCGCGGCGCGTGCCGCGTTCGGCAGCAGCGACCGGACCGCGTCGTCGTCCCGGCCGGTGCGCCAGAGTTCACCAAGCAGGCACAGCCACAGCGGGGTGGAGTCCACGGCCCCGAAGTACACCGGGGGCAGGCGCAGGCCCTGGCTCTCCAGCACTAGCTCCTTGGACCGCAGTTCGTGCAGGATCTTGCCGGGTTCCTCGGCGGCCGCGGCGTCGGTCCGGGTACCCTGGAAGGCTGCCAACGCGCGCAGCGTGCCTGCCGCCAGCCCGGTGTCGAGCCCGTTGTCCAGGGGCAGCAGCAGCCGCGCGGCCCAGAGCGAATCCCGCCCGAACAGCGTGAAGTACCAGGGCGCCCCGGCGGCGATAAACGGCGCGTCCGGCAGCTGGCGGGTGGCCAGCCGGAGCCCGGCCACTTCATCGAGGGAGTTATCCAGGAGCAGGCCCAGGGCCCCGGCCGGTCCGGGCAGGTTGGTCCCTGCGGGCGGGCGGGCCGCGGGCGGGCGGGCAGCCACCACGGCGTCGTCGGCGTCGGTCAGGACGGCCTGCCATTCGGCTTCGAACGGCCGGCCCCGGCCTAGGGTTCCGCGCCAGGTGAGGTGCCCGTCAGGGGTGACGGCGCCGGCCGCCGCCACCGTCAAGGCCTTGCCGCCCTCCTTCCAGCGGAGCGCAGACTGGTCGGCAGAGATCGGACCGGACGGGTCGCGGAAGCGGCTGAGGCGGATCTGGGCCATGTCCGTGAAGTCGGCGGCCAGTTCAATGTCGATTTCGACGTCGAGGGAATCCAGCGAGGTGCGCAGCTGCAGGGTGTGCCGCACCACGCCCGGCGTCACAGTCCAGGTCTGGAGGAGCTCGACGGCGGGATCCTCGGTGGGTCCCGGGATGCCCCGGACCAGGCCCCGGACGCGCAGGACACCGCCGGGCTCGGTCTCGACGGCCGCGGGTTCGGGTTCAAGGCCGTTGACGCGCACCAGCGCCCGGCAGAGCATCCGGGTGTCGCCGTGGAGCAGCCCGGTGAACCCGGCAGGATCACCAGAGTCGCCTGCTCCGGGCGGTTTGACCTCGCCGGCCAGGCGGCCGTCGGGATCGAGCCACAGCTGTGTGGGGGCGGCAACGGAGCAGTATTGGCGGTGCAGGCCTGGCTGAACAGTCATCCGCCCACCCTATCTCCAGAGCAGTCTTAGGGAGACGGTTGCTCATCCACCGGGAACGCCACGGCCTCGCCCACCACGCGAAGCCGCAGCTCCGTACCGGGGCGGGCGATCGAGGCGTTCCAGTGCCGGATGGTGATGATTTCCCCGCCGCCGGGGTAGCGGTGGTCCGGGACGGCGCCGGCGGCAAGGACCGGGGGGACCGGGAGCTGGAGCCGGACCGTGGTCTCGGGGCCGAAGTAGTCGGTATCCACCACCGTGCCGCGGATGGGGCCGTCCTCGGAAATGCGGATCTGCTCGGGCCGCAGCATCAGCTGGACCCGGCCCTGGGCGGGCGGGCGTCGAACGGGGATCCCGCCGAGCGAGCACGTGGCCAAGGAGCCTTCCATCCAGGCGTCCAGGATGACGGCGTCGCCCAGGAATTCCGCGGTGGCACGGTCCGCCGGGCGCGTGTAGACGACGAACGGGTTGCCGATCTGGGCCAGCCTGCCGCCGCGCATCACAGCCACCTGGTCGGCGAAGGACAGCGCCTCGGCCTGGTCATGCGTGACCAGGATGGTGGTGACGCCGGCGTCCTTCAGGACCTGGGCCACGGCGCGGCGGGTGGCCACCCGCAGGCCGGCGTCCAGGGCGGAGAACGGCTCGTCCAGCAGCATGAGCGCGGGCTTGCGGGCCAGCGCCCGGGCCAGGGCGACCCGCTGCTGCTGGCCGCCGGAGAGCTGGTGCGGGCGGCGCTTGGCCATGGCCGGGTCCAGGGAGACCATTTCCAGCAACTCGGCCACTCGCGCCTTGACGCCGCGGTGCCCGCCAGGGAGCTGCGAGGCGTCCAGGCCAAAGGAGATGTTCTGCCCGACCGTCAGGTGCGGGAACAAGGCGCCGTCCTGGGCCACGTAGCCGACGTGGCGTTTGTGGGCGGGCACCCAGGCGTTCTCGCCCGCCACTTTGCTGCCGTTAAGCGAGATGCTGCCGGTGTCCGGGTGTTCGAAGCCGGCAATCAGGCGCAGGAGCGTGGTCTTGCCGGAGCCGGACGGTCCCACGATCGCCGTCGTTCCACCCCTGGCGACGGAGAGGTTGACGCCCTTGAGGACGGCCTGGGGGCCAAAGTTCTTGGTGACCGCGTCGATTTCCAGGTGGCTGTTGGTGCTGGTGGCCACGGATGCCGAGACTCGCGGCTCGGGGAGACGTGAGTGGGCCTCACGCGACGGGTAAACATCGGTCACTGTCCGGCTACTTTCTTGGACTGCTGGAAGAGCAGGTAGGTCATGGGCGCCGAGATCAGGATCATCAGCAGCGCATACGGGGCGGCGCCAGCGTAGTCGATTTCGCTGCTCTTGCTCCAAAACTCGGTGGCGAGGGTGCGCGTCCCGTTGGGCGAGAGCAGGAGGGTGGCCGTGAGTTCGTTGACAATCCCCAGGAACACCAGGGCCGCCCCGCCGGCCGCGGCGGGGGCCGTGAGGCGCAGCGTCACGCGCAGGAAGGCCAGCAGCGGCGGCTTGCCGAGCACCTGGGCGGCCTCGTCGAGTTCCTTTGGTGCCTGGGCCAGGCCCGAGCGGATGTTCACGAGGGCCCGGGGGAGGAACAACAGCACATAGGCCGCGATGAGGAGCGCCGAGGTCTGGTACATGCTGGGCACCATCCGGATGCTCACGGTCACGAAGGCCAGGCCCACCACAATCCCGGGCATGGAGCTGGTGATGTAGTTGGACAGCTCCAGCGACTTGCTGAACCAGCCGGGGCGCCGCACGGCCATGTAGGCCATGGGGAACGCGACCACGGTGGTGACGACGGCCGCCGCAAGGCCATAGGCCAGGGTCTGCAGGAGGGCCGGCATGAATTCCTCGGCTGCCCAGATGTCCGGGCCGCCGGTGACGATCCAGCGCAGCACAAATGCCAGCGGCAGGCCGAATGCCAGCGCCGTGAGGGCGATCAGGGACAGCTGGGCCGGGACCTGGTAGGCGTGCAGGGGCAGCCGCAGGGCGCGCGCCTGGGCACCCGAGCCGACCCTGGCGTACCGGGCGCTGCCGCGGCTGCGGACCTCGACGAGGAGCAGGATCAGGCATAGGAACACCAGGACGCTGGCGAGCATGTTCCCCGCGGTCCCGTTGAACGTGGACTGGTACTGCACCATGATCGCTGTGGTGAAGGTGTCGAAGCGGATCATCGCGAACGCCCCGTATTCGGCCAGCAGGTGCAGCGCGACCAGTAGCCCGCCGCCGGTCATGGCGATGCGCAGCTGCGGCAGCACCACGCGGAAGAACGCGCGCCAGGCGCCGAGGCCGAGGGAGGCGGCGGACTGTTCGATCGCCGGGTCCAGGCGGCTGAGTGTCGCCGCGGCCGGAATGTACACGAGCGGGAAATAGGACAGCGTGGCGATGAGGACCCCGGACCAGAGTCCGCCGAGGGAGGGCACCGCGGAAACCCAGGCGTAGCTGTTGACGAAGGCGGGGATGGCCAGCGGGGCGGCCAGCAGCACGGCCCACCACTTCCGGCCCACCAGGGACGTGCGTTCAACCAGCCACGCCCCGCCGACCCCCAGGACCAGGCACAGCGGCACCGTCACCACGGTGAGCAGCACCGTGTTCAGCAGGAGTTCGCCCACGCGCGGGCGGATGATCAGTGCGGCGGCGGTGTCCCAGCCGGTGGAGGCCGTCATGAAGATCACGTAGGCCAGGGGAATGAGGGAAAACAGGGCGATCAGGACCGCAATGATGGAAACAACAGAAACGCCGAAAGGCGGGCGGGGGCGCTTGCCCCTGCCCGCCGTCGTCGTGTCCCCGGTTATTTTGGGGACCGCCAGCTTGGAAGTCACTGCCGCTACAGCAGCCCTGCTTGGGTCATCAGCTCGGTGACCTTGGCGGAATTGAGCTTCGCGGGATCCACTGTGGGTGCCTGCAACTCCTTGAGCGGAACCAGCTTGTCGTTGGACGGGACGTCCGAGGCGACGGCGTACTCGAAGGAGGTGCCCTTCTGCAGTACTTCCTGGCCCTTCTTTCCGGTGATGAACTTCAGGAAGGACTGGGCCGCCGCGGCGTTCTTCGAGGACTTCAGCACGCCGCCGCCGGAGATGGAGACGAAGGCGCCAGGGTCCTGGTTCTTGAAGTAGTGCGGCGTGACGTTCTTGGAGTTCTCGCCGGTCTTGGCCTGGTCGCCGTAGTAGTAGTAGTGGTAGATCAGGGCGGCGTCCACTTCGCCGGCGTTGACGGCCTTCATGGCCGTGCTGTTGCCCTTGTACGCCTTGGAGTTCTCTTTCATGCCCTTGAGCCATGCCTGCGTGGCGGCTTCGCCCTTGAGTTCCAGCAGGGCCGAGACGATCGCCTGGAAGTCGGCGCCGGACGGCGAGGCTGCCCACTTGCCCTTCCACTCGGGGTTGGCCAGGTCCAGCATGGACTTGGGCAGCTTGTCGGCGCTGATCTTGTTCTTGTCATAGACCAGGACGGTGGAGCGGGCTGCGATGCCGGTCCACTTGTTGGTGGAGGGACGGAACTCAGCGGGGACCTGGTCCACGGTGGCCTTGTCCACGTCCGCGAAGAGACCGGCGTTTTCCACCTGGGCCATGGCGGGTGAGTTCTCGGTCAGGAAGACGTCCGCGGGTGAGGCCTGGCCTTCCTGGATAATCTGGTTGGACATTTCGGTGTCGTCGCCCTGGCGCAGGGTGACCTTGATGCCGGTTTCGGCCGTGAAGGCGTCTACCCACTCTTTGGTCAGGGACTCGTGCTGGGCGTTATAGACCGTGATCTCGCCGGCGGCCGAGCCGCCAGCCGCTGCACTGCTGCCAGCCGGGGCAGCGGAACCGGAGCCGCAGGCGGCCAGGCCCAGGGCGGCAGTGGCTGCCAGGGCGATGCCCGCCAGTGCGTTGTTGCGGATCTTCATGGGGCTACTTTCTGCAAGGAATTCGTCGTCGGTGCCCGGACCCCCGTGAGCGGGGAAGTTAGGGCATGCTCACTACGAAAGACTGTAGGTTAGCCAAACCTAAGCGACCAACCTGAAGGCGCCATAAGTGATGAGGATCACATGAATTACGAAACTGTTGCGTGACCTAATTGGTCAGGGTTGCGGTGCGGCGGCCGCAGCGATCGATGCGGCCGCCTCCAGCACCATCCAGGCCTGGAGCTGTGTGGACAGCTCGACGGCGGCGCCCTCCGGATAGCTGCGGCGAGCCGGAAGTTCGGTGCGGTCGGAGAAGATGAGGTGGCTGCCGGGGCGCGCGAGGCGGTCCTGCGGCGGGAGGATCCGGCGGCCTTCCCAGAGGGACTCGGCGGTATCGTTCACGAGTGCCGCCGCCGTGGCCCGGGTTTCGGCGGGCAGCCGTTCGTCGACGGCGGCAAGGGCCAGATAGCGGACGAGGATCCCGGTGAAGAGTCCGCCGTCGCCTGTTCCCTCGCAGCGCAGCACCGCGGCGGTGCGCCCCAGCAGCGGGGCCGGATGCGTGAGGTTGCTTGCCACGGCTTCCACCAGTGCGGCCGCACGTCCGAGGTTCGCCTCGCCCCCAAGTTCCAGCAAGGCCCCGAGCACGGGCCCCTGGTTGTAGGTGTAGATGGTCTCTTCCAGCACCACGTCGCCCGTGCCGGAAATCCGCAGGCCGTCCCGGTAGAGGCCCTGCCCGGGCTCGTAGAGCTTGGCGTCCAGCCAGTCCAGCAGTGCCTGCGCCTTGTCCGGGTTGCCCGTCCGCGCGTAGTAGAGGGCCACCGGTGCGGTGGCGGGCGTGTTCTTGAAATCGCGCTTCGTGCTCCAGAACGTTCCGCCGCCGAGGTCGTCGGTGGACGCGGAGTCGAACTGCAAGGTCAGGCTCTGCAGGACCTTGGCGTTGCGTCCCCGGCCGGTGTTTTTGCGGGTGTCCTCGGCGAGCTTGTCCAGCCGGAGCGTGGCCAGGGCCAGCCAGGCCATGTCGTCGTAGTAGTTGTTGACCACCGTGAGGAAATTGCGCAGCCGGATGCCGGTGACGAGCCGGGAGGCGAGGCGGCCGGCGCTGGGCCGGTTCTCGCCGTCGAACTTGGCGCCCGGACGCCCGGGCGAGCCCAGTTCCCGGCGGCCGGCGTCCACGAGGCAGTCCAGGTAGTGTGCCTGCCACCAGTAGTGCCAGGGCCGGGACAAATTCTTCAGCCGGCCGGACGGCCGCAAGATCGCGGCGATGTGGGTTCCCGGCAGGAAAAAGAGCCGCTGCCCGAAAAGCCTGGTCACCGAGCGGGCGGCCTCGTCCGCGCGGAAGGACCAGTTGGGGGCGGAGGTGTCGGGTCGGGTCATGAGCCCAGCCTAATCGCGGGAGCCCGTCCGGACCGCGATCGTGACCGCGCCGTCGGCGGGTGCGCCCAAAGGTGCGCAACGGCCGCATTCCAGTTAACATTCACTAACTAATGTTCCCCGCGGACCGGTGCTTCAGGCGCCGTCCGCGTTGAGGCCTCGCGGCCGGGGTTCGGTTCCACATCAAGGAGGATGCATGGACATCAAGGGTACTGTCGGACTGATCACGGGCGGGGCCTCGGGTCTTGGAGCGGCCACGGCCAGGCGCCTGTTCGACGCCGGTGCGTCGGTGGTGCTCGTGGACCTGCCGGGTTCCGCCGGGGACGCCTTTGCCGCCGAACTGACAGCCTCCGCCGCTGGTGCCGCCGCTCTCGGTGCCGGTGCCGCTCCCGCCGCCAGTGCCTCCGCGGCCAATGGCGGCCGCACCGCCGTCTTCGTCCCCGCCGACGTTACGGACGAGGTGCAGGTGCGGGCCGCCGTCGATGCCGCCGCCGCCCTGGGCCCGCTGCGCATCGTGGTCAACTGTGCCGGGATCGCGACCCCAGGCAAGGTCCTGGGCCGTGACGGCGTGCTGCCGCTGGAGGCCTTCAACCGCGTCATCCAGATCAACCTCGTGGGCACCTTCAACGTGATCCGCCTCGCCGCGGCCGCCATGGCAGCCACCGAGCCCGCCACCACCGAACTCGGCGGCCCGGAACGCGGAGTCATCATCAACACCGCCTCCGTTGCCGCGTTCGACGGCCAGATCGGCCAGCCCGCCTACGCCGCTTCCAAGGGTGCTGTGGCCGCCATGACGTTGCCGATCGCCCGCGAACTGGCGCGCTCGCTGATCCGGGTGGTCACCATTGCACCGGGCATTTTCGAGACCCCCATGATGGCAGGGCTGCCGCAGGAGGCGCAGGACTCCCTGGGCCACCAGGTGCCGCACCCCTCGCGGCTGGGCCGCCCCGCCGAATACGCGAACCTTGCCGCCCACATTGTGGAGAACGCCATGCTCAATGGCGAAACCATCCGCCTCGACGGCGCCATCCGGATGGGCCCGAAATGACCTGGTCTGGAATGTCCGGTTCCGGAGTGACCGGGACAGGGCTGGGCGCGACGGACGCACCGTCTGCGGCCGCACCCCCTGTGGCCGCACCATCCACCGCAGGGCTCCCCGCGGCTGACTTCTTCGACTACGAATCCCTGCTCAACGCGGCGGAGCGGGCCAAACTGGTACAGCTGCGGGACTTCCTGGCCGTCGAGGTCGCCCCCTTCGCCACCGACTGGTGGAACAAGGCAGAATTCCCGGCCCACATCCTTCCCAAGCTGGCCGCCTTGGAGCTAAGCGCCCCCGCCCAGCGCGGCTACAGCAACCTGTTCGCCGGAATCGTCATCGCCGAGATGACCCGCGTGGACACCTCGCTCGCCACCTTCTTCCTGGTCCACCATGACCTCTTCGTGGAGTCGCTCTACGGCTTCGGCTCCGAGGAGCAGAAGGCTCGCCTGCTCGAGGACGCGGCGAACCTTCGCACCACCGGCGCCTTTGCCCTCACGGAACCGGATCACGGCTCGGACGTTGCCGGCGGCATGGAAACCCGGGCCCGGCGGGTCCCCGGCGGCGATGCCTGGGTGCTCAACGGCGCCAAGCGCTGGATCGGCAACGGGACGTTTTGCGACTACATGCTGGTCTGGGCCCGGGACGAGGCCGACGGCGGCATCCGCGGCTTCATCGTCGACGCCACCTTGCAGGGCGTGAGCAGGAGCCGGATCGAGAACAAGATTGCCCTGCGCACGGTGCAGAACGCGGACATTGTCTTCACCGACGTCCGCGTGGCCGAAACGGACCGCTTCGCCGGCATCAGCAGCTTCGAGGACACCAACGAACTCCTGCGCGGTTCCCGGATCATGGTGGCCTGGCAGGGCGTGGGGCAGCAGCTCGCCGCGTTCGACGTCGCGCGGCAGTACGCCGTCGAACGTCAGCAGTTCGGCCGCCCGCTGGCAAAGTTCCAGCTGGTTCAGCAGCAGCTGGTGACCATGCTCGGCAATGCCGTGGCCAGCATGGGCATGATGGTCCGGATCGCGCAGCTGCAGGACCAGGGCGCGGCGGACATGCCGCAGGTGGCCCTCGCCAAGTCCTATGTCAGCGCCCGGATGCGCGAAACCGTGGCGATGGGCCGGTCCCTGCTGGGCGGCAACGGGATCGTCACCGACTACCGGATGGCCAAGATCTTCTCCGATGCCGAGGCGATCTACACCTACGAGGGCTCGTTCGAGATCAACACGCTGATTACGGGGCGTGCCGTCACCGGAGTGTCCGCGATCGTGTAAAAGGTCATCTGGAGTGTGACCGGCTAGAAGCGGCCGTCTAGAAGACCCCGGGCTCCTTCTCGCCGGCCGCGATCCGGTAGTCGAGGCTGTTGTTCTTCACCGGCATGGGGCAGGTGCCGTACGGGGTGAAGGCGCTGGGGTAGTTGATGGCCCGGTTGAAATCCAGGACCACACTTCCGTCAGGCCGAGGCTTTGCGGTGGAGACTTTCCGCCACTCGTCGGTCGATTCCCCATTGGTCTCGTCGTGAAACGTCAAGGTCAGGGCGCCGAGCTTCTCCTCCTCGGCCTGCAGGTGGAACTCGTGGTCCGTGCCGGGAAGCCGGAAGACGAGTTCTCCCACTGAGCGGTGGACACCGTCCACCAGCGGGTTGGCGGTGCCGATTGGGACGTCCACGGGCTCGGGATAGGGCGCGAACCGGGCCTCCACCACCAGGTCCGGGCGGAAGTCGAAGGTGGGCACGCCGTCGAACTCGGTCAATGCGGGGGACCGGGAGTCGCGCGTGCGGATGGCGTACTTGTCCGCCCGCATGGCGAGCTCCACCACCACTTGGCGGCCGTCGTCGCCGCCGTACTGGACCCACATGAGGGATTCCTCGTCCGAGAGCACGGCGCTGATGGTGCCGTCCACGGGATCGCCGGTATCCACAAGGGTCAGGCCGTCGGATACGGCGGCGGTGAGGAACGCCGTCGTGCCGTCAGTGGACCAGAGCCCGGGGGCGAGCTCGACGGCGGCCGGCCGGTCCTCGAGCCACTGGAACGAGGTCAGTGTTAACCAACCGTGGTCGCTGGCAAGGGCCGCGTCCCGGCTGTTCCGGAAGCGCTGCCAGCGGGCAAGCTGCGGGTCGGCCGCGGCCTCAGTTGTTCGCGTCGAACCTGTCCCGGGTTCAGGAGCGGTCATGGGTACCTCCAGGGGTATCAGCCCAACTAGCTGGCAGCAGGGGCCGTTTTGAGGCCTCAGAACGGCCCCTGCTGCTAGTCAGTTGGGGGTGGGTGGGATTCTGAGGCTGGCAGCCACGAGTTGGGCCGCGGTGGCTCCGGCGGCGGTGGCCGCGTCCGGGTCGCCGTCGAGCACCCCGCTGGCCAGGCCGCCGTCGAGCAGCAGGGTCAGGCTGCGGGCGAGCTGGTCCGGGTCCCGGGCGCCGGCGCGGGCGGCCAGATCCCGGATCCAGGCGCGGATCTGATGTTTGTGGGCCACGGTCCGGTCATGGACCCGGGTGCCGGCGGCCGACTCGGCGGCGGCATTGATGAAGGCGCAGCCCCGGTAGCCGTCGCGCCGGCAGGCGGTTGTCAGGGCATCGAACAGGCCCACGAGCTGCGCGGCCGGGTCTTGGCCGGCGGCCGCGGCGGCGGCGTGAAGCTGCCCCGTCCAGATGCCGTCGACCTTTTCCAGATAGGCCAGAATGAGGTCGTCCTTGGCCGGAAAGTACTTGTAGAACGTGGCTTTCGCGACGCCCGACTCGGCAATGATGGTGTCGATGCCGGCGGCCCGGAAGCCGTGCGAATAGAACAACCGGAAGGCCGTGGCCAGGATTTTCTCCCTGGCATGCCCGGCGGGGGTGCGGGCAGCCGGCGGGGCGGTGGCTGCTGGCAGCGTCATGACACCATCGTACACAGACAAGTCTGTCTACACCCGGGCGCGCGGCCCCGTGCGGCCCGTCAGGCTTCGACCTGCGCCGCCCGTCAGGCTTCGACCTGCGCGGCCCGGATGCCTTGTTGCGGGCAGGTCTGTCTGCTAGCGTCGAGTCCAAGGGGTAGACGGACCTGTCTACCTGCGGGTTTGGGGTGAGCTCCTGGTGAGCGGAATCGAGGACGCCATGAAGATTGCAGTACTGGGAACCGGCACGGTGGGGCGCACGATTGCCGGCGCACTCGCGGGCCTGGGGCACGACGTCGTGATCGGCACCCGCGACCCGCAGGCGACGCTCGCCCGGGCCGAACCGGACAGGATGGGCACCGCGCCGTTCGCCCAGTGGCAGGCCGCGCACACCGGAATCGGCCTCGCAGACTTTGCTGACGCGGCGGCCGGCGCCGAGCTGATCGTCAACGCCACGCAGGGCGGCGGGTCCCTGGCGGCTCTGGCCGCCGCGGGCACCGGGAACCTCGCCGGCAAAGTCATCATGGACGTCTCCAATCCGCTGGACTTCTCGCAGGGCATGCCGCCGTCGCTGAACCCGGTGAACACGGACAGCCTCGCCGAGCAGATCCAGCGGGCCTTCCCCCATGCCCGGGTGGTGAAAACCCTCAACACCATGACGGCGTCGGTGATGGTGAATCCGGCGAGCGTGGCCGGCGGCGATCACTCGGTGTTTGTCTCCGGGGACGACGCCGACGCGAAGGCCGCCGTGACGGAACTTCTCAAGGGCTTCGGCCACCGCGACGTGATCGACCTCGGGGATATCACCAGTGCCCGCGGCCCGGAAATGCTGCTGCCGATCTGGCTGCGCCTCTGGGGTGCGCTGGGCACCGGCGAGTTCAATTTCAAGGTCGCGCGCTAACTGAACTGGCCCTGCCGGGGCGGTGCCGCGGGGCCTGACACTATCTGAGACGGAATTCCGGCCGGGAGTGCCTGCAGGTAACATCCCATGGGAAGAAGTAATCGGGCTCACAGTATCCAGCGCAGTGTACGAGCCAAGTCGAACCCTCGAAAGATAGTTTCCATGGCTGACACTGCAATGCATTCCGACACCGATCTTGCCGCCGAACTCCGGGCTGATGTCCGCCGGGTCTCCACCCTCCTCGGCGAATCCCTGGTCCGCCAGCACGGGCCCGAGCTCCTGGACCTCGTCGAGCAGGTGCGCCTGCTGACCAAGGAATCCAAAGAGGCCGCCCGCGGCGGGGCCGACGCCACCGGGCCGTGGAGCTCGTACGACGTCGTCGCCCAGGTCCGCGAGCTGCTCGGCTCCCTGCCTCTGGACCAGGCCACCGACCTGGTCCGCGCGTTCGCGTTCTACTTCCACCTCGCGAACGCCGCCGAGCAGGTCCACCGGGTCCGCGGGCTGCGCACCCGGCAGGAGAAGGATGGCTGGCTCGCCAAAGCCGTCGAGGAGATCGCGGACCAGGCCGGCAACTCCGTGCTGCAGGAAGTCGTCAACGAACTCGACGTCCGGCCCATCTTCACCGCACACCCCACCGAGGCCTCCCGCCGCTCCGTGCTGGACAAAATCCGCCGGCTCTCGGACATCCTGTCCGAATCCACCGCGGAGGGCACATCCGCGCGCCGCCGTCAGGACCGCCACCTGTCCGAAGTGATCGACCAGATGTGGCAGACGGACGAGCTCCGCCAGGTCCGGCCCACCCCCGTGGACGAGGCCCGGAACGCCATCTACTACCTCACCGGCATCCTCAGCGACGCCATGCCGGAAATGCTCTCGGACCTCTCCGAGCTGCTGGCCGAGCACGGCGTCACGCTGCCGCCGGAGAAGGCCCCGATCCGCTTCGGCTCCTGGATCGGCGGGGACCGGGACGGTAACCCCAACGTCACCGCCGCCGTCACCCGCGAAATCCTCCAGATCCAGAACCAGCACGCCGTACGGATCAGCATCGGCCTGATCGACGGCCTGATCTCCATCCTGTCCAACTCGACCGCGCTGGCCGGGGCGGACCCGGAACTCCTGGACTCGATCGACGTCGACCTGGGGAACCTTCCCGGCCTAGACCGCCGCGTCCTCGAGCTGAACGCGCAGGAGCCGTACCGGCTCAAACTGACCTGCATCAAGGCCAAGCTGATCAACACCGGCCGGCGCGTAGCGGCCGGATCCGCGCACGAGCCCGGCCGCGACTACACCGCCACCGGGGAGCTCCTCTCCGAGCTCGGCCTGCTGGAACGGTCGCTGCGGAACCACCACGCCGCTCTCGCCGCCGACGGCGCCCTGTCCCGGGTCCGCCGCGCCATCGCCTCGTTCGGTTTGCACCTGGCCACCTTGGACATCCGTGAGCACGCCGACCACCACCACGACGCCGTCGGGCAGCTCATGGACCGCCTTGGCGGCCCCGGTGTCCGGTATGCGGAACTCAGCCGCGCCGAGCGGCTCGAGGTGCTGGGCTCGGAGCTTGCGTCCCGGCGCCCGCTCTCCGGCCACCCGATCAAGCTCGACGGCGTCGCCGACGGCACGTACGACGTCTTCCGGGAGATCCGGCGTGCCCTGCGCACCTACGGCCCCGACGTGATCGAGACCTACATCATCTCCATGACCCGCGGCGCGGACGACGTCCTGGCCGCGGCCGTGCTGGCCCGCGAAGCCGGCCTGGTCAGCATCTTCGGCGAGGCGCCCTACGCCAAGATCGGCTTCGCGCCGCTGCTGGAGACCGTCGACGAGCTCCGTGCCTCGGCCGAGATCGTGGACCAGCTGCTCTCCGATTCTTCCTACCGTGAACTGGTCCGGCTCCGCGGCGACGTGCAGGAGATCATGCTCGGTTACTCGGACTCCAACAAGGAATCCGGCGTCATGACCAGCCAGTGGGAAATCTACAAGACCCAGCGCAAGCTCCGGGACGTGGCCGCGAAACACGGCGTCCGCGTGCGCCTCTTCCACGGCCGCGGCGGCTCGGTGGGCCGCGGCGGCGGGCCGACCTATGACGCCATCATGGCCCAGCCCAACGGCGTGCTCGAGGGCGAGATCAAGTTCACGGAGCAGGGCGAGGTCATCTCGGACAAGTACTCCCTGCCGGAGCTGGCGCGCGAAAACCTCGAGCTCTCCCTCGCCGCGGTGATGCAGGGCTCGGCCCTGCACCGCGCGCCGCGGACCTCCGAGGACCAGCGCGTGCGTTACGGCGACGTCATGGAAACCGTCTCCGACGCCGCGTTTGCGCGCTACCGCACGCTGATTGAGGACCCCGACCTTCCCGCTTACTTCATGGCCTCCACCCCGGTGGAGCAGCTGGGATCCCTGAACATCGGATCCCGTCCGTCCAAGCGGCCCGATTCTGGCGCCGGCCTGGAGGGGCTGCGGGCCATCCCGTGGGTGTTTGGCTGGACGCAGTCACGGCAGATCGTGCCGGGCTGGTTCGGTGTGGGTTCCGGCCTCAAGGCCGCGCGCCAGGCCGGAAATTCGGCCCAGCTCAAGGAGATGATCGAGGGCTGGCACTTCTTCCGCTCGGTGCTGTCCAACGTGGAAATGACTCTGGCGAAGACGGACATGGACATTGCCGGCTACTACGTCTCCACCCTGGTACCGGAGGAGCTGCACCACCTGTTCCGTGCCATTCGGGACGAGTATGAGCTCACCGTCGCGGAAATCCAGAACCTCACGGGTGAGCACGTGATCCTCGACGCCCAGCCCACCCTGAAGCGATCCCTGGAGATCCGGGACCAGTACCTCGACCCCATCAGCTACCTGCAGGTGGAACTGCTCCGCCGCGTCAGGGCCGAGGCCGCGGCGGGCATGTCCGGTGCCGAGATCGACGAGCGCCTCCAGCGGGCCATGCTGATCACGGTCAACGGAGTCGCCGCCGGGCTCCGCAACACCGGGTAGCCTGCACCCTTCCGGCGCTCCCTCGGTTCCAGTCCCTCACTTCCTGTGCCTCGGGACGTACGGGAGCGGCCGCGTGAATCCGGCCGTTCCCTCCGGGGCTGAGGGGGCGGCTAGGGTTGTTCCATGCCGTCGTTCCAGACCAGACTCAAGATCACCGGGCTCAAGCCGGGCACCGCTCCAGAAGCGGTCATGGCCGCGGCCATCGAGGCGCTCGGGACGCGGCACCACGTCGAATCGCACCAGCTTGAGCTCGCCGGCGGCGTGCCTCAGTTGAACCTGCGCTTCCTGGTCGATGCCACCGCGTACAGCGCGGAAAACCGCCAGGCGCTGGAGTCGGCAGCCATGATGCGCGACGCCGTCGAACGCGTTGCGCTCACCGGAGCACTGACCGTCCTGCGCCGCAGCCGCGGCCGGTGGGCACCCGTCTAAAAAAGTCGGGCGTCTAAAAGTCCAGTTCCTCGTCCGGACCGGCCGCGGCGGTCTCCACGGGGGAGCGGCTGCCGCGGCGCCGCGTGACGATCACGCCCACGATGGCGCCGATCGCCAGGCCGACGCCGACCCCGATCAGGGAGCTCGCCCAGAACGGGAGCCCGGTGGCGGAGCCCGTGAAATAGCCCAGCGCCACGGACCAGCTTGCCCAGAGCAGGCCGCCGATGGCCGCGCAAAGGCTGAACCCGCGCGTCGAGACGTTCGCAATGCCCGCCGCGGCCGTCGTCGCCAGCCGCCCTCCGGGGATGAAGCGGATACCGATGATCGCTCCGTACGTGGAGGAACGGCCTGCCTTCGCTATCGCCGCGTGCACGGCCGCGTGGAACCACAGGCCCCATTTCCAGCGGTCGAGAACGTGGCTCAGCCGGCGCTTGAAGAGCTGGAAGACGAGAAGGTCGCCGAGCCACGAGGCGACCGCGGCCAGGAGAATCACGAGGAAGGCATTGATGTGGCCCTCTGCCGAGAGCGCGCCGCCGGTGATGACGACCATTTCAGAGGGAAGAGGCGGGAAAATCGCATCGCCGATCACGAGGGGGAAGATCCAGAAATAGATCGCGGCGCCCCAGCTGTCCGCATTTCCGAAGTCCATGGGCACAAGGTACCGCACTTCCAGCCGCTAGCGTGCCTCGCTGAGTTCCAGTCTGCTGCGGTACTCCACCGGGGTCCCCGAGATGGGGTCGACGAAGCGGATCCCGCGGGCCAGCAGCTGCAGCGGCTTGGTGTAGTCGTCCGGGGCCTTGTCCAGCAGTTCCGGGTAGAACGCATCGTTGACGATCCCCAGCCCCAGTGAGGCCATGTGCACGCGGAGCTGGTGCGTCTTTCCCGAGTGCGGCTCCAGCCGGTACAGCGCGCGGCGTTGGGGGCCGACGTCGGGTGCGCTGTGGGGTGCGCTGTCGGTGGCGGCGTGCGGTCCGCCGTCGGGTGCGCCAAACGTGTGCAGGCGCTCGATGCGGGTTTCCGCGTTGGGCTCGCCGTGAACCACCTCGGCCAGCAGGTAGCTGCGGGACTTGGTCATCCGGTTCCGCACTACCACCGGGAAGTCCACGGTGGGGTGGCCCGGCGCCGGCTCTGCGGCAGCTACACACTCGTATTCCTTCTGGACCTGGCGCTTTTCGAAGAGCACCTGGTACTTGCCCCGGGTCTCGGGGTTTGTGGAGAGCAGTAGGATGCCGGCGGTCATGCGGTCGAGGCGGTGCATCGGGATCAGGTCCGGGAGGCCGAGCTGGTTCCGGAGTCGGACCAGGGCCGATTCCTGGATGTACGTCCCGCCGGGGGTGGTGGGCAGGAAGTGCGGCTTGTCGACGACCAACAGGTGATCGTCCTGGTGCAGGATGTTGAGCTCCACCGGGATCCGGGTCTCCGGCGGCAGGCTGCGGTAGTACCAGATGAACGTGTGGTCCTGCATCGGTGTTGTGCGGTCCAAGGCTATCCCGGCCTCGCCGACGATCTCGCCGGCGTCGAACCGGTCCTCGATGCCCTGCGGGTCGATGTGCCCCCAGCGGTGCATCATGTAGTCCAGCGCGGTCTCCCAGGGTCCCTCGTCCGGCAGGCGCAGGCGCGTTGCATTGACGCCGTCGCGCACGGGGAGAGGGGATTGCATCACCCGACCATTCTACTTGCCCGGCTCCTGCCCCGCCCCGGCGCCTGCGCCGCCCCGGCGCCTGCGCCGCCCCGGCGCCTGCGCCGCCCCGGCGCCTGCTGCGAGGCGCGGGCGCTGCCCGAACGCCCCCCCGACCGCCCCCGCTGCCCGATCCGCCCCCGTCCGAGGCTCCACCGCTGCCCGATCCGCCCCCGTCCGAGCCTCCAGTTCGCCGGAAGGGTTCCAGTTCGCCGGAAAGTTCCGGCGAACTCGCGAGGCCGCGCCTGCATCCTCCCACCGACGAGAAAAAAGTTCTTGACAAATAAAATTGTCGGTTGGCATGCTTGAAGCATGTTGGACATCGAAGTGATTGAGGATCCGGCCGCGGCGGAGGCTTCGCTTGACCCGATCCGGACGCGGATCCTGCGCGAGCTGGCCGAGCCCGGCTCCGCGACGCAGCTCGCCACCAAGGTGGGCCTGCCGCGGCAGAAGGTGAACTACCACCTCAAGGCCCTCGAGCGGCATGGGCTTGTTGAGCTCGTCGAGGAGCGACGGCGCGGCAACGTCACCGAACGCATCCTGCAGGCGACGGCGGCGTCGTACCTGATTTCGCCGGCGGCCCTGGCCTCTGTGGCGCCGGACCCGCACCGGTTCTCGGACCGCTTTTCCGCCTTCTGGCTGTTGGCGCTCGCCGCCCGCATGGTCCAGGAGGTGGGCCAGCTGATCGCCGGGGCGGCCGCGGCAAGGCAGAAACTCGCCACCTTTGCCATCGACGGCGAGATCACCTTCCGGTCGGCAGCGGACCGGGCGGCCTTCGCCGAGGAGCTCGGCGCCGCCGTGACCCTGCTCGTGGACAAGTACCACGACAGTGGAGGTGACTCCCCGCGAGGTGCGCCGGCAGCTGCCCGGCCGGCCGGCCGCAAACACCGGCTGGTCGTCGCGCTCCACCCCTCGCTAAAGGCGCCCCCACCCAAGGCAGCGCACGCAGAACCACACGCTGGCCCACGCACTACCCACCCACAAGCTGCAAACCCACAAGCCAAGGAGCAGGACAATGACTGACAAACGGAAATTCGAAATCGTCTACGACACCGAACTGCCCGGTACGCCGGAGCGGGTGTGGGAGGCCGTTACCAAGGACACCCCGGCGTGGATGTTCCCCACGGACCAATGGCCGGCCGTCCGGACCGTTGACGAGTACCCCTCCCATCTCGTCTCCCGGATGGATGGACCAGACGGCTGGTTCAACCAGCTGGAGCACGCCCTGGAACCGCTCGACGGCGGCCGCGCCCGGCTGCACTATGTGCACAGCGGCATCTTCGCGGACAACTGGGATGAGCAGTACGACGGCGCCAGCAAGCACACGGCGTTCTATCTGCACACCCTGGGCCAGTACCTGAAGTACTTCGACGGCAAGCCGGTGGTCTTCACCGACATCCAGGCACCCGCCGCGTCGCAGACCCCGGACGGCTTCGACCGGCTCAAGAGGGCCCTTGGTGTCGCCGGTTCAGCCCAGGGGGAGACGGTGCAGCTGGAGCTCAACGGCGTCGGGTCGCTCACCGGCGACGTCGACTTCTCGAATGAGAACTTCCTCGGCCTGCGGACTGCGGACACGATGTACCGCTTCTTCGGGCGCAACGCCTTCGGCGCACCGGTGGGAATGACCGTGCACGACTTCAGCGGCAGCGGGGACGCGACGGCGACGGCGAACGCCTGGGCCGGGTTCCTGACGGAGATCTACGCCTAGGCTCGCGATGCGCATCTAATCTGGCGACTCGCATATGCCCTGCCGACACCCGGATTCGGGCGTCGATAGGGCATATGCGCAGCGCGGGAAGAACGGGCGTCGACAGGGCATATGTGCAGCGCGGGAAGAACGGGCGTCGATAGGGCATTTGCGCAGCGCAGGAGAGAACCTGCGTCACTAGGGCATTTGCGCAGCGCAGGGAAGATCCTGCGTCGCCAGGGCCGCCCTACCGGTCTCGGTTCAGGCGATGGCAGCGGCCGGCTGGGCTGACAGATTGCGCCTTAGCTGCGGCGCGCCGTCCAGCCGGTCCTGGGCCGAACGCAATGCCAGGACGGCCGTCTCCAGTTGCTCCGGCGGCAGGGTGAATGGCAGCCGCAGGTATTGCTCGAACGCGCCGCCGACGCCGAACCGGGGCCCCGCGGCCAGCCGGATCCCGAAGTCCGGGGCCACCACTGCCAAAGCCGTGCTGATCGGCATCGGAAGGCGGCACCAGACGGACAGTCCGCCGTCGGGCCATTCCGGCTCCCAGCCCGGCAGGTGCGCGCGGATCAGTTCCAGCAGCGTGTCTCGGTTGCCGCGCAACTCGGCGAGCCGGGCAGGGAGCGGCTCCGTCATGGCGTTGACCAGGTGTGCCGCGGCGAGCTGTTCCACCACGGGCCCGCCCAGGTCCATGATGGTGCGTGCGGCCGCGAAACGCTGGATGAGCGACTCGCTGGCGCGGATCCAGCCCGTGCGCAGCCCTGCCCAGTGCGATTTGCTGAGGGAACCTAGGGAGACCACGGCCGGGCTAAATGCGGCCATGGGGGTCGAGACGGCGCCGTCGAGGTTCAGCTCCCGCAGCGTCTCGTCCGCCACGAGAACGGTGCCCGACGCCGTGGCCGCCTTCACGAGGCGGCGCCGCTGGGAATCGGGCATCAGCCGGCCGGTGGGGTTGTGGAAGTCCGGCACCACGTAGGCCATCGCGGGCCGCTGCTGCAGCAGCGCCGATTCCATGGCTTCGAGGTCCCAGCCGGCCGGTGCATTCGAATTAGTGTTGTCGGGCCCCGGGCCGTTACGTGTTGGGCCGTTACCGACTGCGCCGGCGTGGCCGGTGGGATGCGCGGCGGGCATGGCCACCGGGACCGGGCGGCCGCCCGCCGCCCGGATCGCGTCGAGGGCGTTCGGGTAGCTCGGGTGTTCCACAAGCACCTTGGTCCCCGAGCGGCCGGCCAACGTGCGGAGCACAATGTTCAACGCATGTTGGGCGCCCGAGGTGACCAGGATCTGTGCGGCCGTTGTCGGAACGCCGGCGGCGGTGTACCGGGCCGCGATGGCTTCGCGGAGCGGACCCACGCCCAGGGCGTCGTAGCCGAAGCCCGGCAACAGCGCCGGCAGCTCAGTCAGTGCCGCGGCGAAGGCCCGGTGCACCACTTCGCCGCTGGCGGGCAGGGAGGCATAGGCCAGGTCCAGGATCCCGTCCGGCACGGCCAGGCCGGGCGCGCCACTCAGCCGCAGGGCGCCGTCATGGCCACCTGCATGCGCGGGCCCCTGGCCCGGGATGCAGCTCCGGCTCCGGCTGCCCTGGCCGCTGCTGAGGAAGCCCTGCTCACGCAGCAGGGCGTATGCCGCGGTCACCGTGGTCCGGCTGATGCCAAGGGTCGCTGCCAGCGATCGCTCGCTCGGCAGGGCGACGTCGAGCCCGACGCGGCCGTCGAGGATGAGCAGGCGGACGACGTCGGCCAGCTCGCGGTAGGCGGGAGCGGCGCCGACGTTCCACTCGCCCAGCAGTCGGGCCAGCGACCCCGGAGTCAAAGAGACAGGCATAAAGCCAGTATTTCAAACTGGCTATGGATTGCAAGGCCAGTTTTCGTGGAGGATGGAAACCATGTTGACCCGCAGACTTCTTCAGCTCCTTGTTGGCCTCGCCATGTACGGCGTTTCGCTCGCGATGTTCATCCGGGCCGGACTGGGACTGGATCCCTGGGATGTCTTCCACCAGGGACTCGCGGTCAAGACCGGACTGAGCATCGGCACGGTGGTGGTGATCGTCAGCTTCCTCGTCCTGCTCCTCTGGATTCCGCTCCGTCAGTGGCCCGGCGTCGGCACGCTGTGCAACGCCGTGCTGGTGGGTGTGTTCGCCGACGTCGGACTGGCCCTCATACCGGAGTTCTCGCACCTAGGCGGCCAGATCGGAATGCTCGCGGGGGCCATCCTGCTCAACGGCATCGCCTCGGCCTGCTACATCGGCGCCCGCCTCGGCCCCGGAGCCCGGGATGGACTCATGACGGGACTCGCCCGGCGCACGGGCTGGTCCGTGCGGACATCCCGGACCGGCATTGAAGTGGTGGTTCTCGGCGCCGGCTGGCTGCTGGGCGGTTCGGTCGGCGTGGGCACAGTGGTGTACGCGCTGGCGATTGGCCCGCTGGTCCAGCTGTTGCTGCCGCGGTTCACGGTTCCGGAAGTGCGGACCGTCTCCGGGGCCGGGACTGAAACTGAAGCTGCTGGCGTGGCCGGGGCGGCCGTCCCGGCAACCGCATCCAGCGGCCGGACCGACTGATCCCTCCCGGATCCCGTCAGCTGATGCTGTCTGTCCCGGCGGCCGGCAGGGGCTGGCACGCGGGGCAGTAGTAGATGTCCCGTTCCTCCGTGAAGGTGCCCGTGCCGTTGTCCCGGCCAAGGATTCCGCGGCGGATCGGCGTGCCGCATTTCAGGCACGGCTGGTGCTCGCGCCGGTAGACCCAGTAGCCGGGACGCCCGGCGGTGCGGCCCACGGGCACGCCCCGCGCGTTCAGCACCGTGGTCCGGCGGCCCGGACCGAGGTTGGCGGAGAGCAGGACCTGGGCATCGGTGATGATGGCGGCAAGATCCTGCACCGCGGAGACGGGCGACGCCGGATGGACGCCCGCGAGGAAGCAGGCCTCGCACCGGTAGATGTTCCCGATCCCCGCCAGCTTGCTCTGGTCCAGCAGGGCGACGCCGATGGGCATGTCCGGCGCCGCGAGCAGCCGGCGTTCGGCCTCGACAGCGTCCCAGTCCGGGCCCAGCAGATCCGGCCCGAGGTGTCCCACGATGGAGTCCTCTTGGTCGGTGCGGACCACCTCAAGAATGCCGAGGGAAAATCCGACGGCGTCGGCGGTGGCGGTGCGCAGCACGCAGCGGGCGGTGAAGCCGGGCTTCCGCCAGCGGCCCCCGGACGGGTAGAGCTGCCAGCTGCCCTCCATCTTCAGGTGTGAGTGGATGGTGAGCCGGTCCTTCGGCGTCGGGCCCTGCACCCGCATCAGCAGGTGCTTGCCGCGGGGGATCACCTCGGCCACGGTCCAGCCGCCGAGCTTGAGCGTGGCGAAGCGCGGTACCCGGAAATCGGACGAGATCAGTTCCTTCCCGGCCAGTGCTGCGTGCAGTTGCGCCGCGGCGCGAAACACGGAATCGCCCTCAGGCACGGATCCTCAGTCCCTTCGGCGTGGAGTAGGCCCCGGCCTGGGCGAGCGCGTCTGCCACCGGGGTGTCCAGGATGCCGTGGCCGTTGACCTTTTCCATGATCAGCTTGTCCACGGCCCCGCGGGTCACCACGCCCACTAGAGCCGCACCGGCAGCGGCCAGGACCTCGGTGTCGTCGCTGAAGGCGAGCAGGGTCTTGCCGCCCCGCTCCACATACAGGACCAGAGCGCCGTCGACCAGGACCACCAGGGCGCCGGCCTTCCGGCCGGGGCGGTGGCCGGTGCCGGCGTCGACGTTCAGCCCAGGCCACGGGAGCGCGGCGCCGTAGGGGTTGGCGGGATCCGTCGCGGCGAGGGCCAGGGCCACCGGCTCGGCCTTGTGCAGCTGGGCGTCCTCGACGTAGGACCGCAGCCGGTCCACCGTGGCCGGAACGGCGAACTGCGCCGCACCGAGGTGTTCGATGAAGTAGCCGCGGCGGCAGCGTCCGGCTTCCTCGAGCCGGGCCAGCACTTTGTACATGAGGCCGAAGCCGCCGAGGATGTTTTCCGCCATGACCGAGCCGCGGGTGAGAACGCCGTACCGGTCCAGGAGCAGTTCCGCGGTGGCCCGGGCGTGGATAGTGGGATCGAGTTCCGGGGAGGGCAGCGCGGACCAGCGTCCCGCGGCGAGCGGGGGTGCGGGCGCGGTGCCGGTCACGGAGCCGTACCGGCCGCCGGTGAGACCCGGCGATCCCAGCAGGCCGGTGCCGTGCGCCCGGCCGAGCCGGCTGAGCCGCGGCGCGCGGGCCCGTGGGGCGCGCCCCACCTGCCGGTGCGCGGTGTGGCCGCCGGCGATCAGGGCCCTGACGGGGGCGAAGGTGTCGCCGGTAATCCGGCCCGCCCAGGCGAGATCCCAGAGGGCGGTTACCACGTCCTGGTCGCTCAGCACGGAATCCATGCCGCCGGCAACCTCGGTCAGTTGCCGGAAGAAGTAGCCGCCGCCGTTGTTCTGCAGGTGTTCGAGGAGCCGCCGCTGCGCATCGCCGGGTTCGAAGTCGATGGCAGGGTTCAGCGTCAGCTCGGCCGAATCGGCGAGGTGCAGGCTGACCCAGCCGTCGTTGCCTGGCAATGAGCCGGCACCGGACCAGAGGACTTCGCCGGCGGCCATGAGCTCGTCCAGCATGGCCGGCTGGTAGTTGGAGACGCGGCTGGCCAGGACAAGCGGTTCCCACGCGGAGGCCGGAATGGGCACGCCGGAGAGCTGGTCGATGGCCGTGATGATGCCGTCCAGGCCACGGAGCGCCGACTGCCCCCGGCCGCCGGGGGTCCGCACGTTCTGCCAGGCGGGAAGGAACCGGCCGTAGGCGGCGGTGTCCACGGGCTCGACTTCGGCCCGGAGCGCGGCGAGCGAACGGCGGCGCAGTTTGCGGAGGACCTCGGCGTCGCACCATTCGCTCACACTGGCCAGAGGCAGAACAACCGGCAGAGCAACTGGCAGAACGACCGGCCCCTCACCACCGGATTCCGCATCTTCCGATTCCTGAACACTTGCTGCTGTGCTATCCGACGTAACTGCCGGTGGCGTAGCGTGCGGGCGGAACTCGCCTTCCACCACACGGCCATCCGCGGCCAGCCGCTTCAGCGCCGTGCCGACGACGGCGACGCCGAGTCCCAGCCGCGCCGCGGCCTCGGCGGCGGTGAAGGGCCCGTGCGTGCGGGCGTAGCGCGAGACGAGGTCGCCGAGGGGGTCAGCGACCGGTTCGATGAACGCCAAAGGCACACCCATGGGCAGCGGTACGCCGAGAGCGTCCCGGAGCCGGGCGGCGTCCTCGACCGCCGCAAAGCGTTCGATTCCTCCGATGTTGACCTTGATGGCCCGGTTGGCGCGCTGCAGGGCCATCAGGTGAGCGGCGGCGTCGGCCTCCGTCGCCGGCGTTTCGACGGGCAGCCCCGTCGGCGTTTCGACGGGCAGCACCGCAGGGCCTTCGGCCGGCTCAGCAGCCGGGGCGGACCCGGCGGTTTCGCCCGGCAGGGCTGGGCCCGCCACCGGCTCCAGGCGGGCGGCGACTTCATCCGGCGCGAGCGGACCCAGAAGGCGCAGGAGGTCCGCCACGCCCTCCAACCCGCGCACCTGTCGGTCCCGGGCCAGACGCTGGAGTTCGCGCTCGGTGGCCTCGATGACCTTCACATCGAGCAGTTCGCGCAGCTCCACGCGGCCCATGAGCTCATTGAGCAGGGTGGAGTCGAGGGCCAGAGCGGCGGCGCGGCGCTCCGCGAGCGGGGAGTCGCCCTCGTAGAGGAACTGGGCCACGTAGCCGAAGAGCAAAGACTTCGCGAACGGGGAGGGCTGCTGGGTGGTGGTCTGGACGATCCTGAGCTCGCGGCGTTCCACCGCGGCGGCGATGTCCTTCAGCGCCGGAAGGTCATAGACATCCTGCAGGCACTCCCGGACCGTCTCGAGGACAATCGGGAACGTCGGGTACTTCCTGGCAACATCCAGCAGCTGCGCCGAACGCTGCCGCTGCTGCCACAAAGGCTGCCGCTTGCCGGGATTCTGCCGGGGCAGGAGCAGAGCGCGGGCGGCGCACTCGCGGAACCGGGAGGCGAACAGGGCGCTGCCACCGACTTCCGCCGTCACAATCTGCTCGATTTCCTCGGGGTCGAACAGGAACAGCTCGGCGCCCGGCGGCTCGTCCTCCATCATGGGCACGCGCAGCACGATGCCGTCGTCGGCGGCCATGGCCGAGCCGTCCATCCCGTAGCGCTGCTGCAGGCGCTGGCCCACGGCCAGGGCCCACGGCGCGTGCACGGGCATGCCGAAGGGGCTGTGCAGCACCACGCGCCAGTCGCCGAGCTCGTCATGGAAGCGCTCCACCACGAGGGTCGTGTCGCTGGGGACCACCTCGGTGGCAAGCCGTTGTTCGGCGAGGTATTGGATCAGGTTGTTCGCGGCGTAGTCGTCCAGTCCGCTGGCCTTGCAGCGCTCGGTTGCCGGCCCGACGTCGGAAGCCGCCAGTTCGCGCATGAACGCGCCGAGGGCGCGGCCCAGGTCCACGGGCCGGCCGAGGGAGTCGCCTTTCCAGAAGGGGAGCTTGCCAGGCTGGCCGAACGCGGGCGAGACCAGGACACGGTCATGCGTGATGTCCTCGATCTTCCAGCTGGTGGCGCCGAGGGCGAAGATGTCCCCCACCCGGGATTCGTAGACCATTTCCTCGTCGAGTTCGCCCACCCTGCGGCCGCCCTTGGCCGCCGCGGCGGCCGGGCTGGCGGCCCTGCCGTCCGAACTGGCACCGCCTGAAGCGCCGGTGCCCTCGACCTCGGTGCCGATGATGTAGACGCCGAACAGCCCGCGGTCCGGGATGGTCCCTCCGGAGGTGACGGCGAGCCGCTGCGCGCCGGGACGGCCCTCGATGGTCCCGGCGTTCCGGTCCCAGATGACCCTAGGACGAAGTTCCGCGAATTCGTCCGAGGGGTACCGTCCGGCCAGAAGGTCCAGGGTGGCCTCGAACGCGGAGCGGGGGAGCGAGGCGAACGGCGCGGACCGCCGCACCGTGGTGAACCACTCCTCCACGTCGATGGCACCCAGCGCGGTGGCGGCGACCGTTTGCTGGGCCAAAATGTCCAGCGGGTTGGCCGGCACGCTGAGCCGCTCGATCTTGCCCTCAAGCATCCGCTCCACGGTGATGGCCGTGTGGACGAGGTCGGCGCGGTGCTTCGGGAACAGGACGCCCTGGGAGATCTCGCCGACCTGGTGGCCGGCGCGGCCCACCCGCTGCAGGCCGCTGGCCACCGAGGGCGGCGATTCGACCTGTACCACCAGGTCCACGGCACCCATGTCGATGCCAAGCTCGAGGGAGGACGTGGCCACCACACAGCGCAGCCGCCCGGATTTCAGGTCATCTTCGATCAGGGCGCGCTGGTCCTTGGACACGGACCCGTGGTGCGCGCGGGCCAGCACGGGATCGGCGCCGGCGGTGCTGCCGGCCTGGGCCATCATGTGGGCCGGTGTGGCGGTGGATGTGGGCTGTGCGGCCGTACCGCCGGACGGCGCTGTACTCGATACGGCTTTGGGCGCCGTTCTTGGCACCGTATTAGCTGCCGCATTCGGTGCCGCGGCCGGTACGGCGTCGAAGTCCGGCGCGCCGGCACCAAAGTCTGTCCAGTCGCCGCCGGCCGCCATGAGCTGGCGTTCGGCGTAGATCTCGTTGAGCCGGGCGGTCAGCCGTTCGGCGAGGCGGCGGGAGTTCGCGAACACGATGGTGGACTGGTTGGCCAGCACCAGGTCCACGATTTTCTCCTCCACATGGGGCCAGATGGACGCCTGCGGCTGGAGCCCGGAGGCCGGACCGGAGTCGAAGGCCCCGGCGGCGCCCTGGAGATCGGACATGTCCTCCACAGGGACAGAGACGGTCAGGTCCCAGTTCTTCCGCGACGGAGGGGCCACAATTTCCACCGGCGCGGAACCGGCGAGGAACTGCGCCACCAGCTCCTTGGGTTCCACGGTGGCCGACAGCCCGATGCGCTGGGCGGGCTTGGGCAGCAGCGCGTCAAGCCGTTCCAGCGATACCGCCAGGTGCGCGCCGCGCTTGGTGCCGGCGACGGCGTGGACCTCGTCGACAATGATCGTGTCGACCTCGGTGAGGGTCTCGCGCGCCTTGGACGTCAGCATCAGGAAAAGGGATTCCGGGGTGGTGATGAGGATGTCGGGCGGGTGGCTGAGCAGCGAGCGGCGGTCGGACGCCGTCGTGTCCCCGGACCGGACGCCCACGGTGATGAGCGGGGCAGGTAGGTCCAGGCGTTTCGCGGTCTGCGTGATGCCGATCAGCGGCGCGCGGAGGTTGCGTTCGACGTCGACGCCAAGCGCCTTGAGCGGGGAAATATACAGCACGCGGGTCTTCCGCTGGGCCGCCTTCCGCCGGGCTGAATTTGTCCGCGCGGCCGTCCCGCTGCCGCCCTTGGCCGCCGCGTCCAGACCGGGCAGCGCCTCGGGCTCGGCGGGGGCGGAAACTAGCAGCCGGTCCAGCGCCCAGAGGAACGCGGCGAGCGTCTTACCCGAACCGGTGGGGGCGACGACGAGGGCGTGCGCACCGGAAGAGATCGCATTCCAGGCGCCATTCTGGGCCGGAGTGGGCGCGGAAAAAGCACCCAAGAACCAGTCCCTGGTCGGCCGGCTGAACCGGTCCATGGCGTCTGCCTCGAGCGTGCCTCCGGAGAGCTCCTGCCCCTTCATTCCTCCATCATGCCCTACCCCGCCGACACTATTAGCCGGCCCCGATCACACCGGCCCCGACGGGCATTGGCGGCTCCAGGCGGGCCAAAGCATCGTTGGGCCGGCGGAAACAGAGACGCGGTGCCCTGACGCTACTTGGCCTGGAAGGCTGCGATCGTCAACAGATTGATGTCCGTGTTGGCGCAGGCGTCCATGGGCTGCGCGAGGAACAGCGAGGCCGTGTCGTTCGGCGGGTAGACCCGGAATCCTGCCGCCGCCGTCTTGGTGCAGTTCGGATAGTTGGCGGCCTGCGTGTACCGCAGCGTGGCGGTGCCGGCCGCGCCCGGGGCGAGCAGGACATCGGTTACCGGGGCCGACTCGTCGCGGGTGGCTGCGGCGCCGATCGGCTCACCGTTGGCACCGGCTGTGAGGGAGACGCCCGCATAGCCCTTCAGTAGGCACGGTTCTTTGCCGGAGTTGGTCAGGATCAGCTGCATGTAAACGCTGCCCGCCGCGCCGCCGCCGGAGGAGTCGGTGGTGCCAGTCAGGCTTGCGGCCTTGCACAGTGCCGGGCCCGCCTGGGCCGCGTGCGAGGACGCAGGTATCGCAGAGGTTTCCGTTGCGGCGTCAGAAGTCGCCGGCTGGCTGGTTTCGCTGGCCGACGTTGTGGGCGGCGAAGTGGCCGACTGAGTCTGCGTCGAGCTGCCCCCGCAACCGCTGAGCAGGAGGGCCGCCGCGGCAGCCGTTGTCACAACCAGTGCGTGCATCAATCGTTGAGACCTCATGGCTCAACCATCATGCTCGCCGTTGCCTTAGTCAACGATGCCACGGCGGCGGAGCCCGATTGATGCCCGGATTGTGATTTCCGGGCATCGACCGAGGTCAAGCTCCTTGGTGCCCTGGGGCCGCGGCGCCGCGGGACCGTTGCCGCTAGTCGGTCTCGGGGCCGGAGCAGTAGTGGCAGTCATCCGGGCAGGAGGAGACGGGGCCAGTGGTCCAGGTGCTCGTCCCGGATGCGATGCCGGACGCGGCGTTCGGCTGCTGCATCACGGCGGATTGGCGGTCAGTTGTCAGCATGGCTGGCTCCTTCGGGGTCTGCCACGCTCAGTCCGAAGCCGTCGGCGATATGGAACAGCTTCCGGTGCCCACCCTTGGACACCACCCATACGACGGCGCCGTCGGCGGTGCGGTTGTCCACGCGGCCTGCGTGCTCGAGTCGGCCGCCCCGGCGGAGGTGGACGGCGTCGCCGATCTCGACGTCGTCCCAGTCGGTGGTGCGGCTCGAGGGCCGGTTATTCTGCAGTGTCATGAGGATTTCCTGAACGGTTACGGACAAACGAGGATGTGATCCAGCTAACCGTGGAATGGCCTGCCACCTCAATGGTCAAGTGAATGAGACACCCCAGTCCTGTTGTGCAGGCGTCCAGACGCTAAGGGCTCGGGTGTTAGTCCTTACGGGCTGCGCAGGCCCGGGCTGCGAGCCCGGGTCAGCCAAGCAAATGTGGGCCGGGGCAGCGGTGGAATAGCGGGTCCTCCGTTGGGAGTGGTCCCCGCAGCGGCCCTGCGTCGGCGCAGCTCCAGGGCGAGGCTCTCCTGGCCGCGGGCCATCGCCCAGCGGTGGTTGGCGGCAAAGCCGGGCTTGAAGAGCCAGCTCAGCCGGCGCAGCAGGGGCTTGGCGGCGCTGACCCGCCAGTCGTAGGTGATGACGGTTTCCGGTCCGTCCGGCCCGAAGGTCCACCGGCCGGTGCCGTTGAGATCGCCCGCCGCGGTGAGGGCGAAACCGCGGGGCGTGACCGGCTCCGTGACCGTGAGGGTCCAGCGGAGCGTATAGGGCAGCCAGCCTTTGGTGTGCAGGCGTGCGGGACGGGGCATCCCGGGCCCGGGTTCCGGGCCGCCGGCCACCGGCTCGGCGCTGAGATAGACGGAAGGCCACCAGCGGGGCATGGAAGCCGCATCGCCCAGGACGGCCGCAACCTCTTCCGGCGTCCCAGCCACGCGCCAGACGGTCCGGAACATATAGTCTGTGCTGCCCATCGGGGCCTCCTTTAGCCCTGCGTTGATTAGCTCTGCGTTGATGCCCTCACTATCAGTTCGGGCGGGAACACCACCTGGGTGGGTTCAAAACCGTCCTCGGACGCCGCTTCCCGGAGCAACAGTTCCAGCGCGGTGGAGCCGATGAGGGCGCTGGGCTGCCGGATGGAGGACAGCGGCACGACGGCGGCCGCGGCGAACTCGATGTCGTCGTAGCCGATCAGGGCGATCTCCTGGGGCACCTGGACGCCGCCCATGAGCATCAGGCCCTGGAGGACACCGACGGCCAAAAGGTCGTTGGCTGCAAAGATCGCCTCCGGGCGTTCGGCTTCGGGCCGGGACCGGATGGACTCGCCCGCCGCTCTTCCCGAAAGCACGGTCAGGGATTCCGTCGCGATGACCTCGAGGGTGGCACCCGCAACGGCGTCGGTGGCCTTCCGGGCCCCTGCCAATCGGTCCGCCACCTGCCGGATGCTTGCCGGGCCGCCAACAAACGCGATCCGCCGCCGGCCCAGCGACAACAGGTGGGCCGCAGCCATCTCCCCGCCCGCCAGGTCATCCACGGCCACCGAGGAGAAACTCAGGTTCTCAGTCTGCCGGTCCACAAGCACTGTTGGAATGCCTCGGCGCCGCAGCTGCTCCAGCCGGGGGATCACATTTCCTACCGGGGACAGCAGTACGCCCCGCACGCGTTGCTGCTCGAAGAGATCCAGGTAGGCGGATTCCCGGCCCTCATCCTCGTTGCTATTTCCCACGAGGACCGTCAAGTTCTCCGCGGTGGCACGGTCCTCCGCGCCCCTGGCCAGATCCGAGAAAAAGGGATTCGCGGCGTCCAGGACCACCAGGCCGATGCTGTGGCTCATCCCCGCGCGCAACTGCCGCGCGGCGTCGTTCCGGACGAAGCCGAGCTTGTCGATGGCGGAGTGGACCCTGACAGTGACTTCGGCAGAGACCTTCTCCGGCCGGTTCAGCACATTGGAGACCGTCCCGACCGAGACGCCGGCCAGGGCCGCGACGTCCTTGACGCTCGCTGAAACCATTTCCTGTGCTCCTGAAACGTGGACGGCGCAGCCTACGGTCAGGCGCCCCGTTGGCAAACTACTCTCTTCAGGATACCCGTCAGGGTCCACTTTGAACCCTTTCATTGAAACGAATCAAAAGTCGCGCCACGAATGGTTGATGGCGGTTGACGTCTTCATTTGAAGACCCTATGATTCAAATCACAGCTGGTTATGAAACGATTCATTACGCGTTCACTAAGCCCCAAAGGTGCGGTTAATTTTATGCAGCAGACAAACAGTTCCCGGTCTGGCCCCTCTGACGGGGAGCCGGTTCCGGTTCTCTCCCTCTCTCACGCGGCCAAGACCTTTGGCCCGGTGGTCGCCCTGGCCGATGGAACCATCAACATCGAGGCTGGCGAAATCCACGCACTGGTCGGGGAGAACGGCGCCGGCAAGTCCACGCTGGTGAAAATCCTTGCAGGCCTGCACCACCCCGATTCCGGCGACTTCCGGGTGGCGGGCCAGAGCGTCCAGTTCCGCAACGTTGCCGAGAGCAAGGATGCTGGCATATCGGTCATCTATCAGGAACCCACGCTCTTTCCGGATCTGAGCGTTGCAGAGAACATCTTCATTGGCCGCCAGCCCAAGGGCCGCTTCGGGCTCATCAGCAAGGCGACGATGGTCAGGGAAGCGCACAAGCTGTTCGAACGGCTTGGCGTTCCGATTGAGCCGACCCGCATCGCCGAGGGTCTGTCCATCGCGGACCAGCAGATCATTGAAATCGCCAAGGCCATTTCGCTGGACGCCAAAGTCCTGGTGATGGACGAGCCCACCGCCGCCCTTAGCGGCGTCGAGGTGGAACGGCTGTTCGCCGTCGCCCGGAGTCTCCGGGACCGCGGGACCGGGATCCTCTTCATTTCGCACCGTTTCGATGAGGTCTTTGACCTGTGCGACCGCATCACCGTCATGCGGGATGGCCGCTACATCTCCACCCACCGGACCGCCGACGTCACCGTCGAGCAGATCGTTCGCGAGATGGTGGGCCGCGACATCGGCGCCCTGTTCCCCAAGACGCCTGCCGAAATCGGCGGCGTGGTCCTGAAAGTGGACGGTCTCAGCCGCGCCGGGGTGTTCCGCGATATCAGCTTTGAGGTCCACGCCGGGGAAATCGTTGCCCTGGCCGGCCTCGTGGGCGCCGGCCGCACCGAGGTGGCCCGTGCCGTGTTCGGCATCGATCCCTACGACGCCGGTGCCGTCACCTTCGACGGCCGCACGCTCAGGCCCCGGGATCCCCAGGTGGCCATCACCGCCGGTATGGGCTTCGTCCCGGAGGATCGCCGCAAGCAGGGTCTGGTGATGGACCTGTCCGTGGCCCGCAACGTCACGCTCACGCTGCGCAACAAGTTCACGACGGCGGGCCTGATCAACGGTGCCGCCGAGCGGCGCGCCGCCCAGGAGTGGAGCAAACGGCTCCAGGTCAAGACTGGCTCGCAGGAACACGCCGTCTCCACGCTCTCCGGTGGCAACCAGCAAAAGGTGGTGCTCGCCAAGTGGCTGGCCACGGACCCGCGCCTGCTGATTATCGACGAGCCAACCCGCGGCATCGATGTCGGCACCAAGAGCGAGGTCCACCGGCTCATTTCGGACCTCGCCGGCCGGGGAATCGCGATTCTGATGATCTCCTCCGAACTGCCCGAGGTCCTCGGCATGGCAGACCGCGTCCTGGTGATGCGCGAAGGCCGGATCACCGCCGAACTCGACCGTGCCGATGCGAATCCCGAATCGGTCATGCACGCCGCCACGTCTTCCGCAGGAGGAACCCTGTGAGCTCAGCTCTGGACCACAAGAACGCAACGACGGCGGCGCCCGCCGCCGGCGCCCGGGGCGCCGCCGCTGCGGTGCTGCGGATGCGCGAGCTCCCCGTGCTGATCGCGCTGGCGCTGCTGGTACTCGTCACGTACCTGATCAACCCGCTGTTCCTCACCGCCCAGGGCGTGAAGGACCTGCTGCTCAACGCCACCATCATCATGATTCTGGCCGTGGGGCAGACCCTGCTGATCATCACCCGGAACATCGACCTTTCCGTCGGTTCCATGCTGGGACTGGTCGCCTTCGGCACCGGCTCCATCTTCGCGGCCGTTCCCGGCGTGCCGATCATCGCCGTCTTTGCGATCGGCATGGCCTTCGGGGCGGTGCTGGGCGCCATCAACGGCGCCCTGGTCACCTTGGCCAAAGTGCCCGCCCTGGTCATCACGCTCGGGACGCTCTACGTGTACCGCGGCCTGAACAACGCCTGGGCCGGCGGCAAACAGTTCTTCGCCGGCGACCGTCCGGAGGAGTTCGGCGCCCTCTCGGTGAACACCTTCCTGGGGTTCCCCGTCATCACACTGCTGGCCATCGTCGTCGTGATCGCCGTGGCCGTCTACATGTCCGGCACCCGCCCTGGCCGTGACTTGTACGCCATCGGCTCGGACCCGGACGCGGCCACTGCCTTCGGCATCAAGGTCTCCAAGCGCGTGTTCCTGGCCTTCCTGGCCAACGGGGCGCTCGCCGGCCTGGCCGGCGTACTCTACGCCAGCCGCTTCAACTCAGTCGGCGCCACCACCGGCACCGGCATGGAGCTGACCGTCGTGGCGGCCGCCGTCGTCGGTGGCGTGGCCATCTTCGGCGGCAGCGGATCGGTGACCGGGGCCGCCCTCGGCGCCGTGCTCCTGACCACCATCACCAGCTCCCTGACCGCCCTGCGGGTGGACAAGTTCTGGCAGCAGGCGATCGTCGGCGTGCTGATCCTCACCGCCATCATCATCGACCGCGTGGCCAGCCTGCGCACAGCCAAGAAACTGCGGATTAGCGAGGCTCGCAATGTCTGAAACGACGTCCACCACCAGCACGGCGCCGGCGCCCGTGGCTGACAACACCAAGCCGCTGGCCAGCGAACCGAAGGGCCGGACCGGCGCCGCACGGATCCTGACCGGCCGTGACGCCATCACCATCTACGCCCTGGTTGCTTTCCTGATCTACGCCGCCATCGCGATCCCGCGCTTCGCCTCCCCGGTCACCACCGGCTTCCTGCTCCTGGACGTGATCCCGGTCCTGCTGATCGCCATGCCGATGACGCTGATCATCATCACGGGCGAGATCGACCTGTCCGTGGCCAGCACGGCCGGCCTGACCAGCGCCTTGATGGGCGTCCTCTGGGCCGGCGGGATGGACATCTGGCTGGTCCTGGCGATCAGCCTGCTGGCAGGGGTTGCCGCCGGCATGTTCAACGGCTTCCTGATCGCGGTCCTCGGACTGCCCTCTCTGGCGGTCACCATCGGCACCCTGGCGTTGTTCCGCGGCCTGGCCCTGGTCATCATCGGCGACAACGCGGTGGCCAACTTCCCGAAGGCGCTAACCGCCTTCTTCACCTCCAAGATCGGCGGCACCGGCGTCCCCACGGTCATGATCGGCGTCGTGCTGGTGATGGTTTTCTTCGGTGTGCTGCTGCACTTCACGCCGTTCGGACGGGGGCTCTACGCGATGGGCTACAGCAAGGAAGCCGCCAGCTTCGTCGGCATCAACGTGGCCCGCAGCAAGTTCTGGCTGTACGTCGGATCCGGCGCCGTCTCTGCGCTCGCCGGCATCTACTGGACCTTGCGCTACACGAGCGCCCGCAGCGACAACGCCTCCGGCCTGGAACTGGCCGTCATCGCCGCTGTCCTGCTCGGCGGCGTGTCGATCTTCGGCGGCAAGGGCTCCATTCCCGGCGTCATCGCCGGCGTCCTGCTGATCGGGACGCTCAACTACGCCCTCCGCCTGGCCCGGGTGTCCGACGTCGTCCTCATCACGGTGACCGGCCTGCTGCTGATCGTCTCGGTGGTGGCACCGAGCGTCGGCTCCGCCATCAGGCAATGGCGCCACACCCGGCGCGTACGCCGAAGTTTCACCCGCAAGTCCACCTGAAATCTGCACACAAGCACCACAGAAACCGTGCCCGACTGGGGCCGGCCGCACCTACCGCACGAAGGAAAAGGGAAGAAACGATGATGTTGAACCGCAAGAACATGGGCCGGACCGGCCGACTGGGAAGCATGGTGGCCATCACCGCCGTGGCCGCACTGGCGCTGACAGCCTGCAACAGCGGCTCTGCATCCTCCAGTGATACCAACAGCCCCTCAGCAGCGGGAGGGGACCAGAAGATCACCTTTATCCCCAAGCAGCTGAACAACCCGTACACGGACGTCGTCCTGGGCGGCGGCAAGAAGGGCGCCACCGAGGCAGGTTTCGCCTCCTCCCAGGTCGTCGGACCACTGGAAGCCTCCGCCTCCAGCCAGGTTTCCTTCATCAACGCCGAGACGCAGGCCGGCACGAACGTCATCACGATTGCCGCCAACGACCCCGACGCCGTCTGCACGGCGCTCGGCGAAGCCCGCGCCGCCGGCGCCAAGATCGTCGCGTTCGACTCCGACACCAACCCCGGCTGCCGCGACGTCTTCATCAGCCAGGTCGTAGCCAAGGACGTTGCCCTGATCCAGACCAAGCTGATCTCCGAGCAGATCGGCGGCAGCGGCGAGATCGCCATCCTGTCGGCCACGGCCAACGCCACGAACCAGAACGAGTGGATCAAGTACATGGAGGAGGAGCTGGCCTCCAACCCCGCGTACAAGGACATCAAGCTGGTTGCCAAGGTCTACGGCGACGACAACGACACCAAATCCTTCCAGGAGGCCCAGGGCCTCATGCAGGCCCACCCGAACCTCAAGGGCATCATCTCTCCCACCACGGTAGGCATCGCCGCCACCGCCCGGTACCTCTCCACGTCCGCCTACAAGGGCAAGGTTTCCCTCACCGGGCTGGGGCTGCCGAATGAAATGCGGCCCTTCGTAAAGGACGGAACCGTCAAGGAGTTCGCCCTCTGGGACCCGGCACAGCTTGGCTATGTTGCCGCTTTCGCCGGTAAGGCCCTCACGGACGGCAAGATCACCGGCGCCGAAGGCGACACCTTCACCGCCGGGGAACTTGGCGAACGCAAAGTCGAAAAGGGCGGCCTCGTGATTGTCGGGCCGCCGACCGTCTTCAACGCCGAGAACATCGACAAGTACAACTTCTGAGTACCTTTCCATCCTGAGCGGCCGGGCGGGCCGCCGACAGCCCGCCCGGCACCTTGTCCCCTCCTCTGACCATTTCCACTTCACCGGTGCCACGGCACCGGGCACACGGCGCTTTCCCCACAGCCGTGCCCGGAAACCAGGCACCAGAGCCCCAGGTTCTCTTTTCCACGCCGGAAGGCCCTTTAAATGAACCAGAAACAACCGGCCGACCGGCTGCTGCACCCGCACCGGCGCCGCCCCACCCGCATCGGGCTGGTCTCCGGCGGGCTGGGCGCCTACTGGCCCCAGTTCCCGGAACTGCTGCCGCAGCTGCGGGACTCCGTCCGCTACGTCACCGACCGCTTCCAGGGGCTCGACGCCGAAGTCGTCGACACCGGATTCATCTCCGACGCGCAGGAAGCCTCGGCGGCCGGAGAAAAGCTGCGGGTCGCCGACTGCGACCTCATCGTTATCTTCCTCACCACGTACCTGACGTCCTCCATGGTCCTTCCCATCGCCCAACGGGCCAAAACCCCCGTCCTGGTGATCGACCTGCAGCCGACCGAAGCGATGGACCACGCCAACTTTGACACCGGCAAATGGCTGGCCTACTGCGGCCAGTGCCCCGTGCCGGAGGTCGCCAACGTCTTCCGCCGGGCCGGCATCGACTTCCGCTCAGTCTCCGGGCACCTCAAGCACGAGTCCGCCTGGGAGCGGATCACGCAGTGGGTCCACGCCGCCGGCGTCCGCGCCCGGCTCCGCCATGCCCGGCACGGGCTGATGGGCCACCTCTATCCGGGCATGCTCGACGTCGCCACGGACCTCACCACCGTCTCGACCACCTTCGGCTCCCATGTCGAGGTGCTGGAATTCGATGACCTCCGCGAACGGGTCAACGCCGTGACGGACGCGGAGGTCTCCGAACGGCTTGGGCTGGCCCGCGAACTTTTCGTTGTTGATGACTCCGTGAACGACGACGACTTTGCCTGGGGCGCGAAGGTGTCGGTGGGCCTGGACCGCCTCGTGGAGGACTTTGACCTCGACTCCGTGGCCTACTACCACCGCGGACTGGCCGGGGAACAGCACGAACGGCTGGGCGCCGGGATGATCCTGGGCTCGTCCATCCTGACAGCCAGGGGAATTCCGATGGCCGGCGAATTCGAGCTGCGGACCTCCATTGCCATGCTGGCCGCCCAGGCGATCGGCGCTGGGGGCTCCTTCACCGAGATCCAGGCCCTGAACTTCCTCGACAACGTGGTCGAAATGGGGCACGACGGTCCGGCCCACCTGGCCGTGTCCGCCCAGGACCCGCTCCTGCGCGGACTCGGCATCTACCACGGCAAACGCGGCTGGGGCGTCTCGGTCGAATTCGATGTGCGCCACGGCCCTGTCACCACCTTCGGCCTCGGCCAGGACCCGGACGGAAGCTACGTCTTCGTCACCTCCGAAGGCCAAGTGGTCCCCGGCCCGCTCCTGCAGATCGGCAACACGACCTCCCGGGTGGACTTCGGCGGTGACCCCGGGCTCTGGGTGGACCGGTGGAGCCAGACCGGAATCGGACACCACTGGGCCCTGTGCGTCGGCCACCGGGCAGCGGATATCAAGGCCGCCGCGTCCCTGTTGGGCATCGAACACCGCCACGTGGTGCTCTCATGAGCACGCAACGCGTCTGCTTCCAGCTCCAGGTCAGGCCCGGGCTGATCGATGAATACACCCGCCGGCACGCCGCCGTGTGGCCGGAGATGCTCCGGGCCCTCAAGGCCTCCGGTTGGAACAACTACTCACTCTTCCTCCGGCCCGACGGGCTCCTGATCGGCTACTTCGAAACGGACAGCCTGACCGGAGCCCAGGCCCGGATGGCAGCCATGGACGTCAACGCCCGCTGGCAGGCCGAGATGGCCGGCTTCTTCGACGATCTCGCCGGAGCACCGGACCAGGGCTTCCTCCAGCTCACCGAAATTTTCAATCTCGAGGACCAGTTGTCCGCGGCCAACGCCTCCGGGGACAACCACCAACCGCAGAAGGAACAATCATGAACACCACAGAAACGGCCCTGGGCCGCCTCGCGGAACTCGCCATCGAGGTCCCGTCCTGGGCCTACGGCAACTCCGGCACCCGCTTCAAGGTGTTCGGCACACCCGGCACCCCGCGCACCATCCAGGAGAAGCTGGCCGACGCCGCCAAGGTCCACGAACTCACCGGCCTGGCGCCCACGGTTGCCCTGCACATTCCGTGGGACAAGGTGGATGACTACGCGGCACTGAAAGAGTACGCCGCGGGCCTGGGTGTGGGCCTGGGCACGGTGAATTCCAATACCTTCCAGGATGACGAGTACAAGTTCGGCTCGCTGACCTCCCTGAATCCCGCGGTCCGCCGTCGGGCCATCGATCACCACCTGGAGTGCTTGGAGATCATGCACGCCACGGGCTCGCAGGACCTGAAGATCTGGCTCGCGGACGGCACCAACTACCCGGGCCAGGACGACATGCGCTGCCGGCAGGACCGCCTCGCCGAATCCCTGCAGGAAATCTACGCCGCCCTGGGTGACGAGCAGCGCCTGGTGCTGGAATATAAGTTCTTCGAGCCGGCTTTTTACCACACGGACGTTCCGGACTGGGGCACCTCCTACGCCCAGACCCTGGCCCTGGGCGAGAAGGCCTTCGTCTGCCTCGACACCGGCCACCACGCCCCGGGCACCAACATCGAATTCATCGTCATGCAGCTGCTGCGCCTGGGCAAGCTGGGATCCTTTGACTTCAACTCCCGGTTCTACGCGGACGATGACCTGATCGTCGGCGCGGCCGATCCGTTCCAGCTCTTCCGCATCATGCACGAGGTCATCCGCGGCGGCGGCTTCGGCAAAGAGTCCGGCGTCGCCCTGATGCTGGACCAGTGCCACAACCTGGAGGAAAAGATCCCGGGCCAGATCCGCTCCGTGCTCAACGTCCAGGAAATGACGGCCCGCGCCCTACTCATCGACACCGATGCGCTGGCTGAGGCCCAGCGCGGCGGCGACGTCCTGGCCGCCAACGGCATCTTCAACGATGCCTTCTACACCGATGTCCGTCCGGCGCTGGCGCAGTGGCGTGAATCCCGCGGCCTTCCCGCGGACCCGCTGGCCGCCTTCAAGGCCAGCGGCTACCAGAAGAAGATCAACGAGGACCGCGTCGGCGGCCAGCAAGCCGGATGGGGAGCATAAGCAGGCATGAACATGCAGAACACAGCCAACAAGACTATTGAAGAACTGATTGCCCGTTCCAACCGCCTCGGCGCGGACAAGCGGAACACCAACTTCGCCGGCGGCAACACCTCCGCCAAGGGCACCGAAAAGGACCCCGTCACGGGCGAGGACGTCGAACTTCTGTGGGTCAAGGGATCCGGCGGGGACCTCGGCACGCTGAAGGCCGAGGGCCTTGCCGTGCTGCGGCTGGACCGGCTGCAGGCACTGAAAAACGTGTACCCCGGCGTCGAGCGTGAAGACGACATGGTGGCCGCGTTCGATTACTGCCTGCACGGTAAGGGCGGCGCCGCGCCGTCGATCGACACCGCCATGCACGGGCTGGTCGACGCCGCGCACGTGGACCACCTGCACCCGGACTCCGGCATCGCCATCGCCACGGCCGCCGACGGCGAGGCACTCACCAAGGAGATCTTCGGCGAGAAGGTGGCGTGGGTGCCGTGGCGTCGCCCCGGGTTCCAGCTGGGCCTGGACATCGCCGCGATCAAGGACGCGAACCCGCACGCAGTCGGCACCATCCTCGGCGGCCACGGCATCACCGCCTGGGGCGCCACCAGCGACGAAGCCGAGGCCAACTCGCTGTGGATCATCGAACAGGCCGAGCAGTACATCAAAGACCACGGCAGGAACGAACCGTTCGGGCCCAAGCTGCCCGGCTACGCCGCCCTCCCGGAGGCCGAGCGCCGCGCCAAGGCCGCCGCCCTGGCGCCCGTGATCCGCGGACTCGCCTCCACGGACAAGCCGCAGCTGGGACACTTCAGCGACGCCCCGGCCGTCCTGGACTTCCTCGAAGCCGCAGAGCACCCGCGGCTCGGGGCCCTGGGCACGTCCTGCCCGGACCACTTCCTGCGCACCAAGGTCAAGCCTCTGGTCCTGGACCTGCCCGCCGACGCCCCGGTGGAGGACGTCGTGGCCCGGCTCAAGGAACTCCACGCCGCCTACCGCGAGGACTACCAGGGGTATTACAGCCGCCACGCGACCCCGGACAGCCCCGCCCTGCGTGGCGCGGACCCGGCGATCGTCCTGGTGCCCGGGGTGGGCATGTTCTCCTTCGGGGCGAACAAGCAGACCGCACGGGTGGCGGGGGAGTTCTACCTCAACGCCATCAACGTCATGCGCGGGGCCGAGGCCGTCTCCACCTACGCCCCGATCGAGGAATCCGAGAAGTTCCGGATCGAATACTGGGCCCTGGAAGAGGCCAAGCTGGCCCGGATGCCCAAGCCCAAATCCCACGTCGGCCGGATCGCCCTGGTGACCGGGGCGGCGTCGGGCATCGGCAAGGCGATCGCCACCCGCTTCGCCGCCGACGGCGCGTGCGTGGTCATCGCGGACCTGAACCTCGAAAACGCCCAGGCCGTGGCCGCGGAACTCGGCGGCCCCGACGTCGCCATCGGTGTCCAGGCCGACGTCACCGACGAAGCCCAGATCGCCGCGGCCATCCAGGAAGCAGTTCTGGCCTTCGGCGGCCTGGACCTGGTGGTCAACAACGCCGGGCTCTCCATCTCCAAGCCGCTCCTGGAAACCACCGAAAAGGACTGGGACCTGCAGCACAACGTCATGGCCAAGGGCTCATTCCTGGTGGCCAAGGCGGCGGCGCAGGTGATGATCGGCCAGGAGATGGGCGGCGACATCATCTACATCTCCTCCAAGAACTCCGTGTTCGCCGGCCCGAACAACATCGCCTACTCCGCCACCAAGGCAGACCAGGCCCACCAGGTCCGGCTCCTCGCCGCGGAACTGGGCGAGTACGGGATCCGGGTCAACGGCATCAACCCCGACGGCGTGGTCCGGGGCTCCGGGATCTTCGCCGGCGGCTGGGGCGCCAAGCGCGCCGCCGTCTACGGCGTACAGGAAGAGGAACTGGGCAAGTACTACGCCCAGCGCACCCTGCTCAAGCGCGAAGTCCTCCCCGAAAACGTGGCCAACGCCGCCGCCGTGCTCACCGGCAGCGAGCTCTCCCACACCACCGGGCTGCACATCCCCGTGGACGCCGGCGTGGCCGCGGCCTTCCTGCGATGAGCACTCCTGCAGTAAGCACGGTGTCAACCACGGACGTCGACGGCGGCCTGTTCGCCGGCAGCCTTTTTGTCGCAATCGACATTGGCGCCTCCTCCGGCCGCGTCATCCTGGGCCGGGTCGCGGGCAGTCCCGGTGGGACGAGGGCAGAACTGGAGACCACGCACCGCTTCCCCAACGGCGTCAGAGAGTTCGACGGCGGCCTCCGCTGGGACTTCGACGCGCTGTTCGCCGAGGTCCTCACCGGGCTCGCGGCTGCCGCCACGGCGGCCGCGGCCCGCGGCGAGGGCATCGCCAGCATCGGGATTGATACCTGGGCCGTCGATTACGGGCTGGTCAACGGCGCCGGCGAACTCGTCGCGGCACCGTTCAGCTACCGCGACGACCGGTCCCGGGGCGCCGTCGCCCGGGTCCACCGGGAACTGGACCCGGCCCGTCTGTACGCCACTACGGGGCTGCAGTTCCTGCCGTTCAACACGATCTACCAGCTCGCCAGCGAGCCCGGCCTGGACGGGCTGCAGGCACTGCTCATCCCGGACCTCATCGGATTCCTGCTGACCGGCCGGCGCCGCACCGAGGCCACCAACGCCTCCACCACCGGACTCTTCGACGCCGTCGCGGGGGAGTGGGCCACGGAGTTCCTGGCCGCGCTGGGCCTGCCCGGGAACCTGTTCCCGCCGCTGATCCAGCCCGGCGAGATCCTCGGCCCCCTGCTGCCGGGGATCGCGGAACGGACCGGCCTGCCCGCCGCCACGAAGGTGGTGGCCGTGGGCTCGCACGACACCGCATCCGCCGTCGCCGCCGTGCCCGCGGACGCCGGAGGTGAAAAGGAGAAATTCGCCTACGTCTCCTCGGGCACCTGGTCCCTGGTCGGCGTCGAACTCTCCCATCCGGTTCTGACCGAAGCCAGCCGGGCCGCGAACTTCACCAACGAACGCGGCGTGGACGGCACCATCCGCTACTTGCGCAACGTCGGCGGCCTCTGGCTGCTGAGCGAATGCCAGCGCACCTGGGCTGCCGAGGGCTACCGGCCCGGGCTCGAGGAACTCCTCGCCGCGGCCGCAACTCTTCCTCCCGGTGGTCCGGTCATCAACGCCGACGACCCCTCCTTCATCGCCCCGGACAACATGCCCCAACGCATCCGGGCCGCTGCCCGCAACACCGTGACGGTCCTGCCGGAGCATCCCGCGCACATCGTGCGGTGCATCCTGGACAGCCTCGCCGCCGGTTACGCCCGGACCATCGCCGACGCCGAACGGCTCGCGGACGTGCACGCCGGCGTCGTGCACATTGTTGGCGGCGGGTCCCAGAACCGGCTCCTGTGCCAGCTCACCGCCGACGCCACCGGAAAAACCGTCGTGGCCGGACCCGTGGAAGCCACCGCGCTGGGCAACGTCCTGGTCCAGGCCCGCGCCGCCGGCGTGCTCCGCGGCGGCCTGGCCGAGCTGCGCGCCGTGGTCCGCGCCTCCCAGCAGCCGGTGGACTATGTGCCCTCCCCTGTGGCCGCACACCAGAGCGCCGCCCGGTCCGTTTCCAGTGGGGGTGCCCTGTGAGGATCGCGCTCTTCGCCACGTGCATCGTGGACGCCATGTACCCAGCCACGGCGCGCGCCACGGTGTCCATCCTCGAACGCCTCGGCCACGAGGTCATCTTCCCCGCCGGGCAGGCGTGCTGCGGGCAGATGCACGTCAACAGCGGCTACTTTACGGAAGCGCTGCCCGTCGTCGCCAACCATGTGAAGGCGTTCGAGGAAGATGAGTACGACGTCGCCGTCGCGCCGTCCGGTTCCTGCGTCGCCTCCGTGAAGCACCAGCACCCCATGGTCGCCCGCCGCTGCGGGGACGCCGGGCTGGAAGCCCGGGCAGCCGCCGTCGGGCACAAAACCTATGAGCTCGCCCAGCTTTTGGTCGATGTCCTGGGCGTCACGGACGCCGCGGCGCAGCTGGGCTCCTACTTCCCGCACCGGATCACCTACCACCCGAGCTGCCACGGGATGCGGCTGCTCCGGCTCGGCGACCGGCAGCTGGACCTCCTGCGCTCGGTGGCAGGCATTGAGGTGGCCGAGCTGCCTGAGGCCGAGCAGTGCTGCGGATTCGGCGGCACGTTCTCGATGAAGAACGCGGATGTGTCCTCGGCGATGCTCGCGGACAAGACCGCCAACATCTGCGGAACCGGCGCGGAGCTGTGCGCAGGCGGCGACGCGTCCTGCCTCCTGCATATCGGCGGCGGTTTGTCCCGGCAGGGCAGCGGCGTCACCACGATGCACTTCGCCGAGATCCTGGCCAGCACGCTCGAGCATCCCGCCGCCGTCACCGGCGACGTCCGCCTCACCACCGGAAGGACCGCACGATGAGCGGCACATTCCTGGGGATGCCGTCCCTGCCCGTCTTCGGCATCGGCAACCTGCACGAGCACGAGCCCTTCCCGAAAGCTGCGCACCGCGAGCTGGGCAACACCCAGCTGCGGGCAAACCTCGGCCACGCCACCCGGACCATCCGGGACAAGCGGCTGGCCGTGGTGTCCGAGCTCCCCGACTGGGAGGAGCTGCGCAAGGCCGGCCGGGCGATCAAGGAATCGGTCATGGCCCGGCTGCCGGAGCTGCTGGAGCAGTTCGAGGCCAACTTCACTGCCCGCGGCGGCACCATCCACTGGGCGCGCGACGCCGGCGAAGCCAACCGGATTGTCGCCGGCCTCATCCGGGACCAGGGCGCCGACGAGGTGGTCAAGGTCAAGTCCATGGCCACCCAGGAAATCGGCCTCAACGAGTACCTCGAAGAGCAGGGGATCGCGGCGTTCGAAACCGACCTCGCCGAGCTCATCGTCCAGCTGGACCACGACAAGCCCAGCCACATCCTGGTCCCGGCGATCCACAAGAACCGCAGCCAGGTCCGGGACATCTTCCTGCGCGAAATGGCGGGCGTGGATCCGGAGCTGACCGACGAGCCGGCCCGGCTCGCCGCGGCCGCCCGGGCCCACCTGCGCCGCAAGTTCCTCAGCGCCAAGGTGGCCGTGTCCGGCGCGAACTTCGCCCTCGCGGACTCCGGCACGCTCGCCGTCGTCGAATCCGAAGGCAACGGGCGCATGTGCCTGACCCTCCCGGAAACCCTCATCACCGTGATGGGCGTGGAGAAGCTGCTGCCGGCGTGGGAGGACCTCGAGGTGTTCATGCAGCTGCTCCCGCGCTCCTCCACCGGGGAGCGGATGAACCCATACACCTCGCTCTGGACCGGCGTCACACCCGACGACGGGCCGCAGAACGTCCACCTGGTCCTGCTGGACAACGGGCGCAGCGCCGCCCTGGCCGACGAAATGGGCCGCTCCGCACTGCACTGCATCCGCTGCAGCGCCTGCATGAACGTCTGCCCCGTCTATGAGCGCACCGGCGGGCACGCCTACGGATCCACCTACCCGGGACCGATCGGCGCCATCCTGTCCCCGCTGCTGACCGGAATCACGGCGGAGGAGAACAACTCCCTGCCGTACGCGTCATCCCTGTGCGGCGCCTGCTACGACGCCTGCCCGGTGAAGATCAACATCCCGGACATCCTGGTGCACCTGCGCGGCGAGGACGTGGACAGCAAACGGGGCAAGAACAAGTTGCCGAGCCAGATGGACCTCGGCATGAAGGCGGCCTCCTGGGCGCTGTCCTCCGGCAAGAACCTCGGACTGGTCGAGAAGGCGCTGCCCCTGGGCCGGCTCGCCGCCGGACCGGACCGGAAAATCACCAAACTGCCCGGCATCGCCGCCGGCTGGACCCAGAGCCGGGACATCCCGGCACCGCCGTCGCAGTCCTTCCGGCAATGGTGGGACAAGGAACACCAGGCGCCGGCTGCCCCGGCGGCCGCAAACGAGACCGGCGACGCCGGTTTTGGCGACGCCGGCACAGGACCCGCAGGCACAGAGGAGAACCCGTGAACGCACGCGCAGAAATACTCGACCGGATCCGCTCTGCACTCCGGGATGCTCCGGCGGTACCGGAGGTTCCCCGCGACTACCGGCGCACCTCCACCCTGGGCGAGGAGGAGCTCATCGAGCTGTTGACGGACCGGCTCCTGGACTACAAGGCGAACGTCTTCGTCGAGGAATCGGCCGCCGTTCCGCAGCGGCTCGCCACGCTGCTCGAGAGCACCGGCCGCTACGCCGTCCCGCACGGCCTCGACAAGGCGCTGTTCGCGGGGGCAGACGCCCACGACGCCGGTTCCAGCCGCCGCGTCACCGACGCCCCCGGGCACCGGCTCAGTGTCGAGGAACTGGACGGGGTGGACGCCGTCGTCACCGGCAGCGCCGTCGCAGTCGCCGAAACCGGCACCATCGTCCTCGACGCCGGCCCGGACCAGGGCCGCCGGGTCATCAGCCTCGTCCCGGACCGGCACATCTGCATCGTCCGGGCGGGGGACATCACGGCCATCTTGCCCGAGGCGCTCCGCCGGCTCGACGCCACCCGCGCCCAGACCTGGATCAGCGGCCCCAGCGCCACCAGCGACATCGAGCTCGAACGCGTCGAAGGCGTCCACGGCCCCCGGACCCTGGATGTGGTGATCGTCCGCGGGTAGGCCAGAGGACGGGCCCTGCTTCCCTTGGAGAGAAGGGGAAGCAGGGCCTTCTTGCTTGGCAGTGACCGGTTCGGGGAAAAGGGCCGCTAGCCCCGATCACTCAGTGGATACACATGGTCTTCTCAGCGGCGAGTTGAACCATGGAACCATGCACTTAGTCGATCCCAAAGCCTACGCATATCGCCTGATACACCCGGGCGCTTGGTTCCGCACGGCGATCTGCCGGCACTTGGTCGCTCAAAGCCAGCAGCCCAAGCACTCCCGACTCGACTGTCTCGAAGCCGGCCTCACGGGAACACTGAGCACGGCGTATTCACGACGCAGAGCCAAGGAACTGGAACAGGCCTTCCGTAACGGTGAAGTGTCCTACGAGGACGCGTGCCTGGAGATGGAGCAACTCGACGGGGAGCCTTGATCGGCCCGGTGCTGATGCCGGCTGCGGGCAGTTCAGGGCGAATTCAGGCCCTCCGTTCGCCCTGAACTGCCCGATAGCCGCGGAACTGCGCATACGTGGATGTCTGGATGTGGGGCCCTGGACGCTTCGGGGTCATAAACCTGGCGCTCCTTTGTCTTCTCTATCTTTGATGCTTTTGGGTTCCCGTGTTCATGGACGGTTCACACTTTCTGGGGAGGATCGCTGCCTCCTCTCCCTTCAGCCCGCCGAATCGCCCGTCCACGTGACGCCCTCGCTGCGACAGTCGAGACCGTCGAGTTGGTTCGTCTTGAAGCCGAGCATGGGCTGTACTCTTGCGGAGTCAATCGCGCTATTTGGGGGAAAAGTGGAGTTCAAACGTTCAGCCGGGATCTTCGTGGTCGGGATTTCTTTGTTCCTTGGGGGCCCGCTTCTGAGCTATGCCGGGATCTTCATGGCCTTGTCTGCTTCGAGGAACGACAGAGGCTTGATTGCTGTGTTTGTTAGTCTGTCGATTTTCGGGGCGCTGCTCGGCCTGCTGGGGTTCTTCATGCTGCTCGTGGCCACGCACCGCGCCCTAACCAAGATCGATGCGCTGCCCGTGCGCATACCGTCAGCACAGCGGCAGAGCTGGCCTGCGGACCGAGTCTGACAGCCAACTCACCGACCAGGTGCCCCTGCCTCGGCCTAGCTCTCCTTCTGTGGTGTTCTCAGCCTCAGCGATGCCCAGCCGGCGACGTGCGCTCTGGTGCTCGTCTTCGGCCTTCTGCGCCTTCGCGGAGATGGAGATGACGTCAGCGGGGTGGTTGCAATAGCCAAAACGGCTCCTTCTGGTGTTTTTGGGTGCAAAAAGCCCGCCATGAGCGGGCTGCAATTGGCTAAGTTGAAGGTGTGGAAAGCACGGGCAAGTGGGACGGCAACGGCGCCACGGTCAGTGGTTTGACCTTCGAGCCTTACGTAGCCGACTTCCGCAAACGTCTACCAGGTTCGAGCGCGAAGGGTCTTTCTTAGAGTCAGCGGTTGTTCTACCGTTGCGGCTATGAGGCTGCACGTGACCTACCAAGGTGGAGACAACGATAGTAAGTCTGAGCTTCGCGAATTATCGGAGTTCCCGATAGAACTTCCTGGGGGCAGGTACGACTTGATCTTCAGACACGCGAGCCAAGAACCCGAGCCGACCCGAGCCATAGCTGCGTGGGTAGAGGAAGCGCTGCCGACACGTCAGTAGCCCATCAATCGACGAATGGCGATGGCTTCAAGGGGACGCGTCGGAGGCGTAGGAGCTAATTTCGTTCCGCTTGGGGACTCCGAACGTTGCTTCCTTAACGATCTGGCCTTGAAGGGCGGCAGCGCTCATAGGTGCCGTGTCCTGCGAGGTCGCCTGCCTGGAGATGGAGCAACTTGACGGGGAGCCGTGATCGGCCCGCGCTGCTCATGCAGGCTGCGGGCAGTTCAGGGCAGATTCAGGCCCTCGATTCTCCCTGAACTGACCCATAGCCCCGGAGCGGCGACGTTACGCGGTCTTCGCCGCTTCGGGAGCTGCCGCTGTCGTAGGCGAGGGGGCCGTGATCATGGCTGCCGGGGCCGTAGCAGCCCCCGTCGCCGGGCTTTCGCCGCCGGCTGGTGCGTAGGTGAACGTGAAACTTCCTTCGGAGCTGGGCGTTGCCGCCAGGCTGCTGCCGGTTCCCGACCCTTCAACCGGTGGTGGAGGCATAGCGGCCGGCCTCCCCGGCGCGGGCGACATCTGCAGCATGACTACGCCGTGGCCGTGATGCGCTCCCCGCCAGGGAACTTTTCCGGCCGGCTCAGCCGGGGCTTCGGGATGGGCGTTTAGCAGCAACCGCTAGACTGGGCTGCACCATGGATGACCCTCCTTCACATATGCCCTCGCCCCTCCACCTTCTGACCGGATTGCCGGCCATCACGGGAGAGGGGCGCCCGAATGTATGAATGGATCATGATCGGCATCGGTCTCGTCCTCACCGTCGGCACCGGTTTGTTTGTTGCCTCCGAGTTCGCGCTCGTCAATCTGGACCGGAATGATCTGGAAGCACGGCAGGCCAAGGGCGAAAAGCGCCTCACGCCGACCATCAAGGCGCTGAAGATCACCTCGACGCATCTTTCCAGTGCCCAGCTCGGCATCACCCTAACGACCCTGTTGACCGGCTACACCTTCGAACCGGCCATCAGTTCGCTGCTGCGCTCACCGTTGCTCGCAGCGGGACTGCCTGAGACCGTGGTGCCCGGTGTCGGCGCTGTCGCGGGCATTTTCATCGCCACCGTGTTCTCGATGGTGATCGGTGAGCTGGTGCCGAAGAACTTCGCCCTGGCGCTTCCCCTGGCTACAGCGAAACTCGTCATCCCCTTCCAGGCAGCCTTCACCGCGGTGTTCAAACCCGTGATCCTGCTGTTTAACAACACCGCGAACAAGATCATCCGGTCATTCGGGATCGAGCCCAAGGAAGAGCTCTCCGGTGCCCGTAGCGCCGAGGAGCTCAGTTCGCTGGTCCGCCGTTCCGCCCTGGAAGGGGTGCTGGACCTGGACCACGCCGCCCTGCTGCACCGCACGCTGCGCTTCTCGGACCACAGCGCCGCCGATGTCATGACCCCCCGGGTCCGGATGACCACGGTCCATGCCGATGCCACGGCGGAGGACATCGTCCGGCTGGCGACGTCGACCGGTTACTCCCGGTTCCCCGTCATCGGACGGGACCCGGACGATGTTCTGGGGGTAGTTCACGTCAAGCAGGCGTTCGCCGTTTCCCTGGAAGAGAGAGCGGGCGTGACGGCGGACGGTCTCATGATCGAACCGCTGCGGGTACCTGAATCCATGGGCGTGGACACGCTGCTGGGGCTGTTGCGCAAGCAGGGGCTGCAGGTAGCCATCGTCACCGACGAGCACGGCGGAACCGCCGGGATCGTCACCCTTGAAGACCTGGTCGAAGAAATTGTTGGCGAGCTCGAGGATGAACACGACCGCGCCCGCGCCGGCGTGGTCCGGACCGGCCGCGCGATCACGTTTGATGCCTCGCTTCGCCCGGATGAACTTCTGGACCGCACGGGAATTGTTGTCCCGGACGGGGAAGAGTACGACACGATGGCCGGGTTCGTCACAGACCGGCTCGACCGCCTCCCGGAACTTGGCGATGAAGTTCCCATTCTCGGCGGGGACCTGCGGGTCGAGCGGATGGCCGGCAACCACGTCGAGCGGCTCCGCTTCACCCCGGATGCCACCGGGGAAGAGCCGAAGAGCGCCCACGACCGCATCGTTGACAACCTGACACAGGAGCTGACCCATGGGTGACTACCTCCCCGGCATCATCTGGCTGGTGGTGCTCCTGGCCGTCAACGCGTTCTTCGTCGGCGCCGAGTTCGCCGTGATCTCGGCCCGCCGTTCCCAGATCGAACCAAAGGCGGAGGCCGGCAGCAAGGCCGCGAAGACGACTCTCTGGGCGATGGAACACGCCACCCTCATGCTGGCCACCAGCCAGCTCGGCATTACCGTGTGTTCCCTGGTGATCCTGAATGTCTCCGAGCCGGCGATCCACCACCTGCTCGAGATTCCGCTGGGCCTGACCTCGCTGTCCGGCGAAGCGATTGGCATCATCGCCTTCGTCACCGCTCTCCTGCTGGTGACCTTCCTGCACGTCGTCCTGGGAGAGATGGTGCCGAAGAACATCTCCTTCTCGGTTCCCACCCGTGCCGCCCTCGTCCTGGCCCCGCCGCTGGTGACGGTCGCCCGGATCTTCAAGCCCGTCATCTGGACACTGAACGGCCTGGCGAACGCCACGCTGCGCCTGTTCAAAGTCGAGCCCAAGGACGAAGCCACCAGCGCCTACACCCTGGACGAGGTCGCCACCATCGTGGAGCAGTCCACCCGGGATGGCATGCTTACCGACAGGAGCGGGACCCTGACGGCGGCGTTCGAATTCACGGCGAAGACGGTGGCCGATGTCGAGGTCCCCATTGCCCGGATGGTCCTGTTGCCGGAATCGGCGGCCCCGGCGGATATCCAGCGGGCCGTGGCCGAGCACGGATACTCCCGCTACATCCTGACCAACGAGGACGCCGAACCAACCGGATACCTTCATCTGAAGGACGTCATGGACCTCACCACCGTCGAGAAGTTCCACCTGCCGGTGCCGGCCAAGCGGATCCGCCGGCTCGCCTCCGCGTTTCTCGGCAACGATTTGGAGGACGCCCTGGCCACCATGCGCCGCACCGGCGCGCACGTCGCCCGGGTCTTCAACGTCGACGGCAACACCACCGGTGTGCTGTTCCTCGAGGACATCATCGAAGAACTCGTCGGCGAAGTGCAGGACGCCACCAGCGTGTAGTACCCCTGGGGCGCCCGACCCGTTCCCACCGGCTGCCCAGTTTTTCCAAGGGCCATTCCGGAAGGATACAACGAAGCTGGACGTGCCCGGCCCCCAGGTCCGGGCACATCCCAGTCCAGTACCGGGCGCATGGCCTTTTCGGAGATGCCGTCAGGGAACAAGCGACAATGCAAGGGGGCGCTATGAATCGATCCGGGCCAACCCTGATCGGCGTCCTGCTGGTCTCGGGCACGCTCTTGGTCTCCTGCAGCCAGCCCGTGGCCGCGCCCCCATTGGTGGACCCGACAACTTCCCCGGAGCGGGCCGTAACGGAGACGGCGACACCCCCTCCGGAGTCCCCACCGTCCGTTGCCGACGGGGACCCCGCCGTGACGCAGCGGGTGAAAAATATCTGCCTGAAAGAGCTTCAGAACCAGGCCTCCGGTGCAACACCGGCACCCGGACAGCGGCGCCCGGTAAAAGTCACCCTGGTCAAAATCGCATTTTCCAGCGGGCTCAAACAGATCACGCTCGCGGATGGTGCAAGCGGTTACGAGCTCGGCATCGACTACACCTACAAGGTGGGACACAACGACTCGATGACCGGCCGGAAATACTGCAGGACGGACGCGGACGTCTCAACTGTAGACTGGCAATGGACCCCAAGCCCCTGAATTTCCGAGACCACGAACCTGCGTACCCAAACCTGATCTTCCCAATCCCCGGCCGCAGCAGCATCGGATGAGCGCACCCCGCAGCGACCCTTCAGGGCAGTGTGGCGGCGGGAGTGCGACGACGAAGGGTGCGGCTCCACAGGAGCCGCACCCATCGGCCCATGCAGCGGATGAAACAGTGGGTTGGTGGTGTTGGTCAGCGGTGATGTGCGCCCCCTTCCCGGACGTCGTGTCCGTTTGCCCTGCATTCGACACCGCAAGACTGTAATAAATGATCCGCGGATCGTCCAGCCGCCGCACCCTGGGGCCGCCTTCCGTGGAATGCGGCGTGGGGCGCCCTCATCCTAGGCGCCGACCGCGCCCCCCAAGGAGGGCCAGGCACTGGCGGACTTCTTCCCGCTCGACGTCACCTCCGAACAGCAATGCGCGGCAGTCGTCCAAGGCATCACAGGCCGGACATGAAGGATGACGTCGGGGCGGGAGCGCAAAGTTGTTGGCTCTCCGGAGGCGCCATAGTTAAGTTTTGCCAATCTTTTGCCAATGAGCCACCTATGGGCAAAGCAAAAGGCCCTGATTCCCTTTGTTTACAAGGGAAGCAGGGCCTTTCTCATTGGCGGTGACGGTGGGATTTGAACCCACGTTGGCTTTTACACCAAACAACATTTCGAGTGTTGCACCTTCGGCCGCTCGGACACGTCACCAACCTGACTAGGGTACCGGAGCAAGGCGCCCATCCACAAAACGAGCCACAACGGCTTCCGCACAGCACCGCGAACGCGCGCGGCACGCTTCCCCAGGAACAGAGTGGGCACTAGATTCGTAAGCACAATGACTACTTCTGAACGGCACGCCACCGCCTATTGGACCGTCGGCCCGCAACAGGGCGAGCTCCGCAGCGAGGACGTGCCCGCCCCCGGTCCCGGGGAGGCGATGGTCCGCACCCTGTATTCGGGCATCAGCAAGGGCACCGAGCTGGTGGTCCATCACGCCAGCGTCCCGGCGTGCGTCGCCGATGCCATGGCCGCCCCCAACCAGGAGGGGGACTTCCCCTACCCGGTGAAGTTCGGCTACCTCACCGTGGGCGTGGTCGAGGCCGGCCCGGACGGCTGGGCGGGCAAGACCGTTTTCTGCCTCTACCCGCACCAGGACCGCTTCGTCGTCCCAGTCGGATCACTTACCGTGATTCCCGACGACGTTCCCGCCCGCCGCGCGGTACTCACCGGCACGGTGGAAACCGCCGTCAACGGCATCTGGGAGGCCGGGCCGCGACTGGGCGACAGGGTTGCCGTGATCGGGGCCGGACTCGTCGGCGGCATGGTGGCCAAGCTCCTGGCCGGTTTTCCGCTCGCGCGGCTCCAGCTGATCGACGTCGACCCCGCCAAGCGCGCGTTCGCGGACGCCCTAGGCGTCGACTTCAGCCACCCCGACGACGCGCTCCCGGACTGCGACATCGTGATCCACTGCTCGGCCTCGCAGGAAGGCCTGCAGCGGAGCCTGCAGTTGGTGGGCGATGACGGCGACATCATCGAAATGTCCTGGTACGCCGACCGGGCGATCTCGCTGCCACTGGGGGAGGACTTCCATGCCCGCCGCCTGTCCATCCGGGCCAGCCAGGTGGGGATGGTGGCCCGCGCCCGCCGGCACCGCCGCACCAACGCCGACCGCCTCGCGCTGGCCGTGTCGCTGCTGCGGGACCCGGTCTTCGACGTGTTCCTGACCGGATCCTCAACGTTCGAGGAGCTCCCCGGCGCAGTCCAGCGGCTCGCGGACGGGACCCTGGACGCCCTGTGCCACGTCATTGAATACCCGTCCACCGGAGCCCCAGCCCCTGAAGCCCCATCCATCCAAGTCTCATCCGCCCAAGCCCAGCCCACCGAAGCCACGAGGTAGCCCGTGTTCAGTCTTACCGTCCGCCGAAACTTCATGATCGCCCACAGCCTTCCGCGCGAAGCCTTCGGCCCGGCCCAGGGCCTGCACGGGGCCACGTTCGTCACGGAGGTGACCTTCCGCCGTCGTGAGCTCAACGACGACGCGATCGTGCTGGACATCGGCGCGGCGGGGGACGTGCTGGACGAGGTCCTCGAGGGGCTGAACTACAAGAACCTCGACGAGCACCCCGACTTCGCCGGAAAGCTGAGCACCACCGAGGCCCTGGCACAGTACATCGCCAACGCCGTCGCCGCCCAGATCCGCGTCGGCAACGACGGCCGCGACCTTGCCGGGCTGGACGTCACCCTGCGCGAGACTCCCGATGCCTGGGCAAGCTTCTCGCTGGACTTCGACGCCCGCTAAGCACCGCAGATGCCCCCGGCCAGCGTTCGCCTCCGGTTCGTGGTGCCCGGCAACGTCCGGCACAACTCTGGCGGCAACGTCTACAACGCGGCGATCGCACGGGAACTGGGGGTCCTCGGCGCCGCGGTGGAAACCTGCCCGCTCGACGGCGACTGGCCAGGGGGCAGCGCGGGGGACCGGCGGCGCCTGGCCAGGCTGCTGCGCTCGGCGCCCTCCGTATCCTTGGTGGACAGCCTCCTCGCCTGCGGCGCGCCCGACGAACTGGAGGCGGCCGCCGCGGCGGGGCAGGAGGTCTGGATCCTGCTGCACATGCCACTCCCGGACCATGCGGAGCATGAACGCAGGGCCCTGCAGGCCGCGGCCGGTGTCATTTGCACCAGTGGCTCGGCCGCGGCGGGCATCCGCGCCCGGCACGGCCTGGCCGGCATCAGGGTTGCCCTGCCCGGTACTGCGCCCGCCCCGCTGGCGGCGGGAAGCCTGTCCGCCGGCGTACCGCACTTGGTCGCCGTGGCGGCGCTGCTGCCGAACAAGGACCAGTCGCTCCTGCTGGACGCGCTCGCCCGGCTCACGGACTTGCCCTGGACAGGGTCCCTGATCGGCTCGGACACCACCGACCCCGGTTATGCCGCGCAGCTCCGGGACTCCGTGGAACGGTTGGGCCTGGCCGGGCGGGTCCGCATCCCGGGCGAACTCCGTGGCCCGGCGCTGGAGGCCGAATGGGACGCCGCCGATCTCAGCCTGCTGATTTCCCGGGCCGAAACCTACGGACTGGTAGTCACCGAATCGCTTGCCCGCGGTGTTCCCGTGGTGGTGCGCGAGGGCACCGGAGCCGTCGAGGCGCTCGCCGCCGGCAGCCTGTCCGGCTTGCCGGTGCCGGGCAGCCGGCCTGGCACGCCGGTGCCTGACACGCCGCTGCCGGGCGCCGCCGTCGGACTTGGAACGGACCCCGCCCCGTTGTCGGATCTGCTCCGCCGCTGGCTGGGCGACGCTGGACTCAGGAAACGCTGGCGGGACGCGGCAGCGGACGCCCGGGACCGGTTGCCCGGCTGGGACGCCACCGCCCGTACAGTTCTGGAGCTCCTCACTGGAATCGAGCGAATCGACGGAACCTCCCGAAACCGGCGAATCCGGGAAACCGGCGGCGCAGGTTGATACGGCTTCGTGATACCGCTGACAGAGAAGCTGTTGGAGAATGAGCCCATGAGCACCCACCCTGTCGCCTCCCAATCGCCGTCGGTAGAAGAGCCCGTCAACCTGCCGGAGCCGCAGAGCCTGACCCCGGAGCGGCTCCGGGCGTGGGCCTGGCACCGGCAGGGCCTGGACGGCTCGCTGGCCGGATGCACGTCGGAGCAGGTTCTCGCCCGGGCAGGCTGGGCCCGGTCCGTGGGCGGCGCCAACCCCTACCTCACGCTCTTCGCCCGGGCGGGCATCCGCCGCGAACAGGTGGACACCGACGTCCTGGCCCACCGGATTCTCGAACTGCCCGTCGCCCGCGGCTGCACCTACGTCCTGGGCCGGGAAGACTTCGCCTGGGCGCTGAAGCTGGGCAAGGACGCCGCCGAGGCCATCCGGGTGCTCGGTCGGCTGGGCGTGGAACGAGGCGAAATCACGCTCCTGGAGGAGCAGGTGCTGCACGTGCTCGCCGAGGCGGAGGGGCCGATGGATCCGCGGCAGCTCAAGGAAGAACTGGGCGACTCGATCCGGAACCTCGGCGAGGAAGGCAAGAAGAAGGGCGCCACCACCACGCTGCCCACCGCCCTGGGGATCCTGCAGTCGCAGGGCAAGATCCGCCGCGTCCCGGCCAACGGCCGCCTGGACCAGCAGCGCTACGCCTACGAGCCCTGGGGCCTGGCGCCCAGCGGCCTGGACGATGACGCCGCGCGCACCGAGCTGATCCGCCGCTACCTGGGCTGGACCGGCGGAGCAACTCTCAAGCAATCACAGTGGTTCACAGGGTTCACGGTGGCGCAAAGCAAGACGGCGCTCGCCGCCGTCGGTGCCGTCGAGGTGCCCACCGCGCCGGCCCCGTCACAGGCCGAGACCGGGGGCGACCCGCTGTGGATGCTGCCCGCGGACGTCGGCCGCCTCGCCGCATTCGAGGAGCCGGCGGGGGAACAGATCCAGCTGCTGGCCGGAACAGACTCCCTGTTCCTGCTGCGCCGCAACGCGGCGGACCTGCTCGCGGAGGAAGACCGGCACAAACAGGCGCTGGGATCGCTCGCGCTGCAGGCGGATCTCCCGGACCACCCCATCCTGGACCGCGGCCGGATCATCGGGCTCTGGCAGTACGAACCGGCCAAGGAGAGGATCGTGCCCTGGCTGTTCCAAGGCCCCACCCCCGCCGTAACGCAGCGGATCGCCGAGGTGGAAGCCTGGATCCTCGAGGACCTCGGTGATTTCCGCGCCTTCAGCCTGGACTCTCCGGCCTCCCGGCAGAAGCGCATCGACGCGCTCGCGGCATCTGCAGGAGCCTCCACGGCAGGGTCACCGACCGCCGGTACGGCCGGCTAGCCGGAACGGATCAGGCGCGGTGCCCGGCGAAGAAATCCCGCAGGAGTGCGGCGCACTCCTGCTCCCGGACGCCCGCAAAGACTTCCACCCAGTGGTTGAGCCGGCGTTCACGCAGGATGTCGAACACGGAACCCGCGGCGCCTGCCTTCTCATCCCAGGCACCGAACACCACCCGCGGAATCCTGGCGAGGACGATCGCTCCCGCGCACATCGCGCACGGTTCCAGCGTCACCACCAGGGTGCAGTCCTCCAGCCGCCAGCCGTCGTCGCCCTTGCCTTCCAGCGCCCGGTGCGCCCGCAACCGCGCGGCGGCTTCCCGGATGGCCACCATCTCGGCATGGGCCGTCGGGTCCCCAAGGGCCTCGCGTTCGTTTCGCCCGGTGCCCAGCACGGAACCGTCCGGTCCGATCACGACAGCACCGATCGGCACGTCCGCGGTGGCCAGTGCATTCCGGGCCTCGGCCAGGGCAAGGCTCATCCATTCGGCATGGCGCGGCTCGGGGACAGTCATGGGTCAATGATAGTTTCGATCCTAAGCATGCTGTGCAGCTCCGCTGTGCGGCCTATGTAGTCAATGAAGTCAAGTAGTCGGGAGACGGCCGTGACCACCGGAACAGAGACTTGGCTGGCGCGGCGTTGGGGCAAATGGGTGGTGCCCTACGCGGCCCTGTGGATCACCATGCTGATCGGCGGTGTGGTGGTGGTGATCCTGGCGCTGGTGAGTGCCGAGGTCTACGACAACGTGGTGGACGACGCCGGGCTCGCGAACCTGGACAAGCCGGCACTGGCGTTCATGGAACAGTTGCGCAGCCCCGGTCTGGACGCCTTTGTTACCGGGTTCACCAACATCGGCGGCGGGATCGGGATGCCCATCCTTGGTAGCATCCTGACGGCGCTGCTGATCTACAAGTCCCGGAGCTGGCGTCCGCTGATCCTGATCGGCGGCGCGGCCGCCGTCTCGGTGACTGCCACAACCCTGGGCAAAAAAATGATCGGCCGCGTCCGCCCGGACCATGCCGACGCGGTGCCGCCCTACGAGACCTCGCCGTCGTTCCCGAGCGGTCACACGCTGAACACCACGGTGGTGATCGCGCTCGTGGTGTACCTGGCCTGCCTGGAGATCAAACGGACCAGCGCTCGGATCGCCCTGATCGCCGCTGGTGTGATCTTCATCGTCGCGATGGGCCTCAGCCGGGTCTATCTGGGCCATCACTGGATGACCGACGTGATCGTCGGGTGGGTCATCGGGCTGGCCTGGGTGGGGATTGTGATCATGGCGCACCGGTTCTTCCATGCGTTGCGGCGCCGGGAACACGCCGGGGACGCACCGACCTTCGAACATCCCGCCCACCTCCATAACGGCGCCGCCAGCGCCACTGCCGGCGGCCCTGCCGGCGGCACTACACAGGCCGACGCGAACGACGCCGATACCCCCGGCCCCGCGGGACGGTCCTCCGCATCCGGGTGATAGTTTTGACCCATGCGCACTCTCGTTGTGGACCACCCGCTGGTCGCCCATAAGCTCACCGTTCTGCGGGACAAGAACACCCCGTCCCCGGTCTTCCGCCAGCTCACCGAGGAGCTCGTCACGCTCCTGGCCTACGAAGCCACGCGTGACGTCCGCACCGAACCGAAGACCATCGAGACGCCCGTCAGCACCACCATCGGCACTTACTTCACCAAGCCGACCCCCCTGGTGGTCCCGATTCTCCGGGCCGGGCTGGGCATGCTCGAGGGCATGACCAAGCTGGTCCCCACCGCCGAGGTCGGCTTCCTGGGCATGGCCCGCGACGAAGAGACCCTGGACATCATCACGTACGCGGAGCGCCTCCCGGATGACCTCACGGACCGGCAGATCTTCGTCCTCGATCCCATGCTGGCCACCGGCGGAACCCTGCGTGAGGCCATCAAGTTCCTCTTCAAGCGCGGCGCCTCCGACATCACGTGCATCTGCCTCCTCGCCGCCCCGGAGGGCCTGGCCAAGCTGGAGGAAGAGCTCTCCGACTCCAACGTGACAATCGTCCTGGCCTCGATCGACGAGAAGCTCGACGAGAAGTCGTACATCGTGCCCGGCCTGGGCGACGCGGGAGACCGCTTGTACGGCATCGCCGGCTAGGACCAGTTCGCCGGGGGTCCCTTCCGCATTGCCGCGGTCCGCGCTAGCGTGTGCGCCATGGATTGGAAACTTGAACTCGTGTTTGTGCCGGTCTCCGATGTGGACCGAGCCAAGGATTTCTATGTCAACAAGGTGGGCTTCAACGCCGACTACGACGAGCGGCCCATGGACGGCATCCGCTTCGTCCAGCTGACTCCGCCGGGCTCGGGCTGTTCGATTGCCATCGGGGAAGGCCTCAACGACGCCCCGCCCGGTACGGCTCCATCCCTGCAGCTAGTGGTCAGCGACATCCAGGCCGCGCACAAGCAGCTCAAGGACAACGGCGTGGACGTCAGCGACGTCGACGTTCAGGACTGGGGGCACTTCGTCCATTTCGCCGACCCCGACGGCAACAAATGGGCCGTGCAATACATCCCCAACCGGCCCAACGGCTGATCCCATCCGACGGTCAGAGGCGGCTTCGCCCCGGACCAACGGGAGGCCCGCCCAGCGGTTAGACCGGGTCATGCGGCAGGATGGTGGCATGAGCCTTCCAGCCCGTTCCAGTACTGCCAACCTGACCGCCCGCGCCGTCCTGTTCGACATGGACGGCACGCTGGTGGATTCCACCAGCATCGTGGAGCAGGTCTGGACCACGTTTGCCGGGCGCTACGGCCTGGAAATCGGCGAGATCCTGCGCTCCTCGCATGGGGTCCAGGCCATGGACACGGTCCGCAGATTTGCCCCGCCCGGATCCGACATCCACGCCCTCGCCGCCGAGCTGGGACGGATGGAGCTGGCCGAGACCCGCGGCATCGTCCCGGTGCCCGGCGCCTTGGAGCTGCTGGCGAGCCTGCCGCCGGATGCCGTAGCGCTGGTGACGAGCGCTTCCCGGGACCTTGCCGAGGTCCGGATGGCAGCCGCGGGGATCCGCGTCCCGGCCGTCTCGGTCATGTCCGAGGACGTCAGCCAAGGCAAACCCCACCCTGAGGGATACCTCCGGGCGGCCTCCCTGCTGGGTGTGGCCCCGGCCGATGCGGTGATCTTCGAGGACGCCCCGGCCGGCATCGCTGCGGGCATCGCCGCCGGCATCCGGACCGTGGCGGTAGGGCCCAACGCCGGCGAACTGCCGGACGGTGTCCTTCACATTCCTGACTACGCCGAGGTCGCCGTGACCACGCACCTCACCGGCGCCGGAGTGCGAAGCCTGTCCTTCACCTTTTAGGCCCCGGGGCCGGCCGAGGCCCGGCCCCGCCCGCCTAACCTGCCAGCCCGCCTAACCTGCCAGCCCGCCTAACCTGCCAGCCGATACACGCTGGCCCCGCCCACGGTCTGGGCGGTGAAATTGTCCTGCACCCACGCGGCAATCTGTGCAGCATCGTCGGATCCGCTTTCACCCTGCATCATGCGCCCGGCGATGAAGTAGTGGATCTTGCCGTCGGTGACGTACTGCTGGAACTGTGCCAGGGTGGGCGCAGGGTCCGTGCCGTTGAACCCGCCCACGGCCATCACTGGCAGCTGCGTTGCCAGCTGGTAGCCGGCGGCGTTGTTGGACCCGACGACGGCGGCAGCCCACGTGTAGGCGCCCGCGTCTGTCTGCAGCGCGGTCACCAGGGCCGCCGACGGCGTGCTGGCCCCCAGCAGCCCGCCCATTCCGCCGGCTCCGCCCGCTCCAGGGCCGCGGCCAGAGCCGCCAGTGCCGGTGCCGTTCACCGCCGTTGCGCCGCCGAAGCCACCGCCGGCTGCACCGCCGAGGGACGGCGGCAGCCCGGCCCCGCCCCGGCCGGACACGGCCGGCCCGGCGCTGACCACCGAGCCGCTGTGCGCCGTGGACGCGGTGGAGAGCGAGTACGCCAGCGGTCCGGCGAGGGCGGCGACGACGGCGAGCGTCGCCGTCGTCCGCACCATGATCCCGGACACCTTCATCCCCGGTCCCTCGACTCCCGCGATCCCCTTGAATCCCTTGATTCCCGGGGCCGCGGCGGTCAGGACCAGGGTTGCGGCGGCGAGGGAGCCCAGGAGCGCCACCCAGCGCAGCCATGGCAAGTACCCCGCGGTGCGGCCGAGGAGTACGGCGGCCATGGCCCCGGCCGCCACGATCGCGACGGCGAGGACGGCGGCCGCTGCAGGCTGGTCCCGCCGCTGCCAGACCAGGATGCCGCCGAGCCCGGCGAGCGCCGCGATCCCGGGAGCCAGCGCCACCATGTAATACGGGTGGATGATCCCGGCCATGAAGCTGAACGTCAGGCCGGTGACAACAACCCAAGAGCCCCAGATGATCACCGAGGCCCGCACTGCGTCGGTGCGCGGCGCGCGGCGGCCCAGCCAGAGCAGCCCGGCTCCGAGCAGCAGCACCGACGGCAGCAGCCAGGCGATCTGGCCGCCGAACTCGCTGTTGAAGAGCCGGAACGGCCCGGGCGTGCCCCAGCCGTTGCTGCCGCCAACACTTCCGGTTTCATCGCCGGTCAGCCGGCCCAAGCCGTTGTAGCCGAGGGTCAGCTCCAGGATGGAGTTGTTCTGCGAGCCGCCGATGTAAGGGCGGTTGGCCGCGGGAATGAGTTCGACGGCGGCCAGCCACCAGCCGGCCGCGACGGCCATCGCCGCGCCTGCGCCGAGCAGGTGAAGGATCCGCCGGCCTGCCGCGGCTGGCGCAGCAAGCAGGTAGGCCACGGCGAAGCCGGGTACCACCAGCAGGACCTGCAGCTGTTTGGTAAGGAACCCGAAGCCCAGGAGCGCCCCGGCGAACAGCAGCCAGCGCAGGCGTGCATCCTGGATGGACCGCAACACGGCGTAGGCGGCGGCGGTCAGCAACAGCACCAGCAGGGCGTCGGGGTTGTTGAACCGGAACATCAGCACGGCCACCGGGGTCAGCGCCATGACCGCGCCGGCGAGGAGCCCCGCACGGTGGGCCAGACGGGCGTCGGCCGTGGCGGGGGCCGCGGCCCGGCGTACGGCCAGATAGAGGAGCCAGGCCGTGCCGACCCCCATGAGCGCCTGCGGCACGAGGACGCTCCAGGAACTCAACCCGAAGATCCGCACCGACAACCCCATCACCCACAGCGACGCCGGCGGCTTGTCCACAGTGATGGCGTTGGCTGAGTCGAAAGAGCCAAAGAACCAGGCCGCCCAGTCCTGCGACCCCGCCTGGGCCGCCGCGGAGTAGAAGGCGTTCGCCCAGCCGGAGGCGCCGAGGTTCCACAGGTAGAGCGCGGCCGTGGCCAGTAGCAACGCCGCGAGTTCCAGCCGCCGCCGCAGCGGCCGGGCGTCGGAGACGGCGCGCGTGCCGCCGGCAGCCGGGGCCGCCAGGCGCCGACCACGGTCCGGGACTTGCGGCTGCGGCGGGCCTGGTGTGCGGGCCGGTGCCGCGCTGGGGCTCACGGTGTCAGTCATGGCGGCTTATGCTCCCAGCTTGTAGACGGTGGTGTTGCCTACGGTCTGGGCCTGGTAGTTGGCCGCGACCCAGGTGGCGACCTCGGAGTTGCCCCCGCGGCCCCCGCCCATGCCGCCCATGCCGCCGGAGATGAAGTAGCCGATCTCGCCGCGGTCCACCATCGCCTGGAACTGCGCGAGCGTCGGGTAAGGGTCGCCGCCGTTCCAGCCGCCGAGTGCGATCACGCTGGTGCCGGTGGCGAGTTCCAGGCTCGCGGCCTGGGTGGCGCCGGAGACAATCGCGGACCACTTGGCGCCGGAGGACTTCAGGAGCGCCGTCAGCTCTGTCGAGGACGTTTCCCCGCCGGGGCCGCCACCGGCGCCGCCATCAGCACCGGCACTGCCGGCCCTGCCTATTGCCCCGAAGCCGCCGCCCATCGCGGACGCGGTGGGACCGGACGTGGGGATCGAGCCGGAATGCGGCTGAGCCACGGTGGCCAGCGTCCAGGCGGTGCTCCCGAGGCCGCCGGCGAGCAGTGCGAGGATCACGACCCCCGCCGTGGCGGCCTTGCGGAACCGCACCGGGAGGGCAGCCAGGCTGTCTGCCCGCAGGAATAACGCCGCGGCCGCAAGCACGCCCAGGACCACCGCGATCACCCGGAGCCCGGGAAGCCAGGCAGGATCGCGGCCCAGGAGTATGGCGGACCAGACCGAGGTGGCCAGTACTGTCACGGCCAGGACAACCCGGGCCGGCCAGTAGGCCCGGCCCCGCCACAGCTCCACGGAGCCGATGCCCGCCACGGCCGCGATCGCAGGGGCCAGCGCCACGGCATAGTACGGATGCACGGTGCCGCTCATGAAGCTGAAGATTCCGGCCGTGATCACCAGCCAGCCGCCCCACAGCAGCAGCGCCGCACGGGTTTTTGAGGTCCTGGCCTCGCGCCGGGTGAACCAAAGCCCGGCCGCCAGCAGGATCAGGGCCGCCGGCAGGAGCCAGGACACCTCGCCGCCGAAACTGGTCCCGAACATCCGGGTGATCCCGGGCGTGCCGCCGAAGCCCACGTTTCCGTTGCCGCCCGGGCCGCCGGCGCTCCCGCCAAAGTTCCCGCCCAGATTGCCTCCGGCAGGAATGCCCCCGCCGGACCCGGTGATCCGGCCCAGGCCGTTGTAGCCGAACGTGAGTTCCAGGAAGCTGTTGGTCTCCGAGCCCGCCATGTACGGGCGGACCGAGGTGGGAGTAAGTTGGAACAGCACAAGGTAGCTTCCGGCCATCACGGCAATCCCGGCGGCGGCGGCCAGCAGGTGCAGGAGCCGGCGGCCGAGTGTGGTGGGTGCCGCCCACAGGTAGGCCAGGGCCAACGCGGGAACGATCAGGAAGCCCTGCAGCATCTTGGACAGGAAGGCCAGGCCGATCACGGCGCCGGCCACGGCGAGCCACTTCCACCCTGCCTTCTCGATGGCGCGCGTGGTGAGGTAGGCGGCCAGCACCAGGCACAGGGTGAGCATCGCGTCCGGGTTGTTGAACCGGAACATCAGGGCGGCCACCGGGGTCAGCGCCAGGGCGCCGCCGGCGAGCAGGCCCGCAGCCGGTCCGGACACCCGCTTGACGGTCAGGTAGAGAAGCCCGACGGCGGCTACTCCCATGAGTGCCTGGGGAATGAGCATGCTCAGTGCCGAGAAGCCGAAGATCCGTCCCGCGAGGCCGGGAATCCAGAGGGCGGCCGGCGGCTTATCCACCGTGATGGCATTGCCGGCGTCGAGGGAACCGAACAGCAGCGCGGTCCAGTCCTTGGTCCCGGCTTGGATCGCCGCGGCGTAGAAGGAGTTGGCGGAGCCGGTGGCTTCCAGGTTCCACAGGTACAACGCCGCGGTGACCACCAGCAGCAGCGCCGCCGAGGGCCGCACCCACCGGGACTGCGGTCCGAACAGCAGGCGGTCGCGGCGGCTCTGGGTTGCGGGAGGCTGGATTGCGGACACGTGGGCTGCGGGCCGGCGGGTGCCCGTCCCGGCGTCCCCAGGTAGAGTGCCAGGCGTTTCCTGGGCTGCCGGCGGCCTGCCAGCCGGTGAACCTGACTGGGCTCCGGTGGTGGGGCTGATGGTTGCCGTCATTTACTTGGCCTTTTCTGTGCGGGGGAGGGAGGCATCGCGGACGGCGGGCGCCGGAACAGCATTCGTGACGCCGGGCGCCGGAACGGTGTCGCTGGGGCGGTCGCGGAAGACCACCAGCCGGAAGAGCAGGAATTTCACGGCTGTGGCGGCCAGGTTGGCGGCGGTGACCACGAGCAGTTCAAGCCAGCGGTCCGGTGCCGCTCCCGACGCGGCGTGCACCAGGGCCAGGGCGCCCGAGGTCAGGGCCAGCCCGATCCCGAAGACCAGCAGTCCCTCGAAATGGTGGCGTGCCGCCTGGCTGCTGCCCTGGATGCCGAACGTGAAGCGACGGTTGGCCGCGGTGTTGGCCACGGCGGTGGTGAGCAACGCAAGGAAATTTGCCAGCTGCGGGTCCATGATCCCGCGGCAGAGCAGGAAAATCGCCAGGTAGGCCAGCGTGGAGGCGACGCCGATGCTGCCGAATCGGACCAGCTGCCCGAAGAGGCTTCCGCCGGAGCTTTGTTCCTGGGTCCGGGAGGAGGCCGGCAGCGGTCCGCGGGCCAGGGCGGCGCGCAGTTCGGGCACCGGGACCCGGCCCGAGACCAGGTCCCGGCTCAACCGTGCCATGCCGCGCAAATCGGCGAGGGCAGTCTGGACGATGTCCACGCTGGAATCAGGGTCGTCGGTCCAGTCCACCGGGACTTCGTGGACGCGCAGGCCGCACTTTTCCGCCAAGACCAGCAGCTCGGTGTCGAAGAACCAGGCGTTGTCCAGCGTGTGGGGGAGCAGCTGCCGCGCCACGTCCGCCCGGATCGCCTTGAAACCGCACTGCGCATCGCTGAAGTGGGCGCCCATGAGGGACTGCAGCAGCAGGTTGTAGCTGCGCGAGATGAATTCGCGCTTGGGTCCCCGGACCACGCGCGAGTTGCGGGTCAACCGCGTCCCGATCGCCAGGTCGGAGTGCCCCGAAATGAGCGGCGCGAGGAGCGGCCCGAGGGCGGCCAGATCAGTGGAAAGATCCACGTCCATGTATGCCAGGACCGGCGACGGCGAGGCAAGCCACACCTTGCGAAGCGCGTTTCCACGGCCCTTTTCGGCCATATGGACAACTGTCACTTCGCGCAGCTCGCGGGCTACGCGTTCCGCCGCCTTGAGCGTTCCGTCGGTGCTGGCGTTGTCCGCCACTGTGATCCGGAAGGAGTGCGGGAAGGCGCCGAGAAGGTACGCATGGAGCCGGCGTAGGCATGCTTCGAGATCCCGTTCTTCGTTGAAGACCGGAACGGTGATGTCCAGCACGGGTGTACTGGTACGCGTATCAATGGCTGAGCGCCGGGCGCCGGGTCCGGCAAGTGGCCCGGCGGTCGGGGCCGGGACGGGCGCGTCGGTCAGGGCAAGCCTTGACCGTGCGGCCGGTGCCGCCGGGCCGGCCGGCGTCGCCGTGGCGCGGGGCAGGGTTCCTGTGGCCTGGTCTGTGGATGTCATGGCTCAACCTTCCCGGCGGCCCATATGTGGGCTTTATGGTCAGGCTGTGCGGCGGCTGTGGAAGTCCGGCCAGTCCGGCAGGTCCGGCCGGGGATACGCAAAGGAGGCCCCGGATCCATGTGGGCGGTTTCCGGGACGGTTCGCCATGGCCGGCACTTAGGACGACGCATTCGCGTTTTAGACGATAGGCGCTGCGGGCCAAACATACGGAGTTCATATCCGGAGTTGAGGAGCTTTCTGCTTCATCGGGATGTCCCGGCTGGCCTGTCCGCCGTGGGATTCTCATAGGTCTCACCCACGCATATTTAGTGGTTCCCTCAACCTCATACAGGGCTTCAATAGGCCGCTGTCTTTGACTGCTCGGCGTCTTCAACCGCGCCGGGCATCGCCCGGATAGTCCTGCCTAGGAAGCCGGGTGCGTGAACGGGACCCGTTCGAACGACATGACGCTCGTTGAATGCTCCGGATTGACGGTGACTTTGAGCCAGTCCTTCGCATTGTTGGAGCCATCCACAGTGACTCGCGTCAGGTTCTTCGCCGCTGTGGCTTGGCCGTAGAAGGAGAGCCAGGCCGAGCCGGCCGCGAGGGGATGGTCCTGGTTGTAAACGTGGCTGTCGCGGTTGATCAGATAGACCGGGCCGCTGAAAGAGTTCGATTCCTCGATCAGGGTCTGCACCAAGGCCCTGAAAGCACCGAAATCACTCTGGGACGGAGCCGTGATTGTCGGGTCGAACACGTCGGCCTGCGTCATCACGACGACGGCCCGGTCACCGTTGTTTTGCGCCGTCCGGAAGGTGTTCTTCAACTCCTCGATATCCGCTCGGGTCCGTTGCTTAACCTCATCCAGTTGGGCGGCAGTGGGCTGGGTTTGGCCGAGCCCGGTCCAAGGCAGCATCGAGTTATTACTGCCGGTAATGTTGACGGCCGTGAAGGCGACCTCATGCTGGCGGAAGCTGACGTTCTCCGGGAAGCCTTCCTTGGCCTGCGACTTCACCTTCATGGGTGCACCGAGCGTGAGCCCGGGCTTGGGGAAGAAGAGGTCCCGAACCTTGGCGAGTCTTTCCAAGGGGTTGTAGGCTCCGTTGTTCGAGCGGTGGCAGTCTGTCCACTCGTTGTCGCCCGGGGTGTAGACGAGCGGTGCGGTGAAGCTGTCAAAGTTTTTTTGATGGCTTCGAAGTACTGGTCAGTGCACTGGGAAGATCCATTCTTGATGTCTCCGACGTGCGCGACAAAGTTCAGTTCCTTGTGTGCGTTGAGGTCCTGAACGTAGGACGGGAACGCTTGGATTTCAGCGTCGCCGTAGGGTACGTCGCCGATCACTCCGAAGCTGAAGCCATGGGTGTTGCCTTGGTGCCCGTTGCCGTTAGTCTGTCCTGCGTCGTTGCCGTTGTTGGCTGCCAGCGCCGGCGGAGCCAGCAAAGTGGTTGACAGCAGGACGGCCCCGACCGTGGCGGCCGCGAATCTTGTCATTGAACGCATGGAACTCTCCTCGTCGTGGTCTCCGGATCCCCGGACGAGACTATTGGCACGAGCTGAATTCCAAGAGTCGGCGACATGAATCTTCGCTGCCAGAATCCGGCCCGGCCTCGGTCGGTGCTGTCGGATCACTCCTTCCCAGACCTGCGTTGGATACTGGCACTGCGGCGGCCTTCGTCAGACAGGCCCCGGTCCGAGGTGCCCTGAGCATCCGGTTGGGGTGAGAGCCCCAATCTGACGTTTGACGCCCCGGCCGGTGCCTGTCATCGGCCCAGCTGGGGGTCGCTCGTGAGCGGTCGGCCGTTCTCGAGCCTGCCGGCCAGGACCCGGATAAGCTTGGCGTCCGCGGCGGAGGTGATTGTCAGGTCGTACCAGCCGCCCTGGGTGGGGATGGCGACGGTCTTGCCCTGGCCCGGGTTGAGTGAAAGCGACCGGGAACCGGCCCCGTAGGCGTCCTTGAAGGTCAGGGCTGCGCCCGCGGAGCCGGTGTTCTCGATCCGGAACTGTGCGTGCGGCGATTTGCCGTCGGCGGTAACCGTGACACGGAGATCCGCGGCGGCCGTCGTGCCGGCGAGGCGGCGGTACCAGCCTGCCGGCCCGTGCATGTGCACGTCGTACTCGGCGCCGAGCGCCCAGGACGCGTCGAGGGCCGCTGTTGCCCCGATGGTGTATGAGTACGGGGCCTGCGGGAGAAGGTTCGAGCGGACCTGCACGTGCGCGCCGAGGGTGCCCCGGTTCGCCCAGCGGGCGGTGAGCTGGCCGGCATCGATCTTCGTCTCGACATCGAGGGCGTAGCCGAGCGCGCGGGATGGACGGGTGCCCCTCTCCTGCGCGGGCATCGAGTTTGTCACCGGGGGCGTCGGGACGTAGCTCGGGTGGCGCTGGTGGTCAACAGGCTTGTATGCCGAGGTGTCCGGCATGGCCGGCGCCGCGCCGCCGCTGGCGGAGAAGTCGAACGCGCTGGTGAGGTCGCCGCTGACTGCACGGCGCCACGGCGTGATGTTCGGTGAGGCGACGCCGAAGCGGGCCTCGAGGAAGCGGACGATGGAGGTGTGGTCGAAGGTCTCGGAACACACCCAGCCGCCCATGCTCCACGGCGAGGCCACGATCATCGGCACGCGCACGCCGAGGCCGAAGTGCCCCGGAACGTCCTTGCTGCCGTAATAGGTCGGGCTGCCGTCGTACCACTCGCCGGCAGTGGAGACCGTGGAGGCGCCCGGGACCTGCGGGGTGTTCGGGTGCGGCGGGACGATGTGGTCGAAGAAGCCGTCGTTCTCGTCGTACATGAACAGCACTGCCGTCTTGCTCCACACCTCCGGGTTGGAGGTGAGGATGTCCAGGATGTTTGCCGCGTACCAGGCACCGAAGTTCGGCGGCCAGTTCGAGTGCTCCGAGTAGGCCTCCGGGGCCACAATGTAGGAGACCTGGGGGAGCGTGCCGCCCGAAACGTCCTCGCGGAGGACCCGGAAGAGGTCATCGCCGGCCTTGCCATTCGTCCCTGTCCGCGCCTTCTCATACAAGGGCGTCCCCGGCTTGGCGTCCTGGTACTGCTTGAAGTACAAGAGCGAGTTATCGCCGTAGTTGCCGATATACGCGTCGTTGGTCCAGCCCCAGTAACCCGTGGCGTCTAGGCCGTCACCGATGTCCTGGTAGACCTTCCACGAAACTCCGGCCTTCTCAAGCTCCTCCGGGTAGGTGCTCCACCAGTACCCGTTCTCACCGTTCCACAAGTCCGGGCCGCCGCCCTTGCGGCCCGGGTCATCACCGCCGGCGAACATGAAGTAGCGGTTCGGGTCCGTGGGGCCAAGGACCGAGCAGTGGTACTGGTCGCAAACCGTGAACGCGTCGGCAAGGGCGAAGTGGAACGGAATGTCCTTGCGCTCGTAGAACGCCATCGTGGCCTCGGACTTCGCCGGCAGCCACTGATCGTACTTGCCGTTGTTGAACGCCTCGTGGGTGAGCTCCCAGGAGTGGTCGAGGTCCTCCATGAACTGCATGCCCAGATCCGGCGCGTCCGGGTGGTACGGGAGAACGTCGCGGCTGCCATTGTTCTGATGCCACACATTCTTGTTGCTGGGCAGCACCGCGGGATGCGGATCCCCAAAGCCGCGCACACCCTTCAGAGTCCCGAAGTAGTGGTCCAACGCCCGATTCTCCTGCATAAAGATCACAACATGCTCGACATCCTTGATCGAGCCCGTGGCCCGGTTGGCCGGGATCTCCGCGGCACGGGCGATACTCTGCCCCAGCATCTGCGAGATCGCGGCACTTGCTGCTCCCGCGCCCGATAGCTGAAGAAAACGTCGACGGTCCAAACCTGCCATGAGCTGCTCCTAATGCACTGTATTACTTACTGGTAACCCCAGAAGGACTGTGCCAGTGCCAGGTAAAGGCTCGGCATAGGCGTGGTGAACTTTGCGCGACATGCATGGCAGGGAAGGACAGCGTGGCTGCAACATCCGGCACCACGCAGGGGTTCTGTGTAGTGGTCGTGCTTGCTCTGAGTGGTCAGCGGTCCCCCGTCTGCTCCCAGGCGCCCCTGGACGGCGCGGGAGGAGGGGCTGCTAATTCGTCATGGACGCGGGGGTAAATTTTCCGGTAGGTCGCCAGTGCCGAGCGCATGCGCCTGGAGACAACCCGCATCCTGTGCATTCGCGTCCTGGGCGTCCCGCCGCACGCCGGGGTCTTCATCCTTGAGGGACTTCGGCAGCGAACGGGCGGGAGTCGTTGAGGGCGGGGACAGAAGCGCCACCCGGCGGCTGGGCCGGGTGGCGTTTCTAAGTGATGTTGTGCGGCCACAGACCGGCGTGCACTGCTGCGGGTGCCTACTTCCCGGAGTTGTTGACGTCGTTGGTGCGGGTGGTTCCGTCATGGTTGTCTGATTTGTTGTTGCCTTTGTTGTTGCCGTTGCCGTTGTCGTTGTTGGTGATGGAGGCGATGGCGCCGGTTTGTTCGTTGAGCAGGACCTTGTCTTTGCGCTGTTTGTCGAAGTTGAACATGGCGTTCACCGGGCCGGCGGTGGCGTCGGCGGAGCCGTCACCGATTCGGCCGGCGTGCCAGTTTTCTTCGATGAAGCGCAGGATCGAGGCTTGGTCGGTTTGGGCGTGGTCCACGAAATTCTTTTTTGCGTAAGGGGAGATGACCACCAGCGGCTGGCGCGGGCCGGGCCCGCAGCGGTCAGCGTAGCCGCCGGCCATTGGGATTCCGCCGGCTGCGGCGTTCTGGCACCAGGTGGCATCGTCGGCGGTGCTGGAGGAGTTCTTGACCTTGGCTGCGGCGTGGTCGTACCAGCCGTCCGAGTCGTCGTAGGCGAGGACGACGGCGGTGTTGTCCCAGTTCTGGGATTTCTGGATCTGGTTCACGGTGTTTGTGATGAAGTTCTGTTCGTCGACGGGGTCTGAGTAGGCGGCGTGGCCGTCCTGGAACATTCCGGCTTTGAGGAAGGACACGGCGGGCATGTTGTCGGTGTTGAGGACCTTGTTGAACGCGCTGAGGTCGTATTGGTGGTTCGCCTGGCCGTTGTGGCCGATTTCCGCGTCCGATGCCGGCGCCAGGTGGTGGGGGTTGGCGGTGGAGGCGTAGTACTGGAACGGCTGGTGGTGGGGGGAGTAGTCAACGACGCTGGCTCCGGCGGCATTCGTGTGGCTGGAAAGGCACGACGCCGGGGTGGTCGCGGTCGCGGCGGTAGTGGGTGTGAAGCCGCCCTGGAACCAGCCCCAGGAGGTGCCCTTGGCGTTGAGCAGGTCCCCGATGTTCTTCCCGGCCATGCCGGCCAGATTGCCGGTTTTGGCGTGGCTGTTGTTCGAGCAGTCGTCGTGGACCGGGTCGGGGTCGTTGATGACGGTGCCGACGCCGTTTGCATCGGGCTGGCGGACAGCGCTGCTTCCGGCTGCCAGAGTGGCTACGGGCTCTCCGGTTGCGGTGTATTCGGTGGCCCCGTGGGTCTGGCCGGAGACCAGGTTCAGGGCGCCGGGGGTGGAGGGGCCGAAGACGGTGCTGAAGTGGTTATCGCTCATTGCGTAGTTCTGGGCGTAGTTCCAGATGCCGGTGACGGTGTTGCCGTCGTAGTAGTCCATGGTCAGGCCGGGGTGGCCGTACTGGTTGGTGCCGCAGGCGTCCCGGCTGGTGAACTGGACGAACTTGTCCATCGCCCCGCCGTTGTAGGCCTTCTGCTCGGCCGCGTACCCGTGGTCCTGGTCGCAGGTCACGGCTTGCATCGGTGAGAGCCGGGCCGGTTGTGCCGAGTTGGGGTTGTTCGGTGCCAGCAATCCGGCGGTGGCCAGGGTGTTGATGTCCTTGGGCGTGTTTTTCGCCGCGGTGAAGGCCGCCGCCGGGGTGCCGGCGCCCTGCTGGGTTTCTCCGGGGGTGTTGGCGGCCTTGGGATAGGTGGCGAAGTAGTGGTCGAAGGAGACGTTCTCCTGGAAGATCACGACCACGTGTTTGATCGGCGTCGCGGTGCCGTCGTGGTTTTCGCCGGCGGTGGCGGGGCCTGCGCCGGAGCCGAACAGACCGGCTGTCAGCACCGAGGCGCCCAGGGCTGCCGCGACCGTGGCGGCGGCGATGCGCTTGCGGGTGATTCGTTGTGCCGGATGAGGCATGGGGTTATCCAATCTTTCCGTTTCGGGGGTACCGGCGGCGGGAGCCCGGCATCTTTCTGGGTGGCGGGATTCCCGTTCGCAACCGAGCAGCGTGCTGGCCGGGAATCCGGGTTGATCGGCAGGCGACCAGAGGAAGCCTGGTCGGGGCCGGCCTGGAGCCGCACGGCGGAGTCCCGGCGTGTGGGGACCGGTTGCGGCGTGCCGTGGGCTACTTGGCTGGGGTGACGGTGGCTTCGTAGGTGAGGATTTCGGTGCCGTTGCCTTCCTCGCCGTTGTCGGGGGCCACCTTCATGGTGAGGTGTCCGCCATCGGCCGTCATCTTGAACGGGTTGCGCGTGGCTACGTGCCCCGCGGTGGACCACCGCTGGAACGGGATGTCGCGGATCACCGTGCGGGACTTGAGGTCGATCATCGCCATGCCGCCGAGTTCGTAGGTGGCACCCGTGCCGGCGGCC
>NZ_JBFTOC010000012.1:0-153969 GCF_056397785.1 Arthrobacter sp. 05L421
GCAATCTGCGCCAGCGGCGCTTCGCCCTTGCGGGCCACATCAATAACATCCTGGCGGAACTCCGCCCCATAAGCCGTGGGCATGGTCAACATCCTTCCACGAGCACAAGCTCGCTAGGTCAAGGAGTCAACAAAACCGGGGGCAGTCCCTAGCGACGTCTGACCTGACCCGGTTCTGTCTAGATTTTTTCAACCCATTGGGCACGCCACTGTGGTGCGTCGAATGCCTCGCTCCAGTAGGCTGTCTCCTTGGCGATTTTGCCCTCGCGAAATTCAAAGATGAACACCGTTTCGTACTGTGGGCCGCCGTAATCCAACAACGCCTCGGCGACGACCAGGTCCCCGCCACTGGTCAGCCGGCGCGGGGTGATGGTTGGCAGTTGTGGGAAGGCGTTGTAGATTCCCCTCCGATTCTCGGCACCGCGCACGAGTTCTCCGGATTGTGGCCAGTGCATGACCGCGTCGTCATGAAACAACTCGTCCATGACCGCAACCTGACGGTCATTGATACAAGCGATCAGCCGGTTGACTACCTTCTCGTTCGCATTCGTTTCATCCACAGTCTTGACCTGATTTCTGGGGGAGCGTCTGCTTCTGCATTGGGCTCGTGTCTGGAGGGGCGGATGCGGCCCCTGTATGTCGTCTTCATGGTCGGAGGATCAGCCGTTGGCGGCCAGTGCCCTAAGTCCCCCCCGTTGCACTATCACTTTGGTGCTTAAAACCCGGGTTTGGCCGCTCTAAGCGATAGGGCAACGAGGGGGGAGCGGGAAACCGCGGGCTCGCGGATCACGGCCTCGTAGTGGCCCACGAGTTCGGCCCCGAGGACGGACCAAGTCCGGCCTTGGACCGAGGCGTGTGCGGCGGCGGCGAACGCGCGGCGTTTGGCGTCGTCGCCCATCAGGTCCGTCACCCGGGCGCGGAGCGCGGCGAGGTCGCCGGGTTCGTACAGCCAGCCCGTCCGCGAATTCTCCACCAGGTCCAGCGGGCCGCCACGGCCTGTGGCCACCACTGGCACACCGGACGCCATGGCCTCCTGGATGGTCTGGCAGAAGGTCTCGAATTCGCCGGGATGGACGAAGAGATCGAAGGAAGCCACGGCACGGGCGAGGTCATCACCGCCGAGGAACCCGGTGAAGACCGCCTGCGGCAGGGCAGCTTCCAGAGCGGCCCGCTGCGGCCCGTCACCGACGATCACCAGCCGGGTCCCGGGCACATCCGCCAGCGCCGCCAGATCCTGCACCTGCTTCTCGGCCGCCAGCCGGCCGACGTAGCCGATGAGGCGCTCGCCGCCGGGGGCCACGGTAGCCCGCCAGCCGGCGTCGCGCTTCGCGGGGTTGAACCGCTGGGTGTCCACGCCGCGCCGCCACATGTCCACGCGCGGAATGCCGCGGCCGCGGAGCTGGTTGAACGCGAAGGTGGAGGGGACCAGGGTGCGCGAGGCCAGCAGGTGGATCTGGTCCACCCGGTTCCAGGCCCAGTTTTCGAGGAACGGGACCCCGTAGCGGCCCGCGTAGCCGGGCACCTCGGTCTGGTAGATCGCCACCGTGGGGATGCCGAGCTGGCGGGCGGCCTGCGCTGCCCGCCAGCCGAGCACGAACGGGGACGCGAGGTGAACGACGTCGGGCGCGTAGTCGGCAAGGATGCGCTTGACCCGATACACACCGCCCATCGCCACGCGGACGTTCGCATAGCCGGCCAGCGGGACCGAGGGAAGCCGGTGGACGTGGGCGCCATAGACCTCGTCCGGGACCTCCGTGGCCTGCGTGGACGGCGCGATCACCAGCACCTCGTCCCCGCGCTCCTGCAGATGCTCCAGCACGCGCAGGATGGAGTGGGTAACCCCGTTCATGAGCGGCAGGAATGATTCGGCGACGATTGCGATCCTCACCCCTCCACGGTGCGGGGGGCGGTTTGCGGTGCGGGGGAGCGGGCGTGGCCGGCGGGGGAAGAGTGGGTTAACAGGTAGGCGCGGTCAGGACGGAGCTATCCAGAGGAAGACGGTGCGCGGAGGGGGCAGGGTGCGCACTGTCGGAAACCGCCAACGGGCGCAGCTGATTGCGGCCATGCGTTCACGGCGCAAACCCGAACGAAGCAGCGGTGCCGGACGGCATGACGAAAGACGAGCTATAGCGGATCGGGCCAGTTGCCGACCGGGAAGAGAGTACGGGTGGCAGAAACCATTAATACCCTCACAGCCGGGCAGCCACGCAGACGCTTATTGCCTTCCATCAGAAATACCTCCAGAGGCTACGGAACTTCAGAATACGCCCGCCGCCTCCCGGCGTCCAGAGTGTCATTCGGCCTTGAGGACATCCGGAAGCTCGTCCACAAACACGGTCTGCGGCGGTTCAAAATAGATCACCAGGACCTGCTCGCCCACGGCGAAGACGCTGCTCTTGTCGAACGGGTGAGCATGGAACGCGCTGGTGCCACCGCGGACGGGCAGCATGACCTCGCCGATTGTGCCCGGGCCGATCCGACCCGTGACCCGCCCAATCTTTCCGGTCAAGCTCCGGTCAACATCCTTGTGCATCACAATCCCCGTACATCGATTCCCCTACGCCTCAGAATCCCGGTGATTTGCCCCCGCATAGCGACCGCTACGCCCCCGGAGCCTTGATATCCCGTTTGGCGGCCTCCCGGCTGTTCTTGAGCGCGCCGGAGAGTGCCGGGAGGTAGTCGCCCACCTGTGCCAAAATCCCGCCGATCATCTGGTTGACCCCTTCGCCGCCGTTGAGGACGGTCATCTGGCCGACATGTCCAAACGGCTCGGCGGCCGCCGCAACGATCGCCGGCATGTTCTCAGCCAGCTGCTGGGAGATGACGGCGTCCTGGTTGGTTCCGAGGGCTTCGGCACGGGCCTTGATGCCTTCCGCCTCGGCCAGTGCCTTGGCCTTGATGGCGGAGGCGGCGGCATCGCCGCGGGCCTTCGTAGCGGCAGCCTCGGCCTCGCCGGTGACCTTGGTGGCACCGGCCGCCGCAGCCGCCGCCGTCGCGTTCGCCTGCGCCTGCACCTCGGTCCGCCGGGCGTTGGCCTGGGCCTCGAGCTCGGTGCGCCGTGCCAATGCCTCGGCCGCGCTGATGTCCGCGGACTTCTGGCCCTCGGCATCGGTGCGCTTGGCATAGGCCCTCGCGTCCGCGGGCTTGCGGACGGTGGTCTGCAGCTTCTGTTCCTCCCGGTCGGCCTCCAGCTTTGCCACCTCGGTTTCCTGGACTACCACCTGCTGACGCGCCGTCGCATCCGCCAGCGGGCCGGCCTGGGCCGCGTTCGCCTTGGCGCGCTCGGCATTGGCCTGCGCCACGGACTGCCGGATCGCGGACACGCTCCGGGCGTCGGCAATCAAGGCCTCGGCCTCCGCTTCCTTTTCCGCGGCCTCGCGGTTCCGGGTGGCCTCCGCGATGCGGGCCTCCATCTTGACCATGGCGATGTGCGGCTTGGCGATGTTCTGGATGTAGCCCGTGGGGTCCTGGAGGTCCTTGATCTGCAGCGAGTCGACCACCAGGCCCAGCTTCTCCATTTCGACGCCGCTGGCGCTGCGGACCTGGGAGGCCAGCTTGTCGCGCTCGCGAATGATTTCCTCGACCGTCATGCTGCCGATGATCGAGCGCAGGTGGCCTTCGAAGACGTTGTACACCTGGCTTTCCATCTTCGGTTGCTGGCCCAGGAACCGCCGCGCGGCGTTGGCAATAAACGGCGGGGCATCCCCGATCTTGTAGATGACCACGCCGTCGACAATCACCTGGATGCCCTGGGAGGTCACGCAGGAGACCTTGAGCTCGGTTTCATTCAGCGTCAGGGACAGCGGCCGCACTGTTTGCAGGCCGGGGAGCACCAGGGCCCCCTTGCCCGTGACGATCTTGAAATCCATCCCCTCCCGGGTATCCAGGGTGCCGCGCGTCAGCCCGGAGATGATGAGGGCCTCGTTCGGCTCCGCCACCTTCCACATCAGTTTTGTCGCCACCCAGATGACGCCGACGACGGCGACCGCCCCCAGAATGATCGAAATGAGCGGATACAAAAATGACAAGTCCGGCATAACCAGGTCCTTTCACGGCGGTGGAAAAAGGTGTTAGGCAAAGCCCCAAACGATGCTGCTGGTAGTCCCCGGCCGGCCCGGTGGCAGGAATTCTCACGCCGCCCAGCCAGCTGTTGTACACAGTCTGTGGTGCTACCTGCCAGTTAGTCCAGCAATTCGGCGGTGTCCGGGCATTCGCGCAGGTCCATCCGGTGCCTAAAGCCCCTGTTGGGCCAGCCGAAGCCGTGCCAGCGTGGGAGAGGGTGCGTCTCGAGGGCCGGCGCCGTGAAGGGGTGATGGGTGATGCGCGGCTCTCCTCTCGGGATGACACGGATGACCGGGATCGCGTGGGACATCTGGCGGGCCGGCCGGGCAAGCCCGGACGCGATCGCCCGCCGGCAACGGGACCGGCTCGGCACGCTGGTTGAATGCGCGCGGTCCTCCTCGCCCTACTACCGCAGGCTGTACCGGGACGTTCCGGAGACGGTCACCGATCTGGCGGCGAATCTGGGGGAGCTGCCTCCGGTGGGCAAACGTGAGCTCATGGAGAACTTCGATGACTGGATGACCGACCCCCACATCACCCTCGCCGGACTGAAGAAATACCTCGTCGGCGACGCCTCACGCATCGGCGGCCTCTACCGCGGGCAGTACCTCGTGATGACGACGTCGGGGTCCACCGGGGAACCCGCGGTCCTGGTCCACGACCGGACCTCGCTGCAGGTGGCGAACCTCCTCGGCCCGATCCGTGAACGGCGGACCCTGATGACGGCTGCGGAGGCCCGGGCTTTCCTCCGGCGGGGGCTGCGGGCCGCGGCACTGATCGCGGACGGGGACCACTTTGCCGGCGTCGTGCTGACCGAAGCCGCGCGCCGGCGCAGCGCCCGCATCGGCCGCCGGGTCCGCGTGTTCTCCGTGCTCCGGCCGCTCCCGGACCTCGTGGCGGACCTCAACGACTTCCAGCCGACCGTGCTCTACGGCTATCCGAGCGCCTTCCTGCAACTGGCCAGCGAACAGAAATCGGGACGCCTCAACATCCGTCCCGTCCTTGCGGTCGCGTCCGGGGAGGGCCTGGCAGCCCCTGCCGGGGCAGACATCGAGGCCGCCCTCGGCTGCCGCGTCACCGTGCGGTACCTTGCTTCGGAGGCGCTCGCCCTGACCAGCCGCTGCCGGCAGGGGCTGCTGCATGTCAATGCTGACTGGAACATTGTGGAGCCGGTGGACGACGCCTTCCGGCCAGTCCCGGCCGGGGAACTCTCACACACGGTGCTGGTCACCAACTTGGCCAACCGGGTCCAGCCACTGATCCGCTACAACCTCGGCGACCGGGTGCAGCTGGATGCCGGCCCGTGCACCTGCGGGAGTCCCTTTCCGACGCTGCGGGTGGAAGGCCGCAGCGGGGACGTGCTGAGCTTCGCCGCCGGGGCGGCGCTGGACAGGGAAGCGTTGGACGGGGCAGTGCTAGACCGAAAGACAGGGCCGGACGGGGCAAGGCCGGACGGTGGTGTTCTCGACCAGCAGTCAGCGTTGGACGGAAAAGTAGTCACGGTGCTGCCTTTGGCGCTGGGCACGGTGATCGAGGAGACTGCCGGCGTCCGCCGGTTCCAGGCGATCCGCACCGGGCCGCGGTCGCTCACCGTGCGGCTCGAGTTCGGGCCGGATGCCGTGCCGGCTGACGTGCAGGCGGCGGTGGGGAAGCGCCTGGGTGCGTTCTTCGCGGCCCAGGGCGCAGACGGCGTCGAAGTCCGGTTTGCCGGGGAGCCGCCCCGGCCGGACGGCAGCGGCAAGTTCCGGCAGGTGTGGTCCGCCTGAGAGCGTTCACTGCCGTCTACTGCTGGTTGAGGATCCGCCGGGCGTCCTGCTGGGCCTGGAGCTCTCTCTGGGTCAGGGCCTGCCCGGTCAGGTAGCCGGCGGAGGCCATGGCCCGGCGCAGCTCCGCGACCGTGCGCGGCGTGGTCACCCCGAGGTGTGCCATGGCATGGCAGTTGGCGCAGAGCGGCACGAGGTCCGTGACGGGATCAAGTTCGTAGCTGCCGCCCAGTTGGGACACCGGGACCAGGTGGTGGACCGGGATGAAGTCCTTGCCGATGTCCCCGTACGCGATTTCAAAGGAGAACCCGCACACCGCGCAGCTGGTCCCGTGATGGGCGATGCAGGCCCGGCACGCGTCCGCACTGTGCTCGTACCGGTTCACCTCGACCCGGATGACGGCCGCGGCGGGGACGGTGCCGGGCACGGGCTGGGTGGGGTCGGCCCCTGGTGGCGGGCCAAACTCTCGCCAGAGTCTGCGCAGGAGGGGCTCGAGGGACGGTTCGATGGCAAGTGCTGGGCCGGGCAGCGCTTCCCAGTCGATGCCGGGCACAGTCTCTTGGAGGACCGCGGGCTGGATCTGGTCCCCGGCGGGCAGGAGGCCGTCGAAGGCCACACGGATGCAGAGCAGGGACCCGGCCGTTGCGGCGCTCGCGGTGTCCGGTGCCTGGAGGCGGGGAGCCGGCCGCTCCGAGACGATGACACCGTGGCCGATCAGGCCGCGCCCGTGGCGGCCCTGGAGCACCAGCCACGCGTCCGCGCCGGAGACGGCGGCGTCAGCCAGGTTGTCGGCGTCCGAGAGGCTGCCGACCGCGCCGGAGACGGCGGCGTCAGCCACGTTGTCGGCATCCGCCAGACCGCCCACCGCGCCGGAGGCGGCGGCGCCCGCCAGACCGACCTCCCAGCTGGCCAGGAACCGGCCGGATTCGGCGACCTCCTCCAGCACTGCCGGATAGGTCCAATCGTTCCATTCGTCCGGGTTCCAGACGAGGATGATGGCTGTCATCTGCCCATTGTCGCAGTGTCTGCAGCGACCGGCCGCGGCCGTTACCCCGGACTTCCTGCCGCGTTGTTGAGCGGCCCTGTCGGCCCGGTCTGGCACGTGGCGTTGAGGGTGTCCTCCGCGACGGATTCCATCTGGTGCAGGATGCGGGTGCCACCGGGCTGGAGCGGTTCCGGGGGATAGGCCACGGCCATGGTGAGCTGCCGGGTTCCGTCCGCGCTGGTCATGGCGATGGTGCCGTAGCCGGGCACGTCGCCGGGATGGCCGTAGTAGAAATCGTTCGTGCAGAGGTCGTTCCAGCGGACCACCCCGAGTCCATACCTGGCGTAGAGCGGGCTCTCCATTTGCGTGATCGTGTCCGGCTTGAGCAGCCGGTTCTGCAGCAGTGCGCGGTAGAACGTATTCACATCCGCCACGGAGGACACCATGCCGCCGGCGGCGTTGTCGATCTGCGCGGCCGGATAGGTGACGTCGAGTTGGTTGCGGCCCAGCGCGATGTAGCCGTGGACCATCGACGACGGCGGAGGCCCGGCCGCGGTCATCAAAGTTTCGCTCAGGCCCAGCGGCTGGATGATGTCGGTGCTGATCACCTCGCCGATCCGCCGGCCGCTCAGGTGCTCGACGATCAGCGCCAGGGCAATGTAGTTCGAGTTGGAGTACTCAAATCCTTGGGCCAGCTTCGCCTGCCACGAGATCCGTCCCGCCATGGCCAGCAGGTCCGCCAGGCTCACCTTGGTGGTCAGGGCTTGCCGCACCGTGGCCGGATCGAACAACGGCCCGTCCACGGAGGGCATGCCAGAGCGGTGCTGCAGCAGCTGGCGGACGGTGACAGGTCCCGGCGGGTGCATCACCTTGTTGAAATCCGGCAGATACCTGCTGACCGGCGCGTCGAGCTCCAGCTTGCCTTCCTCTGCCAGTTTGAGCACGCAGACCGCCACCATGGACTTGGTGATGCCGCCGACGTGCACAGGGTCCGTGATCTCGGCCCGGGATGGGCTGGCCAGGTTTCGAACACCGTAGGCCGCGGACCACACGTCGCCGCCCACGCGGAGCTGGATGAGCACGGCAGGGGCGCCGTCGCCGAGCATTCTCCTGCTGAACTCGTCGAGCATGGTCCGGTAGCCGGGATCGGGCGAGACCGGCTGCACCGGCGGGTGCGGTCCGGGACTGCACCCGCCCAGGGCCGCAGTCAGAGCGACGGCAAGGATCGCGGCTGTGAGCCGGCGGAACGATGCTCGAGTCCAGGCCACCGTCATGATGGTCCTTCTTGCAGGTCGGGTTTGTAGTCGGCGTAGGAGGACGCCCCTGGCCGGGCACCGTCCTGACCCTTGTGATGCTCCTCAGACAGGCGGCAGCCGACTAGAGCCATAAGTCATAGGCTCAGCCTACGGCGCCGGCCGTCACGGGCGCGTCCGCCACCATCGGGTGGTCGCGGTGCAGGTTCCCGAGGGCTGAGGCGCCTTGCGGCGACCCCAGCTCCTCGAAGAACTCCACGTTGGCGCGCACGTAATCGGCCCACTCGTCCGGGACATCGTCGGAGTAGTAGATCGCCTCCACCGGGCACACGGGATCGCACGCGCCGCAGTCCACACACTCGGACGGGTGGATGTAAAGCAAGCGTTCACCCTCGTAAATGCAGTCCACCGGGCATTCGTCGATGCAGGCCTTGTCCTTCACATCCACGCAGGGCTGGGCGATCACGTACGTCATGGCAGGTTACACACCCGTGTAGACGGTCTTGCCCCAGGTGAAGAAGTCCAGCGCGGACTTCCCCTGTTCGCGGAACGTGTTGGTGGAGGAGTCCTTGACGCCGCCGAACGGCACATTCAGGTCCAGCCCCGCCGTCGGGCGGTTGACCTTGATGACCCCGGCCTGGGCGCGGGCGGCGAAGTCCGTGGAGAACGCCAGGGAGTCGGTGCAGATGCCGGCGGTGAGGCCGTAGCGGGAATCGTTGATCGCGGCGAGCCCGGCTTCATAGTCCGGGACCTCGAGGACGGCCACCACGGGTCCGAAGATCTCTTCGGTCACGGCGGCGTCGTCGAACGGCAGGTCGGTGAGGATGGCGGCCGGGAAGAGGAAGCCGGCGTCCGTGCCGCCGTCGTGCTCACCGTGCAGCAGCGTGGCGCCGCGCTCGACGGCGGTGCGCACCGCGGCCTGGTTCTGTTCGAACTGCTGGCTGCTCACGACGGCGCCCATCTTTGCGCCCTCGAGCCCGTCACCGGCGGTGTACTGCGCGGCTTCCGCGGTGAGGGCCTCAAGGAACGAAGTACGGATTCCCGGCGTGACGTAGACGCGGGACGTGGCGGTGCAGGCCTGGCCGGTGAGGCCGAACGCGCCGGCCGCCACCACCTGGGCCGCCTTGCGCGGATCGGCGTCGTCCAGGACCAGCACGCCGTTCTTGCCGCCCATTTCCAGCTGGACCCGGGCGCGGCGGGCGTTCAGGATTTCCTGCAGCCCGAGCCCCACGTTGGTGGAGCCGGTGAAGGACAGCCCGGCGATCCGGGGATCGCGGGCCAGGGCGTCGCCCACCACGCGGCCCTTGCCGTGGACCACGTTGAACACGCCGGCGGGCAGGCCGGCGTCCTGCAAGGCGCGGGCCAGGTGCGTGGCGGAGAGCGGGGTGAGCTCGGCCGGCTTGATGACCACGGTGTTGCCGCTGATCAGCGCCGGGGCGGCCTTCCAGGCGGGGATGGCGATGGGGAAGTTCCACGGCGTGATGAGCCCGACGACGCCGAGCGGCTCGCGCCGGGTGGTGATGGTGGTGTCCGGCAGGCCGCTGGGCAGCACCTCGCCGGTGGCGGCCCAGCCGAGGGAACCGAAGAAGCGGAGCACGTCGGAGGCGCGCTTGACCTCGCCCTTGGCCTCGGCCAGGGTCTTGCCCTCTTCACGGACGAGGTCCTCGGCGATGGCAGCCTGGCGGTCCAGGAGCAGGTTTCCGGCGGCCATCAGGATGGCGCCGCGGGCCGGAGCGGGCAGGGCTGCCCAGGCCGGCTGCGCAGACTTGGCGGCGGTGATGGCGGCGTCGACGTCGGCTGCGGTGCCGCCGGGGGAGAGGGCTGCGAGCTCGCCCGGGCGGGCCGGGTTCATCCGTTCGGTGTCCGCCCCGCCGATCCATTCGCCGTTGATGAGATGCCGGGCGGTGATGAGGTCCCGCCCGGTGGCGGTTCCGGTGCCGGTGTCAGTTGAGGTGTCTGATGCTGTGGAAGTCATGGTGTTCCTTCGGGGGAGTCGGAGCAGGGTGAGTGGTGAGTGTCCAGGGCCAGCGGTTAGAGCCCGCGGATGAGGCCGCCGTCGCAGCGCAGTGCCACGCCGGTGATGTAGGAGGCCGGGGCGCTGCAGAGAAACGCCGCGGCGGCGCCGAATTCCTCGGGTTCGCCGTAGCGGCGGGCGGGGATGGTCTTGCGGGATTCGAGCTGGATGTCCTCGGGCGTGGTGCCGCGCCGCTTGGCGGCGGCCTGGTCCAGTTCCGCGACCCGGTCCGTGGCGATGCGTCCGGGCAGGAGCATGTTGACCGTGACGGCGTCCAGGGCCACCTCGGCGGCGAGGGTCTTGAGGTAAGCGGCCAGTGCCGCGCGGCCGGTGTTGGAGACGGCCAAGTTGGGCAGCGGCGCCACGACGCCGCTGGAACCGACGGCCAGGATCCGTCCCCAGCGCCGTTCCCGCATGCCCGGAAGGATGTGCGAGACCAGGGCGTGGTGGGGTTTGACCAGTTGTTCGAATGCCGCGGCAATGTCGTCGGCGCCGAGCGTGGCGGCCGCGCCGGGCTTCGGTCCGGGGCCGTTGAGGACCAGGATGTCGATGGGGCCGAGTTCCGCCACTGTCTGTTCGACGGCGGCACCCACGCCTTCCGCGGTGCTCAGGTCTGCCTCGATGGCGACGGCGCCCGGGCCGTAGGCGTCCGTCAGCTCGGCGACGATCTCCTTGGCGCGCACCTCGCGGCGGCCGGTGATGGCCACCCGGACGCCTTCGGCCGCGAGGGCCCGGGCGATGGCGAGGCCGAGCCCGCCGGTGGAGGCGGCCACGAAGGCGGTCTTCCCGCTGATTCCGAGATCCATTAGTTCCTCCCCGCCGTGCTGAGGGCGGCGGCCGGATGCAGGCCAAGGGCCTCGGCGGCCTCGGCCAGATGCGTGCGCAAGCCAGTCCGGAGACCCTCCGGGAAGGCCGCGGCCGGGGCCCGGACGCCGGCGTCGGCAATCAGTCCGCGCTGGTGCAGGCATTCCTTGCGGACCGCCAGCGCGATTTTGGCCTGCTGTTCGAAGTTGATCAGCGGAAGGTACGGAAGCAAGGCATCGCGGGCGGCCTCGTAACCGTCCTTCTGCCATGCCCGCACGCAGGCGATGAGAGCTTCCGGGTAGGAGAACCCGGTCATCGCCCCGGCGGCGCCGGCCATGAGCTCGTCCAGGAGTCCCTGGCCACCGAGGCCGCCGAACACGGAGACGTCCAGGGCTGCGGTGAGGTGTGCGATCGCGACGGACGTGGGCGGGGCCTCGGCCTTGACCGCGGTGACGAAGCTGCAAGCCTGCACCACGGAGATCAGTGCCTCGGTGCTGATGCTGACGCCGCTGGCCAGGGGGTAGTCCTGCAGCACCACGTTGGCGCCGGTGGAGTGGTGAATGGCGTTCAGGTGCGCGGTGACCACGCCGGGGTTGGCGGAGTTGGCCTGCACCATGACGGCAGCCAGGCGGTCCCCGGTGGCAGCCTGGATGGAACGGATCTCATCCACGGCTGTGCCGGTGTAGAGGGAGGTCACTCCCACCACGAGGGGCAGGCGCGTTTCCTCCACGACCACTTCCAGGACCAGGCTGCGTTCGGCCGCGGTGAGGGCCGCGGCCTCGCCGAACACGCCCAGGACCGTGAGGCCGGTGGCGCCGATCGACTCGTAATAGCCCACGAGTCGGGCCAGGCTGTCCGTGTCGACTTCCAGGGCGCTGCCCTGGAAGGGTGTGGCGACGACGCCCCACACGCCGGGTGTCAGTGACTCCCGCATAGGTTTCTCCTTCTAAGCTCTTGTTGTTCTTCGAGCGGCTGAATATCGGGCGGTGGAGGCTAGCGGCTGTCGCTTTAATGTCCAGGCCAGAGCGGCGGGCGCTTTTCCTGGAAGGCGCGGACGCCCTCGGCGGAGTCCTCGCTGTCCAGCGCCGCCATGAGGGCCGGGAGCCGGAGCCCGCGGGCCTCGGTGGCGGTCAGGTGCGCGGTCTGCGTGACCATCTGCTTGACCGCCCGGACGGAGGTGGGGGCGCAGGCGAGGATCTGGTCCAGCCAGCGCTGCACCGCGGCGTCGAGCTCATCCGCGGGGACCACCTCATTGACCAGGCCCATGGACTGCATCTCTGCGGCCTCGGTCTTCCGCCCGGTGACGAGCATGCCCATCGCCTGGGTGTACGGGATCCGGCGCACCAGCTGGTGGATGCCGCCGTCCAGCGCCAGGCGCCCGACGCGCGGTTCCGTCAGCCCGAAGCGTGCGGTGTCCGCGGCGATCACGATGTCCGCGCCGAGCACGATCTCCATGCCGCCGCCGAGCGCGTAGCCGTTGACCCGGGCAATCACCGGGATGTCCAGCGTGGTGCGCAGGCTGAGCCCACCGAAGCCGTTGGGGTCCAGGCCCGCCCAGTACTCGAGGCCGGTCTTGTCCACGGCGGAGGCGGACATGTCCGCGCCGACGCAGAATGCCCGGGTTCCGGCGCCCGTGATGACCACGGCCCGGACGTCGGGATCGGCTTCGAGCTGGTCCCAGATTTCGTTGAGCCGGGCCTGCGCGGAACCGTCGACGGCGTTGAGCACGTGCTGGCGGTCGATCACCACCGTGGCCACGTGGTTCTCGATGGTCAGGGTGACCTGGTCCACTGTCTGCTCTACTGTCTGCTCTACTGTGGCGGTCATCGGAGGACCCCCAGCTGCTGCAGGCGCTCGATGGTCTCGGCGTCGAACCCGTTCTCCAGCAGCACCTCCACGTTGTGTTCGCCGAGCCGCGGGGCCGCGCGGCGGATGGTGGGAGGGGTGGCGGAGAGCCGGATGGGCGCGTTGAGCATTTTCACGGTGCCGACGCCGGGGTGTTCTGCCTCGACGATCATGCCGTTGGCGTGCGTCTGCGCATCGGCCAGGGTCTGCTCCAGGGTGTGCACGGGGGCGTTGAGCAGTCCCTTGTCCTCCAGCTGGCCGGTCCAGTATTCGGTGGTGTTGGTGGCGATGCGCTCGCGGAAGATCGCCTGCAGCGCCGGCTTGTTCTCGAACTGCTGCTCCAGGTTGGCGAACTCGGGCCGCAGCGTGAGGTCCTCGTCCAGGCCCAGCGCCTCGGAGATCCTGGCCAGCGGGTCCGGGGTGAAGCCGCCCACCATGCAGACGGCGCCGTCGGTGGTTTCAAAGACGCCGCTGAGCGGCATGGCTCCCCAGTTGACCTCGTAGCCGCGGTTGAGCTGCATGCACGCCTCCTGCATCTGCAGGTGGAGCATGGAGTCGTACATGGTCACCTCCACCTTCTGCCCGACGCCGGAGCCCTCCCGGGTGCGCAGCGCCAGCAGGATGCCCTGCATGAGGTGCATGCCGGTGATGTAGTCGCACAGCGTGGTGGGGTAGATAGTCGGCTTCACGTCGTCCGATTCGCGGCGCCACATGACGCCGGAGTAGGCCTGGGCGATCGCGTCCTGGCCGCCCTTGTGTGAGTAGGGGCCTTCCGGGCCGAAACCGGTGCCGGAGGCCCAGATGATGCCCGGGTTCTGCTCCTTGAGGTCCTCGTAGCCGAAGCCCATCCGCTCCATCACGCCGGAGCGGAAGTTGCTGACCACCACGTCCGCGTCGGACAGCAGCCGGCGGAGCACGGCCTTGCCGTCGTCGGTGCGGGTGTCCACGGAGATGCTGCGCTTGTTCCGGTTGATGGACAGGAAGATCGGGTTGTCCTGGCCGTCCTTGTCCGGGAACGAGTTGCGGGAGATGTCCCCGGCGCCCGGGCGTTCCACCTTGATGATGTCCGCGCCGTAGTCGCCCAGCAGTTGGGTGCAGGACGGGCCCATGAACACCTGGGTGAAGTCCACGATCTTGATGCCGTCTAGGGGGAGCGGCGTGCCGGCAGCAACGGGCGCGGCGGCGGGGGCCGCCGTCGTGCCTTCTGCTGTTGAGTCTCCGGTGAAGAGTTCGTCGATGACGGTGCTCATGCCCCCACCACCGCGTCCACGTCAAGGGTGGCGTTCGACGACGGGACGTCGCCCGGGTCTGCGCCGTGCCGGCGCATGCCCTGCTGGATGTCCAGCGCGGAGACGTTGCGGACCAGGGTGCCGTTTTCGATGGCGAGTGCGGCGGCGACGCCGACGGCCTGGCCCATCGCCATGCAGGGCGGGATCTCGCGGGACATCTTCTGCGCCTCGGGTGTGGCGGAGTAGTGCCGGCCGGCGACCAGCAGCTGGTCCACTTCCTTGGGCAGCAGCGAGCGGAACGGGTAGTAGTAGTCGCGGCCGCGGGCCACGGTGTCGGCGAAGTGGCGGCGGGAAGTGACGTCGTCCTTGGTCATGACGTATTCGCCTTCCAGCAGCCGGGTCTGGCGGACGCCCATCTGGGACGCGACATCGAGCATGTAGCAGTTCTCGAAGCCGGGCAGGTTGGCGCGCACGTAGTCCACGGCCTCGGTGATGCGGTCCCGTGCGGCGAACTCGGCGGCGGTCATGTCCGCCGGGTCGACGCCGTCGAACCCGGTCATGTGCGGTGCGTTGCACCAGACCACGCCGTCGATGGGGGTCTTGAGCCACCACAGTTCCCAGGCGCCGCCGAGGAGGCGCTTGATCTTGCGGTTGATGGCGCGGGCTTCCTTCGGGTTGGCCTGTTCGAAGGCTTCCGCGGCGTTGGTGTCGACGTTGCCGAGGCGGAAGACCAGCGTGGTGAGGTAGCTGTCCTTGACGTAGCTGGCGCCGGCCCGGGAGGCGACGTCGATGTCGCCCGTGGTGTCGATGACGATGTCGGCCATGAAGGCCTGCGGGCCGGACTTGGTCTCGCAGATGACGCCCTTCATGACGCCGTTGTCCACGATGGGGCGGGAGAACCAGGAGTGCAGGCGGAGGTTGACGCCGGCCTCGCGGACGAGGTCGTTGGAGACGCGCTTCCAGCCGTCGGGGTCGAAGGCGGCGGCGTAGCAGACCGGCTTCGGGGTGGTGTGCGAGTGGAAGTCGAAGGTGCCGTAGCGGCCCCACTTGTTCCACAGTTCCTCGGAGGTCTTGCGGTCACCGGCCGGGGGGACGATCGCCAGGCCCAGCTTCTGGAGGCGCTCGACGTACTCGGAGACGATGCCCGTGACGGTGATTTCCTGGCCGTTGATCATGTCATCCAGGACGAGCACCATGCCGCCGGAGGCGAGGCCGCCGAGGGAGGAGTAGCGTTCCAGCAGCGTGACTGAGGTACCCGAGCGGGCCGCGGTGACGGCGGCGGCCACACCTGCGGGGCCACCGCCCACCACGAGGACGTCGGAGCGGGAGATGACGGGAGCGGTGAGGTCCGCTGTGGTGGTGCTGAGTTCCAGCGACGACGTGGCTGTAGACGGGTTCATGGGGATCCTAACTATTCCGGCGAAGTGCCGTTGGGAGGGCGGCCGGTGACGTAGAAGACGGTGCTCAGGAGGGGATCGCGGCGGCGTTGACCGCGAAATCGACCCGGCGGAGGGTATGACGCAGCGCGGCCCGTTGCGGACCTGGCTGCAGGGTATGGAAAAGGTTCCGGGGGACGTATCCGGACCGGACGGCGACGGCGGCTAGAGCCGGCCGATCACCACGCGTGAGGTGCGTTAACCCAGATCGCTACGCAGACCTCTTCGTAGCTGTTTTTGTACCAGTGAGGCGTTTCCGAAGAGAAGGTGATCGAATCGCCTTCCTCCAGGGTGTAGCACTCGCCGTCCAGGAAGATGTCTTTCCGGCCGGAGAGAATGATGCCGAATTCCTCGCCGCTGTGCCGGAAAGGGGTGGCACTGGTGTCGTGGCCTGGCGGACTCACGATCCATTGGGCCTCCAGCGCACCGTTGAGGTCCGGGGTGAGCAGCTCGTAGACCGCTTCACCCACGGACTTCTTGGTGACGCCTTTGAGGTTTCTCCGCTCGCCCTTGCGGACCACGGGGGACTTGGTTTCTTCCTGCCCGAGGAAGAACTTCCCTACGGGGATGTCCAGGCCGTGGGCCAACTGTGCCAAGGTGGTGAAGGACGGATTGGCCAGGCCGCGTTCGATCTGGCTTACGATCGCCGGGCTGAGGCCGGTGATTTCCGAGAGCTTGGCAAGGGTCATTCCTTTGTCTTTGCGCATGTTGCGTACCTTGTTGCCTACGGTGGCAAGGAGGACGCTTGTGCCGGCTGGGGAAGATCCCGTGACGCTTTCGGTAGCCATGGTCCGACTTTCTCTTGGTGAGCTAACACACATAACTATAGTGAAAACTTTTAGCGAATCAATGGTTTTCGTAAATTACTTTACGGTTTCCACATTTGATCCGGGCTGTCCGGGTTGAGGCCAGGCGCGGCTTGAGGCCGCCTCGCGCCCCGTTCGGGCCGGAATTGCGCGGGTTTCACGTTCCGTCCGGGCCGGGCTCTCGATGCGCCTCCCTTCGGCTTGGCGGCATCGTGCGAGGTGAGGCCGTTTTTTCCATAGAACCATTGACTCTGTGAAGATCTTCAATATAGTTGTGTGAGCCGCACCACTAAGGGTTCGAAGCTTAGCGAACAGGGATGGGGGCGCAGCCACCTTCTGGCGGAAGGTGCGCCCGGCCCGCGTTCGTGGTCGTTCCCTTGTACTGATGCAGTGGTATCTGCCAAGCCATCCGCAGACCTGATGTTGCCCGGTAAACTCGAGGCGCGTTCCTTAGCGATCCGTCCCCTGTTTCCGAGCTGGATGGCCCGTTGCATTCAATCGCTACGAAGAGGCACGCGTAGCTATCTGGGCTAACTCACCTCCCATGTGGTGAACCGGTCCCGCCCTGCGGACCAAGCCAAACGATAGTTTCGATCACTGCCGGCCCCAACAGGGCGTCCGCCGGTGATCCGTACCCTCCCGCGCCCCGAAGGCGAGGGGGAAGGAAAAGTATCATGACTGACACTGCCGTCAAGATTGACCTAGAGAGCGGCCGGAAGTCCCGGCTCTCGCCGGAAGTACGCCGCGGGCTGCTGGGCCTCGGACTGGGAAACACCCTGGAATGGTACGACTGGATGGTCTTTGGCCTTCTGTCGGCTTTCATCGGGCCAAAGTTCTTCCCGTCGCAGGACCCCGTCGCGGCAACGCTGAGCGCGCTGGCAGTCTTCGCCGTCGGCTTCGCATTCCGTCCGCTGGGCGGAATCCTGCTCGGTACCCTGGCCGACCGGATCGGACGGCGCCGGGTCATGCTTTGGTCCATCATGATGATGGCCGGCACCACCCTGATCATTGCCCTCTGCCCCACTTACGACCAGATCGGTGCCGCCGCCGGCGTCATTCTCCTGGTCTGCCGCATCATCCAGGGCATCTCCACGGGTGTTGAAGCCCCGCTGTCCACCGCCCACGCGGTCGAACTCGTCCCCGAGGGCCGCGAAGGCTTTGTCGCCGGCATCATCTCCTTCTACGTCAACGCGGGCATCCTGCTCGCCTCACTTGTCAGCTGGCTGTCATCCCTGATGCTCGGCGCAGCCGTCATGGCCGACTGGGGCTGGCGTGTGCCGTTCGTCGTCGGCGCGGCCTTCGGCTTTGTGGTGGTCTACCTTCGCCGGACCCTTCCGGAAACCATGAAGCCCGAGGAGCTGGCGGACAACTCCACGAAGATGGTCTGGGGCGGGGTGCGCAAGCACTGGCTCAGCGTGCTGGCCATCACGTTCGTCGTCGGAGCGGCGCAGGCCTACAACTACGCGTGGAACACCGGCCTCCCGACGGCTGCCCGCACCGGCTTCAAAGAAGACGCGACCGCTGTCTTTGCACTGACCACCGTGCTGGGCGTCGTGCTGGTGGTCGGAAGCCTCATCATCAGCAAGGTTGCCGATGGCAAGTCGATTTCGAAGTGGTTCCTGATCACCCGTGCGCTGTCCATCCCGTCGGTCTTCCTGATGCTGATGTACGTCAAGCCCGGCATCGCCGGCTTCGCTGCCGTGCTCCTCGGCGGCTCGGTGGTGCTGGTCCTGAACATGACCCTGTACAACGTGGTCAGCAGTTCCCTCATGCCGAAGAATTGCCGCGGCGCCGGAACTGCGCTCGGATACGGCCTGGGCGTGGCGCTCTTCGGCGGCACGGCCTCCTACCTCCTGGTGTGGCTGCAGTCCCTGAACGCATCCTGGATCTTCCCGGTCTACGTGGCCGTGCTCTCGGCGCTCAGCATTGTTTTCTACCTGCTGGCCCGGCAGAAGAACGGCATCTTCATCGGCAGGTAATCACTGCAGGTAAGAACGTTTCAGTAAGAACCTGCCGGCCTGCCGGTAAGAACGCGCCGGTAACAACGTCAGGACAGTTTGAACGGAAAGTGGGAACCCCCAATGGACGCGAGTCGCCCGGACGGAAGAGGCGCGGAGGCAAAAGTGATCTCCTTTGACCTCAGCGCGTCAGACGTGGAGCTTTACGAGGCAGCGCGTGGGCTGTTGCTGACTGCCCACCACAGCGAGAACCACCGGGTGGCCGCGGCCATGCGCGGTGGGTCCGGGGCCATCTACCTCGGACTGCACATTGGCGCAAAGCGCATCAATGTGTGCGCCGAATCCAGCGCCCTCGCCAATGCCCGCATGGCGCAGGAGGCATCAATCCACTCCGTGGTGGCCGTCAGCATGGACGGGCAGGGACAACCCCAGGTCACGAACCCGTGTGGCCTCTGCCGGGAACTGCTGCGTTCCTACGGAACCGAAACCTCCGTCCTGGTCGATGCCGAGGGCGAAGTGGGGAAGGTCCGGATCAAGGAACTGCTGCCATTTCCCTGGATGCGCGCCACGGAAACGGAGTGGGACACCCTTCCGCCCCGCGTGGAGGACAGCACCACCTAGCACGTCAGCCCAACTGGCTCGCAGCAGGGGCCGTTTTGAACCCTCAGGACGGCCCCTGCTGCCAGTCAGTTGGGCGCATGTCGTACGCGGAAACCTTGCCGCCGCCGTCGTTGTCCGGACGCCGTGCCCAAGCAGAAACCGGGCACACAGGAAGCTGGTGCAGCCGCCGCGTTTCCGCTAAACCACTGCACCAGCAGGTAGTACGAATTTTCTGAATACTATGAAACGTTACTCATTCGCGGCTCCCTATGTCCCGGGGGTTGATGACCGGGTCTCTACGTCTTCTTCAAGGTGCCTCGTCATCAGCCAGCCTGCGCCGGCCATTACTATGCCCATTACCATGAAGGCCCAATTGTCCATGGTGTTCAGCGACAGGAAGTTGGCCGCCGAATTCACGCCGACGATGAAACCGTAAATGCTAAGGACGATGTACAGCAGACCGGAGCCCATGAGGAAATTCCGGGCGCCCATGGCAGTCCGGGACATGGTCAGGCCGGTGGCGCCGATCGCGAGCTGAACGATGTTCAGCAACATCGACACCTGGAACAGGCCCAGGAACAGGGCCTTGGAATCAGGCCCGAAGAACCTCAGTTCGCTGTAGTTCGTAGTGATGCCGGGGATGAACCCCAAGATGCCCACGACGATCAGGACGATACCCACACCCATGCCAACGTTCTGTACATCTGTCCGACCGAAGTGAACGCCATGCGCATGGGGAGATGCAGTAGTCATTTTCTGCCTCCAACCACTGATTGCGGACACTAACAATTTTACGACCCGGGTCTGGAAAAAGCGCCGGGAGGCCCGGACGGCAAATACCGCGGATCTGGGCAATGTGCCTGTCGGAAACCGGCCGGATGCCGGGCCCATGGCACCATGGATCTCGATGAAACTGCGCGCTGATCAGACCGGACAACGTGGCCTTCCCATGCCCCTGGGGCTGCAGGGTGCCCTCGAGTCCGCCCAGGCCGCCGTCATTTCCGCCTTGGTGGTGGTGGCGCCGATCGTCATGGTCTGGGCCACGGCCGGATTCCAGCACAGCGGATTCGACGTCCTGGCCCGCCTGGCCGGCCAGGCCTGGCTGCTGATCCACGGCGTCCCCCTGCTGCTGGACACTCCCGGCGCAGGGTCCGCCGCGTACCCGGAATCCGGCACGCTCTCGCTCATCCCGCTGGGTCTGACCCTCATCCCGTTTCTGCTCGCCTGGCGTGCCGGACGGCGTCTGGCCCGTGCCTCCTACACGGACCAGCTCTGGCAGGCGCTGCTCGGGTCCTGGCTGATGTACGCGGCGTTCGGGATCACCACGGGCTTCGTCTGCCGTGCGGCCGACGTCGGCATCAGTCTCTGGGCCGCCGCGTTCATTCCCCTCATCCCGTTCGGGCTCGGCATGGTGGTGGGCGCGCGCCGCGAGGCAGGCTCGTGGAGCCGGCTGATCGGCGTCGACGCCGTGGCCTGGCTGTCCCGCACCAGCCAGCACTCCCGCTGGGCCGGCTCCTACCTGGGCTCGGCCATCAAAGCCGGCTCGGTGGCGCTGATGGCGAGCCTGGCGATGTCGGCGGCGCTGCTCGCCGTCGACCTCTTTATTCACTGGAACCTCGTGGTGGCCGTCTATGAAGGGCTCGACGCCGGTGCCATGGGCGGCGGCGTGCTCACCATTGTGCAGCTCGGCTTCCTGCCCAACCTCGTCGTGTTTGCCCTGGCGTGGATCTCCGGCTCGGGGTTCGCCCTCGGCGTCGGCTCGCTGGCCGGGCCGCTCGGGACCGCCGTCGGCCCGCTGCCGTCCGTTCCGGTGTTCGCCGCGCTGCCGTCCGGCTCGCTCGACTTCGGTTTCGTGGCCCTGGTGGTGCCGGCGCTGGCCGGGGCGCTGGCCGGCTGGTGGTTCCTGCGCGAAGGCGAAAACCACTTCGACGAATGGCTGTCCATCAAGATCCGGGCCCGCTGGTTTACCGCCGCGGCCTCCACCCTGGTGCTGGGCGCGGTGATCGGCTCCGTGGCGGGGCTGCTCGCGGCGGGACTCGCCTGGCTGGCCCGCGGCTCGGCCGGCATCGGGCGGCTGACGGAGATCGGGCCCGACCCGCTCAGCATGGCACTGTTCGTGGCCGCGGAGGTGGGGATCGGCGTCGTGATCGGCTACGCGGCCGGACCCTGGCTGGAACGCCAGCAGAAGCTGCGCGAGGCAGACCTGGAGACGGTCAACAGCCGCTGACAGTCTCTCCCTGACGCGCTGCGAGGCCAGCTGCCAGGGGAACCGTTTGGCAGGACGGCTAGCGCAGCTGCGTGGGCATGGAGTTCTCCAGCTGCGTCCGGCATTCCGAGGTTGCCTGCTGCGTCAAGGCGTGGCGGACGCACTGCTGGTAGTCGCGGATCTGGTTGAAGAACAGGGTCGAGGCCAGGATCACCAGCAGCATCACCGCCGAGACCACCAGCCCGGAAATCGTGCCGAACAGGACCAGCCGCGATTCCTTGTACTTCGCCGCCCGGATCAGCACCACGATGCCCAGCACAATCGCGGCCGCCGTGAGCAGGGCCGTCAGCCACAGGTAGCTCACGTCGAGTTGGAAGACGAAGAAGGAGCCCAGGACCGCGACGATGAACAGCCGGAACAGGGTGTGGGTCAGCCGCGTGGATTCTTGGACCGCCGGGGCGTGCGGATGCGGGCCCGGCTGGGGTTTGCCGGAGTCCGTGGGGGAATTCATGTTTTCCAGCCTACGCGAGCGGCCCCATAAGCTAGGACCATGCGCATAGTTGTCCTCGTTTCCGGCACCGGCTCCAACCTCCAGGCAGTTATCGATGCCGCTAAGTCCGGCGCGCTCGACGTCGAGATCGCCGCCGTCGGCGCCGACCGGCCGGGGACTTTCGGGGTGGAGCGCTCAGCCGCCGCCGGCATCCCCACGTTCGTGGTGGACTTCAAGGCGTACCCGGACCGGGCGGCCTGGAACACGGCGCTGACCGAGGCCGTTGCCGGCTTCGCCCCGGATGTGGTGGTGTCCTCAGGCTTCATGCGGATTGTCAGCGCGGACTTCATCGACGCGTTTGGCGGCAAATACCTCAACACGCATCCGGCGCTGCTGCCGTCCTTCCCCGGCGCCCACGGTGTCCGCGACGCGCTGGCCTACGGCGTGAAGGTCACCGGCTGCACTGTGCACTGGGCCGACGCCGGGGTGGACACCGGCCCCATCATCGCGCAGGAAGCCGTGGCGATCGGGGACGGCGAGAGCGAGGAATCCCTGCACGAGCGCATCAAGGTCGTGGAGCGCCGGCTCCTGGTCTCCACCCTGGCATCCCTGGCCGCAGCCCGGCACGCCCCTGCCTGACCTGCCCGACTGCCGCGCACCCAACTGACTCGCAGCAGGGGCCGTTTTGAGCGCCCAAAACGGCCCCTGCTGCTAGCTAGTTGGCTAGACGGGTCACGGTCTGTGGATAACTCCCCGACGAAGTCCTCGGCCTTGCGACGATAGGTCGATGAAGACACCCCGGCCACTCCCGGCGCCGCTCCGCTCGGCGCCCTTTACCGTCTCGGAGGCAGCCGACGCCGGAGTCAGCCGGCGCAGGCTCAAGCATCGATCCCTGTACATCCCGAGCCGCGGGGTCCGGTTGCCATCAGAACACTCTGTTGAACTGAAGCTCCACGCCCGGCCCCTCGCCCTTATTACGCGATTCTCTGCGGTCTCCCACGCGACCGCCTTCCTGATCTGGGAGTTTCCGGGCTTCCTCCCGGGCTCTCATACCCCGGGCATCCACATTTCCCGTCCGGACACGATGGCAATACCGCGGCGCAGGGGCGTGATTGGCCACGTCGGGCAATTCTTCGCCGACGAGATCACGACGGTCGACGGCGTGTTTGTCACCACGAGGACCAGGACCTGGTTGGACTGCGCCCGGAAGATGAGCATCGATGAGCTGACCGTGGTGGCGGACCACTTATTGCGCCACCCGCGCCAGGCGTTGAAAGCCGTACGGAGGCGTATGCCAGTCTTGGGGAACTCACCGAGTTGCTGGACCGGCACAAGGGTACGCCCGGCATCCGGAAGGCGCGGCTCGCGCTGGAACAGGCCCGGATCGGTGCAGATTCGGCGCCCGAGACGCGGCTCCGGCTTGCGCTGTGCCGTGCGGGACTGCCGGAACCGGTACTGAACGTGGCCACAGTGCTGCGTTCCGGCGTCGTGCGTCAACCCGATCTTGCCTATCCGGAGCACCGGGTTGCCGTGGAGTACGAAGGTGACGGGCACTCCGAACCGGCCCAGGTCATCCGTGACATCGCCAGGGAAGAGGACTTCAGCGGCGCTGGCTGGATCCTGGTCCGGATCTCGAAGCGGCACATGGAGAACGACGCGCGAGCCGCAGTCTCCAAGGTCCGCGCGGCACTCGCCAGCCGAGGCTGGGTTGAGGGGCAAGGAGTGGGGACGTTAGTCGAGCCGGCGCTGCTTGGTTTCTGGGGCGAAGAACGCCATCCACAGCACGGAGATCAGCACCAGTCCGCCGGCCAGCGCGAATGACGTCGCGAGGCCCAGTTCCGGCCACAGGAAGGCCGCGAAGATCAGCGGGCCGAACCCGGCGCCGAGCCGGGAGAACGTCGAGGCCCAGCCGAAGCCGGAGCCGCGCAGCTCGGTGGGGTACAGCTCGGAGACGTACGCGTAGAGCACCGGGATGGCCACCTGCACCACGAAGCCGAACACCAGGAGCCAGAACACCGCGGCCGTGGGGATGTCCACCACGATCGCCACAATCACCAGCGTCAGCGCGGACAGCGGGCCGGTGATCGCCAGGATCCACTTGCGGCCCACCCGCTCCACCAGCAGGGCGGCCACCACCACGCCGAGGAGCCCGACGGCGGCCATCGACGCCGTGGTCAGGAAGGCCTTGTACTCCTCGAAGCCGGCGCCGATCAGGATCCGCGGCATCCACGTCAGCGACAGGTAGTAGACCAGCAGGATGCTGAAGAAGAGGGCCCACGCCGCCGTCGTGATTTTCCAGTTGAACTGCCAGAGTGCTCGCAACTGTGTCCATGCGCTGCCGGCCGAGAGGCGGGGCGCGTCCTGCGGTGCGGGCAGGCTGTAGACCCGGGCCTCGGCGCCGGTGGCCTCGACCAGGCTGTCGATCACCTTCGCGGCTTCCTCGCGGCGGCCCTTGCGGATCAGGAACAACGGGGATTCCGGCACGCTGCGGCGGATCCAGAACACCAGCAGCGCCGGGAGCACCATGACCAGCATGGTCAGCCGCCAGTCCGCGAAGGCCGCAACCAGCCCGGCGGAGACGAAACCGCAAAGGGCCGCGCCGATCGGCCACCAGCCGTCCATCGCCGTGAGCACCCGGCCGCGCTGTTTGCGCGGGGTGAACTCGCCCACCAGCGCATAGTCCACCGGGATGCAGCCGCCCAGGCCGAACCCGGCCAGGAACCGGAACGCGACGAACCACAGAAAATCGGGGGAGAACGCCCCGAACACGGTGAAGATCGAAAAGATCAGCAGGGTGGAAGTGAAGGCCTTCTTGCGGCCGATGGTGTCCGCGATGGTGCCCCAGACAAAGGCGCCCAGGGCCATGCCAATCAGGTTCGCCGTGCCGATCCAGGCGGCATCGCCCGGGCTCAGCGACCAGTGTTTGGACAGCAACGGTATGAGGATGCCGTTGAGCGTGACGTCCCAGGCATCGAACATGAAGCCCAGTCCGCCGATCAGGAAGATCCGGCCTTGGACCTTCCACCGCCACGGCAGCTCCTGGACCACCTGTTCGCCGCTGGGCACAGTGGTGTACGTGTTCATCTTGGCCTCCTGTGAAAACTCTACGTGGCCCGGCCGCGGCCCACGTGCTTCACACTCCGGCGCGCGGAAGGGCCCGGCACCGGGACGCGATAAACTGGCCGCATCCCCACCACCCGCGGCCCCCGCCGCGATATAAGACGGAGACTTTTGTGAGCTTCACGCAGCTTGACCGTGTATCCATCGACCGAGTGCCCATCCGCCGGGCACTGATTTCGGTCTACGACAAGACCGGTCTGGAGGAGCTCGCTCAGGGCCTGCACGCCGCCGGCGTCAAGATCGTCTCCACGGGCTCCACGGCCAAGAAGATCGCAGCCGCGGGCATCCCCGTGCAGGAAGTCGAGGAAGTCACCGGCTCCCCGGAAATGCTGGACGGCCGGGTCAAGACCCTGCACCCGCGCGTGCACGGCGGCATCCTCGCGGACCGCCGCGTCCCGGCCCACATGCAGACGCTGGCGGACATGGAGATCGAGCCGTTCGACCTCGTCGTCGTCAACCTCTACCCCTTCGTGGAGACCGTGAAGTCCGGTGCCGCGCCGGACGACGTCGTCGAGCAGATCGACATCGGTGGCCCCGCGATGGTGCGCTCCGCCGCGAAGAACCACGCCGCCGTCGCCATCGTTGTGGACCCGTCATCCTACGGTGCCGTGGTGGAGGCGGCCGCCTCGGGCGGCTTTGACCTGAAGACCCGGCGCCGGCTCGCCGCCAAGGCGTTCGCGCACACCGCGGCCTATGACACCGCCGTGGCCACGTGGACCGCCAGCCAGTTCCGCGACGAGGACGGCGACGGCGTGATCGACTGGCCCGCCTACGCCGGCCTGGCCCTGGAACGCTCCGAGGTGCTCCGCTACGGCGAAAACCCGCACCAGCAGGCCGCACTGTATGTTGACAAGGCCGCCCCGGCCGGGATTGCGCAGGCCGACCAGCTGCACGGCAAGGCCATGAGCTACAACAACTTCGTCGACGCCGACGCCGCCCTGCGCGCCGCCTTCGACTTCGCCGAGCCCGCCGTCGCCATCATCAAGCACGCCAACCCCTGCGGCGTGGCCGTGGCTTCCGCGTCCGCGGCTGACCCCATCGCCGACGCTCACGCCAAGGCCCACGCCTGCGATCCCGTGTCCGCGTTCGGCGGCGTCATCGCCGCGAACCGCACGGTCACCGCCGGCATGGCGCGCACCGTCGCCGGCATCTTCACGGAGGTCGTCATCGCGCCGGGCTTCGACGCCGAGGCCGTGGAGATCCTGTCCAAGAAGAAGAACATCCGCCTCCTGGCCCTCCCCGACGGATACGGCCGCTACCCGACCGAGTTCCGCCAGGTCTCCGGCGGCATGCTGGTCCAGGCCACGGACAAGGTCGACGCCGACGGCGACACCCCCGCGAACTGGACCCTCGCCGCGGGCGACGCCGCCGACGCCGCCACCCTGGCCGACCTCGCGTTCGCCTGGACCGCCTGCCGCGCAGCGAAGTCCAACGCCATCCTGCTCGCGGACAACGGTGCCGCCGTCGGCATCGGCATGGGACAGGTCAACCGGCTCGATTCCTGCAAGCTTGCTGTCGAGCGCGCCAACACCCTCGGCGTCACCGTGGCGTCCGATGTCGACGGCGCAGGCGGGGCCTCCAACGCCGACGCCAGCGGTTCGCCGGAGCGCGCACGCGGCGCGGTGGCGGCCTCCGACGCGTTCTTCCCGTTCGCCGACGGACTCCAGATCCTGATCGATGCCGGCGTCCGCGCCGTGGTCCAGCCCGGCGGATCCGTTCGGGACGAGGAAGTCATCGCCGCGGCCAACGCCGCCGGCATCACCATGTACTTCACGGGAGCCCGCCACTTCTTCCACTAGGCCTTTCTTCACTAGGCCTTTGGTTCGGTGCACCGAGGTCTGACTGGACCCGCCGGGGCACCAGGAAGCCCCACAAAGAATGGACATGCCCTCCCTTATCCGGAGGGCATGTCCATTTTTGTGCCTAAGAGTGGGGTGGTGGCCGGACCACGGGATATGCCCATTCATGCCGCGGGACATGCTCAATTTTCGCGGCATGGAGTGGGCATATGGGGGATATGTCCAGGCCTCGGGGTCTGCGTAGGGAATGTCCCGTGGGCTCTGACCCGGGCAGGGCCAACGAGGGGACATGCTCATTCTTGCCAGGGGCATGCTCGTTCATCGCGGAGAGCATGAGCGCGTGGAGGCAGCTCCGCGGGACATGCTCAATTTTCGCGGCAAGGGGTCGGCATGGGGGATATGTCCAGGCCTCGGGATGTGCGGAGAGCATGCCCCGTGAGCTCTGACCCGGGCAGGGCTAACCGGGGAGCATGCTTATTCTTGCCGAAGCTCCTAAACAGCTCCGCGGGACATGCTCATTCTTTCCGCGGGACGTGCTCATTCTTTCCGCGGGACGTGCTCATTCTTTCCGCGGGACGTGCTCATTTATTGCGGTAAGGAGCGGTAAGGAGTGGGCATATGGGGGATATGTCCTGGCCTCGCAGCGTGTGGAGAGCATGTCCCGTGGGCTCTGGTCCTGGCAGGGCCAACTTGGGGACATGCTCTTTCTTGCCAGGGACATGCTCTTTCTTGCCGCGGGACATGCTCATTCATCGCGGAGGGTCGTGGACAGGCCCGGCACATGCTCATTTTTCACGCCAAGGCCCGGACATAGGGGGTATATGTCCGGGCCCTGGCGGGTGGGGAGGGCATGTCCAGCGGTGATCCGCCGTCGCCTATTGATGCCAGCGCGGGGCCACCGCGTCCTCCCCACTGCTGAAGAGGGGCCGCAATAACCCCACGCTGGGGTAATAAGGGTTGGGTAACGAGGCTGGGGTAATAAGGGTTGGGTAACGAGGCTGGGGTAATAAGGGTTGGGTAACGAGGCTGGAGTAACAAGGTTAAACAACCAGGGCTGGTTAACAACGCCCTGGGTGCACTGGCCCCGCGTGTACGGGGCCAGTGCCCTCAGGCTAGGAGGCGGCCGCGGTGGTGTACGCATGCTGGATGACTGTGCCCCAGTACGGGCCGTACATCTTGGTGGAGTTGGTGCCGTAGCCGTAGCTGTTGATGGAGTTCTGGTAGCCGGAGGCGCTGGTGCCGATGAACCACGGACCGCCCGAGGAACCACCGGTCATGTTGCAGGCGATCCCCTGGGTGTTGAACTGCGGGTTGTAGGGATCGTTGGAGGCGGTGCCGGAGCAGCTCTTGAGGGATTCCCCGTTGAAGGGCGCCGCGGCGGGGTAGCCGAATGACTTGTAGCTCAGGCCGCGGGCGGCGTTGAACTGCAGCCCGGAGCCGCCGACGACGTCGCTCAGGTACTGGCCGTTGAGCGTGGACATGACGGCGAAGCCGGTGTCGTAGGTCATGTCGCCCCCGGAGCTCCACTGGGTGGGGGCGTAGAGGGCCTTGGCCGTCCACATGCCGTACGGGGCCGCGCCGTTGAGGTACGCCGGGACGAACGTGAACTTGGTGGCGAAGGCGCCCGGGCCCTCATTCACGCAGTGTCCGGCCGTGGTGACCGTGCTCTTGTTGGCGGAGGAGACAGAGTTGCCGGAGCAGACGTAGTTGGTCCCGCCGAGGGTGAAGAAGACCTTGCCGATGTGCGGGACGGGGGTCTCGCTCGCATTCGCCTTGGTCTGGAGCGTCTGGGACTGCCGCTTCGGTGCAGCGGCTTCGACCGTGCTCGGGGCGGCACCCTCCAGCAGTGCCGCCGCGGGCTTAGCCGTGGCCTTGCCATTGCGTTTCATGGCCTTGTCCGCCAGGACGTCGCCGGGAACGGCGTTGCGCATGCGTTCCGCGGTCCAGTAGCCGGCCGTCCCTGTTTCGGTGACGGTGTGGCTTGCGACATCGGAGGCGGAAACCGGTGCCTTGGCCGGCGCGGGGGAGGCGGTGGCCGCCCCCGCGGCACTCAGGGCCAGCAGTGCGGCGGCCGACAGTGTCAGCAGGTTGGTGGCCAGAGTCTTGGGTGTTCTCATGGTGTCCTAACCGGTGGAAATGCGGGGCGGCCGCTGGTTGGCGGCCGCTGGATGGAACGAAACTACGGCAAATTGACTAATCTGTAAAGTAGCTTGTCAATTCTTGTTAAGCGGCGTTGAGGTGTCACGCATCCGCCCGCGCACGACGCCGGTAGGCACCAACGGGGGCACCTCGGGTAAGTTAGGGGTGTTGAGATAACACAAGATTCCGGAAATACCCAGACCTTCAGGGAGACGCCCGAGCAATGGCAAAGATTATCTATACCCACACCGACGAAGCGCCGATGCTGGCCACCTATTCGTTCTTGCCGATCATTGAGGCGTTCGCCTCGACGGCCGGTGTGGAAGTGGAGACCCGCGACATCTCGCTGGCCGGCCGCATCATCGCCGCGTTCGGCGACTACCTCACCGAAGAGCAGCGCCTCAGCGACGCCCTGGCCGAGCTTGGTGCCCTTGCCAAGACGCCCGAAGCCAACATCATCAAGCTGCCCAACATCAGTGCCTCCGTGCCGCAGCTGAAGGCCGCAGTCGCCGAGCTCCAGGGCCACGGCTACGCCCTGCCGGACTACCCGGACAACCCCTCCTCTGATGAGGAAACGGACATCCGGTCCCGCTACGACAAGATCAAGGGCTCCGCCGTGAACCCGGTCCTGCGCGAAGGCAACTCGGACCGCCGTGCCCCGCTGTCGGTCAAGAACTACGCCCGCCAGAACCCGCACAGCATGGGTGCGTGGACCCCGGACTCCAAGACCAACGTGGCCCACATGGAGGCCGATGACTTCCGCTCCAACGAGAAGTCTGTGGTGATCGATGCGGACACCAACATCAAGATCCAGCTCGTCAAGGAAGACGGTACGGTCAAGGTCCTCAAGCGTGCCTTCCCGGTCCTGGCCGGCGAGGTCATCGACGGCACGGTGATGCGCGCGGCGGCCCTGGACGCTTTCCTGGCCGCCCAGGTGGTCCGGGCCAAGGATGAGGGCGTGCTGTTCTCCGCCCACCTGAAGGCCACCATGATGAAGGTTTCGGACCCGATCATCTTCGGCCACGTCGTCAAGGCCTACTTCGCTGACCTCTTCGCCACCTACGGCGAGCAGATCGCCGCCGCCGGCCTGAGCCCCAACAACGGCCTGGCTTCCATCCTCAACGGCCTCGAGGACCTCCCGGAGGAGATCCGCGGCGACGTCCAGGCAGCCATCGAAAAGGGCCTCAACGACGGTCCCGAACTCGCCATGGTCGACTCCGACAAGGGCATCACCAACCTGCATGTGCCCTCCGACGTGATCGTCGACGCCTCAATGCCGGCCATGATCCGCAGCTCCGGCCACATGTGGGGCCGCGACGGCAAGGAAGCCGACACCCTCGCCGTCCTCCCGGACAGCAGCTACGCCGGCATCTACCAGGTGGTCGTCGACGACTGCCGCGCCCACGGCGCCTTCGATCCCACCACCATGGGCACCGTCCCGAACGTCGGCCTCATGGCCCAGGCCGCCGAGGAATACGGCAGCCACGACAAGACGTTCGAGATCCAGTCAGCTGGCACCGTCCAGATCGTCGACGACGCCGGCACCGTGCTGATCGAGCACCAGGTCGCCCCGGGCGACATCTGGCGCGCCTGCCAGACCAAGGACGTGCCGATCCGTGACTGGGTCAAGCTGGCCGTCACCCGTGCCCGCGCCTCCGCCACGCCCGCCGTCTTCTGGCTGGACAAGGGCCGCGCGCACGACGCCCGGATGATCGCCAAGGTGGAGGAATACCTTAAGGACCACGACACCGAGGGCCTGGAAATCGCCATCATGTCCCCGGACAAGGCCACCGCCTTCACGGTGGAACGCCTCCGCAAGGGCGAGGACACCATCTCGGTGACCGGCAACGTGCTCCGCGACTACCTCACGGACCTCTTCCCGATCCTGGAACTGGGCACCAGCGCCAAGATGCTTTCCGTGGTGCCGCTGATCAACGGCGGCGGCCTGTTCGAGACCGGCGCCGGTGGCTCCGCCCCGAAGCACGTCCAGCAGCTGCTCAAGGAAAACCACCTGCGCTGGGACAGCCTGGGTGAATTCCTCGCGCTGGCGGTCAGCTTCGAGCACCTCGCCACCAGCACCGGCAACGCCCGCGCCCAGGTCCTGGCCGACACCCTGGACCGCGCCACCGGCACGTTCCTGCTGGAGGACAAGTCCCCGAAGCGCAAGGCCGGCGAGCTCGACAACCGCGGCAGCCACTTCTACCTGGCCAAGTTCTGGGCCCAGGAACTGGCCCGCCAGAACGACGACGCCGAGCTCGCCGCGGCTTTTGCCGCCGTTTCGGACGCGCTGAACTCAAACGAAGACACCATCACCGGCGAACTCCTGGCCGTGCAGGGCTCCGCGGTGGACATCGGTGGGTACTACCGTCCGGACGCGGCCAAGGCCTCAGCGGTCATGCGCCCGTCTGCGACGTTCAGCGAAGTGCTTGCGACGCTGACCAAGTAGTCCCCGCAGCGGGCCGGCAGCAGTCCGGCATCGCCCGGTTGATCGCCACGTGAAACGCCCCGTCTCCCGAAAGGGAGGCGGGGCGTTTTGCTGCCAGTCCGCTAAATGCAAACCAGGTGGGTCAGCGCATACCAGGCTGATCTGCGCAGACCAGCCAGGTCAGTGTGACCCGGTCAGCGCTGCTGTTCCTGGCCGAAGGGCGGCTCGGAGGCAAGGTCTGGATCGGCGTCCACGCGCTGGAAGGCAGGTTCCGTGCCGTAGTCCACTTCTTCCTGGAGCGGTACGGCAGTAGTGGCACCGGGCGCGACGGGGTCCACGCGTCCGCGCCATCCGCCCGTCTCGGCGCCGCGCTCTTCGATAAACTGCTTGAATTTCTTCAGGTCGACAGCAACCTGACGGGAATCAAGGCCTATGGCCGCGCCGATTTTTTCCGCAGCCGAGTCCGGCTCCCAGGTCAGCTCGACGTTCACTTTCGTTTCGGCGTCGCCGAGGGCATCGAACCAGACGGTGCCAGCGTTCCGTGGTTCATCAATGCTTTCCCACGACACGCGCTGGTCCGGTTCCTGCGTAGTGATCCGCGCGTCGTACTCACGCCGGACGCCACCGATGCTGGTCTTGAAATGGACAGTGGTGTCGTCCAGCTGACTAACGGATTCCACGCCGCTCATGAAGTGCGGAAATTCCTCGAACTGCGTCCACTGGTTGTAGGCCTGGCTCAGCGGAACATTGACTTCGATGGATTCCTGAACAGTTGCCATGAAGGCGTCACTCCTTCGATTGGCGGACGGCAGTCCGCGATTCTTGTCGTTGACCGGCATAAAGCCGTTCCTCCACGCTAGCGGGCTTCCGCCGAAATAGTAAGCAGGCTGAGGATGGCGGCGGCGGAAGCGTCACGGTCGGTCTGCGGCCGTGCCGACGCGTTGCCGACCCAAGTGTCCTGACACCGGTGAGGCAGCGTGTAACTCCTGCCTCACCCCTTGCCCTTCCCTTTCTCCTTCGGTTTGTCTTTCGGCTTGCCCTTCGCGCTCCCGCTACCGTTGGCGGCTGGCGCCCGGGCCGGCGCAGGGGCGACGGCGGCCGGGGCAGGGGCGACGGCGGCCGGGGCAGCCTTCGCGGCCGCTTGAGCCGCGGCAGCTTGTTTAGCCGCAGCTGTTTCCGCCGCCTTTCGGGCTGCCTCGGCCGCCGCCTGCTGCGCGACCAGGTCTGCCCGGACGGCGTCGATCGACGACTTGATGCTCTGGTGCCGTCTGAACGACACCTCGCCGCTCGCGGCGGCGGCATCCAAGCGGGTCAGCAGTTCGTCGAGGTGCTTCAGGGCACCGGCGCGATCATTGGCGGCCGCAGCCTGGCTGACGGCCAGGACCTGGGTTTGCAGTTGGCTGGCCGCGCCGCGGCCCAGCTCGGGGGCAGGACCGCACCCGGCCAGCGCCCCGGCTGCCAGCAGTCCTGCGAGGAGAGCTGCAGGCATCCGATGCCTGGGACGGCTGCGGTGGTGCCCGGCTGTTCGCGAAGGGCTCACGGTTCCACGCCCTTCTGCAGATCCTTCAGATGATCGCCGAGCGGCCCCGTGACGGTGGGGTAGGGGACGACGTCGGGGGCAGGAGGGGCGGACAGGGCGAGCGCCACTGTTGCCCCGACAGCAAGAATTGCCAGCACGGCGAGCAGCAGGGCCACGCGAGTGCGGAGCCGGGCCCGGAGGAACCATGCGGCAGCGCGGTTTAGCGGCGGGCGGTTATGCGAGGGACGGTGGCGCGGCCGGGGCGGCAAAGCCTCCGGGTCCAGCCAGTTCAGGGGGCGTGTCCCCGCTGCAGCTGCAGCTGCAGCTGCGCCTTCGGGCCGGGGCCGGGGCCGGCGGGGCCGCCTTGCGGGCGGGGCTGGGAGTATCCGTGTGGTTTCCGCACTGACGGGCCCCGGCAGGGAACCCGGGGAAACGAGGGCCGTCCGGAAGGCTGCCTCAAGTTCGGCGGCCGAGGGGCGGTCCGAGGGTTCGAGGACTGTCATGGCCTGGATAAGGCGGGCCCACTCCCCGGGCACGGCGTCCGGAATGACCGGCGCCCGGTGCAAGCGGGCCACGGCGGATTCAACGGCACTGCCCGGGTACTCCACTTCGCCCTTGAGGCATTCGAGCAGGACCAGGCCCAGGGAGTAGATGTCACTCGCCGGACCGAGGTCGGCGCCGCGGGCCTGTTCCGGGCTGAGATAGGCGGCGGTCCCCACCATGGTTCCCGTGGCTGTAAGCCGGGTCCCGTCGATGATTCGGGCGATGCCGAAGTCCGTCAGCTTGGGCCGAAACGGCTCTCCCGGCCGGACCGGCACCAGGAGGATGTTGGCGGGCTTGATGTCCCGGTGAACGATGCCGAGGCCATGGACGTAGGCGAGGGCGTCGGCGATCCCGGCGCCCACCACGGCCAACTCGTCAAGGGGCAGGGGGCTGTGACGAATCCGGGTCCGCAGATCCTGGCCGTCCACAAGCTCCATGGTCAGGAAGGGCCGGGGCTCCTCGGGAATCCGGGTGTCCGTCCCGGCGTCGAACAGCGTCACCAGGCTTGGATGGTTCAGGGTCGCCAGCAGTTGGATCTCTGCTTCCTGCCGGCGAAGCTCGTCAGGATCGGCCGATTGAGGTGCGAAGAGTTTCAGGGCAACGTCCCGGCCAAGGTTCAGGTCCTTGGCGGTGTAGACCGAAGCCATGCCGCCCCGGCCAATCACTTCCCCCAGCTGATAGCGGCCGCCCAAGGGCTCGGCCGTGACGCTGTTGGGCGAACTGTCCACAATGTCCCCATACCTTCCGTATGCGCACTGGCGGCGCTCCTAAAGAATGATAAGGGCAATTAGTATCCGCTTCTGTTCGTTCGGCAGATCCGCTCGGTGGGGCAGACGCACCTGACCCGGCAATGAACGGCATTGCCAGGCCGGCCGTTCACCCGCCGGCGCCCTTCCGCCGGAGCCAGAGCAGGCCGTTGGGTCCCCCAGCGGACCCAACGACCTCGCTCCGGCGGTTACGCGACTCGACGGGAGCAGAGGCCTGCGTTAGGGCGGCCGGGGTTTGCAGCCGGGGCGCGGCTGCGGACCGGAATGCTCAGGATACGCGGGAGCGCGTCGTCCCCGGGCCCGCCCTACTCTTGCCCGCACTTCTCCGGTCAGCCAAGGCGCTGATGGGGAGGGCATGGATTTGGAGGGTATGGACGGTGGTGGCCCTGAGGCGGAGCACGTGAGCGATGGTGGCGCTGACAGGGTCAGGCTGGCGGGAATTGGGGTACCGGGAACCGGGCGGTGGACGGTCGAGTCCATTGGGAATTCTCCTGGGTGACTGTTAGCGGGCGGCCAAGGCAGCCCGACGGGCCGTGCTCTGTGGAGGCAGAGACGGCCCGACTAGTCAGGAGAAGAACCGGGATCAGCGCAAACGGCTGCGTACTCGTGCTGGAGCGGACCGCCGATGGGGTCGGCCCCGATCGTGGGCAGGTAGAAGAACAGGCTGGGCATCCACGCAGCCGTTCCGCCTGGCCCGTTGGGGGAGTTCCCGTTCCCGGACCCCGAGCCCGGCGCAGGCGGGAGTGCTTCCGGGGCTGGCAGGCCCGTGCCGCCATGCCACGGGCTCGGGCTCGGGCTCGGGCTCGGGCCCGGGTTCCCGGAGGGAGCCGGCTGGGCGCCAGTCCCGGCAGGGCGGTCAGCCGAAGGGGCCGCGCCCAGCCGGACAGGTGCCGCTGCCGCTGCCCGAGGTTCAGGCATCAGCCAGGAGCCATAGGCTACTGGTGCAATCTGGGACTGGTATGCCTCGAGGGGACGGGCCGCATCGGGACCGGTGGAATCGGGCGACGGCTGCCGCGGTGCGGATGAGTGGGCGGTGCCTGCTTTTCCGGTACCTGCTTTTCCGGTACCGGCGGAAGCGCCAGCCGACGTCGATGCGCCGTCGATGGCTGCCGGCGTCCCCACTGGCGTCCCCGCTGGGACACCGCCCGGAACGACACCGCCCGGAACGACACCGCCCGGCGGCACGGCCGCGGGGCCACCGCCCGGAACGACACCGCCTGGAACGTCACCGCCCGGAACGACACCGCCTGGCGGCACGGCCGCGGGGACACCGGGCAGCGGGGCGGCTGGATCAGGAACCGGAACCGTGGGGTCTACAACCGGCGGAACAACGCCGGGATCCGGTGCCGCGGGGTCCACGGCCGGTGGGACAACGACCGGTGGGACAACAACAGGGTCCGGGACGGAAGGATCCACACCAGGGACGTCGGGGTCCACCACTGGCGGGGTCACTGCCGGATCGGGGAGCGCCGGGTCGACCGCCGCTGGAGTCGGGCCGGGTGCCGCGGGCACCGTGGCGGACGGTGGGGAATCCGGAACCGGAGCCGCCGAGCCCGGGTCAGCCTGCGCGGGATGGTAAGCGTCGGCGGGAGCAACGTCCGAGACATCCGGTCGTGGGCCCGGAACAGCACCAGCGGACCATGTGCCCGGCGGGGCCGGAGCGATATCCACGGAGGCCAGGCCGTCGAGGGAGGGAACGGGGAGGCCGTCGGCGTTCCTGCACTCGGCGGCCGCCGCTCTGTCGCCGGCGGCGTCGGCCGTCCCGGCTAACGTGCACGCGTCATCCGCTTGTGCGGCCGTGCCGGAAAGGGTCAGCCATGCGGCACCGGCGACGGCGACAAAGAGCATGCGGCGCAAGGGGCGCATGGGGAGCATGCGACGCAGGGTGCGGCCCGCGCGGGAGGACGCTGCTGCTGGATCCATGCGCGCACCCCCGCTCCCCGAAGACTGGACGATTGCCTACAGGGTAAGTCGGCCCCAACGGGAGAGTCCAGAGCGGAACGGAAACTGTAGGCATACCGAGACCCTCGGAATGCGCTCGCGAAGGTGTCCGCGGGACGTGTTCAGTGGACGTCGTTCGGGTAGGTCACCCCGAGTTGCGCGCGCACACCGTCGAAAAGCCTCATGGTGTTCAGGGAGTCCTCCAGTGGCATGACCGGACTCTCGGTGAGTCCATGCTGGATGCACCGCGTGACCTCCCGCAGTTCGTACGTGTAGCCCCGCCCGACCACCGCAAACAGCTCGGTCCGGGGATCGTCGAAGCCGATCCTGACCTGCAGTTCCTTGGGGTTGTTGATGGAACCGGACGTCTGGAGGAAGCCCTGGCTGCCGGCGACGGTGGCTGTGCGCGGCCCGTGCGCCAGCAACGAGGACGTCAGCTGGGCCTGCGCGCCGTGGTGGTAGCCAAGCGTCAAGGCATTCTGCGCGTCCACGCCTTCATCATTGAGCCAACCTGTGGCGCTGACAGTTTGCGGAAACCCCAGGGTGCCAAGTGCCCAGAGCAGCGGGTAGACCGTCAGATCCAGCAGGGCGCCGCCGCCATCCTTGGGCGCCCAGAGCCGGGAGGCGGGCGAGTACGGTGCCGGAAAGCCGAGATCCGCGCCCACCCACTTGACCGCGCCGATCTCGCCCGAGGCAGCGATCTCGAACGCCCGCTGCATGCTGGGCAGGAACCTGCTCCACACCGCCTCCATCAGGAACAGGCCGTTTGCCCGAGCCACTGCAATCAGCTCGGCGGCTTCCCGTGCGTTGACGGTGAGGGCCTTCTCGCACAGCACATGCTTGCCGGCGTTCAGGGCGGCAAGGGCGATCTTGTGGTGGTGGGCGTGTGGCGTGGCGACGTAGACGACGTCGACGCCGTCGTCGGCGAGCAGGCGGGCGTAACCGCTCACGCCGTCCCGATCACCGTAGGAGCGCACAAAGCCGTAGTCGGCTGCGAACGCGTCCGCCGCCGCCTGGGTGCGGGAGCTGACAGCGAACAGTTCCGCATCCGCCAGAAGTTCCAGGTCGCGGGTGACCGCAGCGGCGATCCCGCCGGTGGCGACGATGCCCCAGCGCAGCCGGGCGCCGGTGGCTGTGCGGGGATCCTGGTCCGGCTGGCTGAACAGCCACGGTTTCGCGATGAGGTCAGACATGGTGCCATCTTCTCACCCGGGGCGGACGGGCCGCGGTGTGGTCGGCCGTGGCACGCCGGAGCTTCAGCGCCGGCTGTTCAGCGCCGGAGGTTCAATTCAGGAGGTTCGGGTCAGACGTGTCGACGCCGGAACTGCGGGCGGGCCCCCAAGGCCCGCCCGCAGTCCTGACTTCCGCCGCAGTTCGGTCGTCCGCAGCTCCGACACCACTTCGGCGCCGCAGCGACGCCGCGCAGCGACGAAGGGCAGGCTTAGCTGGTGAGGGCCGCCGTCGCACGGGTCCGGGCCGGTTCCTCCGTGAGCCGGCCCTGCTGGAGCCGGAAGCGCCGGTCCGTTTTGTTGGCCAGGGCGCGATCGTGGGTGACCACCAGGATGGTGGTGTTGTGGTCCCGGCTGAGCGTGCTGAGCAGTTCGATGATGTGCTCGCCGGTTTGTTCGTCCAGGTTGCCGGTGGGCTCATCGGCCAGGATCAGCTTGGGTTCGTTCGCCAGCGCCCGGGCAATCGCCACGCGCTGCTGCTCGCCGCCGGAGAGCCGGTTGATGCGCCGGACGTGCTTGTCCGGATCGAGCTGGACCTGTTCGAGCAGCTGCCGGGCCCGCTCGGCCCGGGCAGCCTTGCGCATCCCGGCAAATTCCATTGGCAGCATCACGTTGTCCACGGCCGAGAGATTCGGAATCAGGTTGAACTGCTGGAACACGAATCCGATGTCCCGGCGCCGGTAGTTGGTCAGCTTCCCGTCCGGCATGCTGGCCAGGCTCACGCCGTTGACCACCACATCGCCGCTGGTCGGCTTGTCCAACGCACCGAGCAAGGAGAGCAGGGTGCTCTTGCCGCTGCCGCTCTTGCCCACGATCGAGGCCAGCGTGCCCTGTTCGAGCTCGAAGCTGACATCGTTTACCGGCTTGATGGTCCGGTCGCCGGACTTGAACGTGCGGACCAGGTTCTTGACTTCGATCATGGCTACTCTCCTCGGAGGACTTCGATGGGACGGATGCGGGCGGTGAGCAGGGCGGGGACGAGGGCGCCGAGGATGGCGACGCCGAACACCGCGGCGATGCCCGCGGCAATGACGCCGGGAGAGGCGCTCGCCGTCACGGAGGTCAGCAGCTGGCTGGCCCCGCCGAACGGTCCGCCCTGGCCGCCGGGGAAGCCGCCGCCCGGAAAGCCGCCAGCGCCGCCGCGCTGGCCCGTCGCCGCGCTTCTGATGGTGCTGGAGCTGCTTGAGCTGATAAGGGCGCTGGCAATGCCGCCGCTCGCGAGGGAGGCGACGGCGGCGCCCACCACGCTGCCCAGGGCCACCAGCACGAGGGCCTCCAGCACAAACTGCAGGCCGATGGTGCGGTTAGGGGCACCGATGGCCTTCAGCACGCCGATCTCGCGGCGGCGTTCGCGGACCAGCATGACCATGATCAGGAGGATGATCAGGCCGGCCGTGCCAAGGGCAGCAACGAAGGCGATGAAGGAAATATTCTTGACGCTGTCCAGCGAGCTGACGGCGGTCGCAAGGTTCCGCTGGCCCTGGGTGACGTCGGCCTTGCCGGAGCCGAGTGCCGCCTGCAGGGCGGTCTTGGCCGAATCGACGTTTTCCATGCTGTTGACCGTGACGATCATGGTGGAGAGTTCGCCCGGCAGCGCGGCGAGGGTCTGGGCGGTCGGAAGCGTCACATAGAGGGCATTGTTGCCGAAGGCGGTGCCGGCGTCGAACAGGCCGTGCACGGTGAAGGTCTCGTCCTGGATGGTGAAGGTCGAGCCCACTTTGAGGCCGTTCTTCTCCGCCAGCGTGGTGCCCAGCAGGGCGCCGGTGGACGCGGCGGTGTAGGTGCCCAGGCCGGTGCCCTGCGTCAACTGCAGGGCCTTTCCGGTGGATCCACTTCGGCGCCAATGCCCGTTGCGGTGATGGGCAGCGAGAAGGCGGGGGCGGCCGCGGTAGTGCCGGTTCCGGATGCGGTGCTTCCGGTGGTGCCGGTACTGGCTTGGTTACGGTTGCCGAGCGTGCCGGCGTCGACGGCGGCCTTGAGGCTCGTGGTGACGGTCGTGGCCGACTGCCCGCCAGGGCCGCCTTGGCCTGTCCGTCCGGACGCCGCCTCGGCGGCAATCTCAACGGCGTTGCGCAGGCGCAGTGCCTTGGTGCCCACCACGCTGCTGACGTTGGGGACGGCCGCCGCTGTGGCGGCCTGTGCCGCGGTCAGCGGCTCGCCGCCGCCCTCGAAGCCCTGGCCGCCGGCCGGGTTCACGGTCAGGACCGTGCCCACGGAGGCGTTCAGCTCGGCCACCTTGCCGGTGACGGCCTGGTTGGCCACGAGCATGGCCAGGGCAAGTCCGATGGCTACGGCCAGGACGGCCACCACGGCCGCCGTCCTGACCTTGTTTCGAAAGGCGTTGCCTACACTCCGGGCAAGAACGCTCACGGTACTCCTAGTTTTTCTTGGGTGTCTCTTGGGTGCCTCTTGCCGGACCCGATGCCCGGCGCTGGTCCCACACTGGTACGGCCCGCTGTGCGAACCTCGCTGTGAAGCTATGTGTCCGCTGTGAAGCTATGTGTCCGCTGTGAAGCGGATTGCGGCAGGCAGCGCCACCGCCGAGGAGCGAGCCAGCGCGTCCCGGCCAACGCAGAAGCCCCGGCCAACGCAGGGGCCCCGGCAACGCAAGAGCCCCGGCCCTCCCTTGCGGGGGAGCCGGGGCTCTGTTGCCTGGCGCGCGACTGGCGCGTGCCGGGGCGGGAACTACTGCTTGGTGATCGGTCCGAGTACCGGGTCGTTGACGTAGGCAGTGTGGACGTTGTCCTTGGTCACGATGACCGGCTCCAGCAGGTACGCCGGAACAACCTTGTTGCCGTTGTTGTAGGACTTGTCGTCGTTGATCTCCGGCTTCTTGCCTGCCTGGATGTCGTTGACCATGACGATCGAGTGCTCAACGAGCGCGCGGGTGTCCTTGTTGATGGTGGAGTACTGCTCGCCCGCCATGATGGACTTGACGGACTCAACCTCGGAGTCCTGGCCTGTGACGATCGGGATCGGCTTGCCGGCGGCCTTGACGGAGGTGATGATCGCGCGGGCCAGCGTGTCGTTCGGGGACAGCACGCCGTCGAGCGGTGCGCTGCCGTAGGTTCCGGCGAGCAGGGTGTCCATGCGCTTCTGGGCGTTCTCGGCCTTCCAGCCCTGGGTGACGGCCTGTTCGAAGGTCGTCTGGCCGGAGAGGACCTTCAGGGTACCGTCGTCGATCTTCGGCTTCAGGACGCTCATGGCGCCGTCGAAGAAGACCTTCGCGTTGGCGTCATCAGGGGATCCTGCAAAAAGCTCGATGTTGTAGGGGCCTGACGGCTTCTTGCCCTTCATGCCGTCCAGCAGCGCCTTGCCCTGGAGTTCACCGACCTTGAAGTTGTCGTAGGCCACGTAGTAGTCCACGTCCGGGGTGTTCAGGAGCAGACGGTCGTAGGCGATGATCGTGGCGCCGGCGTCCTTGGCCTGCTTGAGCTGGGTGCCCAGCTGTGCACCGTCGATGGCACCGACGATGATGACCTTGTCACCCTTGGTGATCATGGCGCTGATCTGGTTCTGCTGCTCCGAAACGCCGCCGTTGGCGAACTGCACGTCCGGCTTGTAGCCGGCCTTGGTGAGACCGTCGTTGAACAGCTGCTCCGCCAGGACCCAGTTTTCGGAGGTCTTCTGGGGGAGTGCGACGCCGATCGCGGAGCCCTTCGGGAATGCTTCGCCTCCGGAGCTCGAGCCGCCGGTAGTCCCGGTGTCGGAACGGCCGCAGGCTGTCAGCGCCAGTGCCGCAATAGCAGCGATTGCTGCTGCCTTTCCTGCTTTACCAATCATTCGCATTGCTTGGTTCACTTTCTTTTGGTGGTGTGCGGAGAAATCGGGGAAACGTGGACCAGGGGAGCCTCTCAGGCTCCCTTGGAGATGACCTCTTTGGTGGACGTGGTCTCGTCGGCCTTGATCTCGCTGCTGCGGCCGAAGTTCTTCATGAGCATGCCCACCACGGACCTCTTGCCCTGGGACTTGTTGTAGACGTCGAACGCCACGGCGATCAGCAGGACCAGGCCCTTGATGATCTGGGTGAGGTCGGCGCCGACGCCGAGCAGCTGGAGGCCGTTGTTCAGCACGGCCATGACGAGGCCACCAATGATCGAGCCGATCACGGTGCCCACGCCGCCGGTGACTGCGGCGCCGCCGATGAAGACAGCCGCGATGGCGTCCAGTTCCCAGCCGACGCCGTCAAACGGGCCGGAGGCGGTGGAGCGGCCGACGAAGATCATCCCGGCGAGGCCGGCCAGGAAGGACATGTTCATCATGACCAGGAAGTTGACCTTCTTGGACTGGACGCCGGAGAGCTCGGCGGCGTGCCGGTTGCCGCCGACCGCGTAGATGTGGCGGCCGATGACGGTCCTGGAGGAGATGAAGCCGTACACGAGGATCAGGACGGCGAGGATCAGGCCCGGCACCGGGAAGGACGTGCCCGGCCGGCCGGTGGCGAAGAGGTAGGTGGCGTAGAGGATGGCGCCGCTGACCAGTACAAGTTTGAGGATCATGACCCAGGTTTCGGAGACCTCGGCGCCGAGCTTCTTGGCGTTGCGGCGGGACCGGATCTCGCTGAAGATCATGTACGCGACGGCGATCAGGCCAATGAGCATGGTGGGATTGTTGTAGCCGGTATTCGGGCCGAATTCAGGCAGGTAGCCGGAGCCGATGTACTGGAAATCCGTCGGGACCGGGATGGTGTTCGACTTGCCGACAAACTGGTTGGCGCCGCGGAAGATCAGCATGCCCGACAGTGTCACGATGAACGCCGGAATGCCGACGTAGGCCACCCAGAATCCCTGCCACATTCCGATCAGGACGCCAAGCCCCAGCCCCATCAGGACGCCGATGTACCAGGGCAGTCCCCAGTCGCGGATGAAGAGGGCCACGCAGACGCCCACGAAGGCCGCGACGGAGCCGACGGAGAGATCGATGTGGCCGGCGATGATGACCAGCACCATGCCGATGGCGAGGATCAGGATGTAGGAGTTGCCGTTGAAGAGGTTGATGACGTTGCCCGACGTGAGCGTGCGGCCCTCCGTGAAAATCTCGAAGAACACGATCAGCGCAACCAGGGCGAAGATCATGCCGAATTGGCGGGTGTTGCCGCCAAAGAGCTTCTTGAGCGCGTTCATTGTTTCAGTCCTTGTGTCCGGGGTGTTCGGATTGTTCTGGTTGGTCCCAAAGGGTCAGGCGGTTTTGCGGGCGGATGTCATGAGTTTCATGAGGTTTTCCTGGCTGGCTTGGTCCTTGTCCAGCACGCCGGTGATGGCGCCTTCGAAAATCGTGTAGATCCGGTCCGAGAGGCCCAGCAGCTCGGGCAGTTCCGAGGAAATGACGATCACGGCCTTGCCCTCGTTGGCCAGCTTCTGGATGATGCCGTAGATCTCGTACTTGGCCCCGACGTCGATCCCGCGGGTGGGCTCGTCCAGGATCAGCACGTCCGGGTCGGTGAACATCCACTTCGCCAGCACGACCTTCTGCTGGTTGCCGCCGGAGAGCTTCGCGACGCCTTCCTCCACGGAGGGCGTCTTGGTCCGCAGCGACTTCCGGTATTCCTCCGCGACGGCGTATTCCTTGTTCGCGTCCACCACGAAGCGCTTGCTGATCTTGCGCAGGTTCGCCGAGACCGTGGTGGCCTTGATGTCGTCGAGCAGGTTCAGGCCCAAGGACTTGCGGTCCTCCGTGACGTAGCCCAGCCCGGCGTCGATCGCCTGCCGCACGCTCTTGAGCTGCAGCTCCTTGCCGTCCTTGTAGACATGGCCGGAGATGAAGCGGCCGTAGGAGCGGCCGAACACGGACCGGGCCAGCTCGGTGCGCCCGGCCCCCATCAAACCCGCGAACCCGACGATCTCGCCGCGGCGGACGAAGAAGCTGGAGTTCTTGCACACCAGGCGGTCCTGGATCGCCGGGTGCCCGACGTTCCAGTTCTTCACCTCGAAGAGGACGTCGCCGATCTTCGGCTCGTGGTCCGGGAACCGGGATTCGAGCGTCCGGCCCACCATGCCCTTGATGATGCGGTCCTCGTCGACGCCGTCGGCCACGACGTTCAGGGTCTCGATCGACTTGCCGTCACGGATGATCGTGATCTCATCCGCGATCTGTTCGATCTCGTTGAGCTTGTGCGAAATGATGATCGAGGTGATGCCGCGGCCCTTCAGGCCCAGCATGAGGTCCAGCAGGTGCTGGGAGTCGGACTCATTCAGCGCCGCCGTGGGCTCGTCCAGGATCAGGAGCTTCACCGACTTGTTCAGGGCCTTGGCGATCTCGACGAGCTGCTGCTTGCCGACGCCGATCTCCTTGATGGGGGTGTCCGGGTCCTCGCGCAGCCCCACCCGTGCCAGCAGTTCGGTGGACCGCAGCCGGGCCTCGGCCCAGTCGATCACGCCGCGCTTGGTGGGCTCGTTGCCGAGGAAGATGTTCTCCATGATCGACAGCTCGGGGATGAGCGCGAGTTCCTGGTGGATGATCACGATTCCGGCGTGTTCGCTGGCCCGGATGTCCTTGAACTCCTGGACCTCGTTTTGGTACACGATGTCGCCCGTGTAGGTGCCGAAGGGGTAGACCCCAGAGAGCACCTTCATCAGGGTCGACTTCCCGGCGCCGTTCTCACCGCAGATGGCGTGGATCTCGCCGGCCTTCACCCGCAGGCTCACATCGGCCAAAGCTTTAACGCCGGGGAATTCCTTGGTGATGGAGCGCATCTCGAGGATTAGCGGATCACTGTGCGTGTTGAGGGACGTCATGTGCCCTTACGCCTCCAATGCATGACTTCGTTGTCCGCCCCTGCAAACCGCAGGGCCGTCTGATGGAAAAGTAAACTGGATCACGCCCTTGTCGTCAAGTCTTTAACGCAACGAGCGGATAACGAAATGGTTAGTTTCGCCGGATTCCGGCGTGCTGGAAGACCAAAGCCGTGGCCCCGAGGGCCTCGGCCCGGTCGCCCAGGGACGACATTGTGAGGGTGGTTGTCTCGCCGACAACCGGCACCGCATGGCGAATCAGGCCGCGCCGGATCGGGTCCAAAAGGAGATCGCCGAGTCCTGCCAGCGGCCCACCCACCACGATCACTTCCGGGTTGATCAGGTTCGCCACGTTGCCCAGGGCGCGTCCGACGGCGAGCCCGGCGTCGTCCACCACGCGGAGTGTCGCGGAGTCCCGTTCCAAGGCTTTGCGCACGATGTCGCCGGGTGCGAGCGGCCGGTCCTCGCCGCGGCCGAGGAGCTCGATCATGGTGGTGGTGGAGGCGATGGTTTCCAGGCAGCCGCGGTTCCCGCAGCGGCAGATCAGCCCGTGCTCGTGGATGGTGGCATGGCCGATTTCCCCAGTGATGCCGACGTTGCCGTAATAGGGGATTCCGTTGAGGATCAGCCCCGCGCCGATGCCCGAGCCGATCTTGAGGAACATCAGGTTGCTGATGCCGCTGTGCGGCCCCCAAGTGACCTCGGACAGGGCCCCCAGGTTGGCGTCGTTGTCCACGAAGACCGGCAGTTCCAGCGCTTCTTCGAGGCGTTTGAGGATATTGATCCCCACCCATTCGGGCAGGATCGCGCCCTGCGCGACGGTGCCGGTGCGGCGGTCGATGGGGCCGGGAATTCCGACGCCGGCACCCACCAGGGCGCTGCGCTCCACGCCGCTGTCCGCGAGCAGCCGGTCCAGCACGCCGACGGCTGCCTGGATGCCCTCCTCGGCGTGGTGGCCGAGGGGCAGCAGCACCGACTGTTCGGCGATGACGTGGTAGCTGAGCGAGGCCAGCACGACGCGCAGGTGGCGGCGGCCGAAGTCGATCCCGACGGCGACGGCTCCGTTGCTGTTGAGCCGGACGTTCAGGGCGCGCCGGCCGGAGCTGGTGATGGGTTCAGTGGAGGCCAGCCCGGCGTCCTGCATGATCTTGACGATGTTGGAGACGGTGGCCGTCGACAGGCCGGTCTGGCGGGCCAGTTCAGCCTGCGTGGAAGGGCCCGCGAGGAGGCATTCGATGATCCGCTGCTGGTTCAGATGCCGGAGGGCGGACTGCGATCCGGGGTTCTTGGTTCGGCTCCTCGTTGAGCGCGTTGGTGAGGGCATGCTATGAAGCGTGACGCATCAGCAGCTTGTAGTCAAGAAGTTAACGCATTGATAACGGCATCGTGGAGATTCCGGGGACCGGGCTCGCCGTCCTCCCTCCCTCCCTTCACCGGTGGGACGTTCCGCCCTGTTGGTCGGCCACGCGGGCGGAAATGCACCAAATGCGGTTTCCCGGGCCGCGGCTACGCTGAATACGAGAGTCCGCAGCGGTGCTGCCGACGTGCCCGGAAATCCTGAGGTGGTAATGATGCTGCTGGCCCTGTTGCAGGCGAACGCTGCCGTGCTGGACATGAAGGCGAACTGTGCGGCGGTGCAGGAGGCGGCGCGCGCGGCGTCCGCCGCTGGCGCGCAGCTGCTGCTCACGCCGGAACTTTTTCCCGTGGGCTATGCGCCGCGCAGGCTGCGGGCGTCCTTCGATCCCGGCATGCTGCCGGGGCTCCGGGAGGAGCTGGCGGGCATTGCCCGGCGCAACAGCATCGCCTTGGTTTACAGTCTCCCCGCCGTGACGCCCGCGGGAGAATGGCACATCTCCGCCACTCTGGTTGACGAATCCGGCGACGAGCTCCTCAGCTATGACAAGGTGCACCTCTTCGGGCCCGAGGAGCGCGCAGCGTTTGCCCCGGCCGCCGCAGCCCCCGGGGTGGTGGATTTTCATGGACTTAAAACGGCCCTGGCCATTTGCTACGACATCGAGTTTCCCGAGTCCGCGCGGGCCGCCGCCGTGCGCGGCGCCGAGCTGCTGCTGGTGCCGACGGCACTGTCCGGCGGATTCGAGGCCGTGCCGCAGGTGCTGGTCCGGGCCAGGGCGCTGGAGAACCAGATGACGGTGGCGTACGCCAACCACACCGGCGAGGAGGCGGGCTGCGACTTCCGCGGCGGCAGCATCGTGGCGGGCGCGGACGGCACGGTCCTTGCCGCGGCCGGCCCCGGGACGGAACTGCTGTTTGCCGAGCTGGGAGGCGCTGTGAGCGCCGCCGCGGGCAGGGCAGAAGATGAAGACGACGCCGTGGCCTATCTGCGCGACCGCCGCCCCGACATTTACCGTTCCTGGGGCATCTGACCGGCGGGATGACCGCGGGCGGGTGAGGCGGCAGCTGCAGCGACGGCGGCCGCGGCGTCGGGCAACCCGGACCCGCGCTGGTCCTGGTGGGCGATGTACTGGAGGGCAATCCACAGCTCCGCGCGGGCCTGGGCCTGATTGAGATCCAGGTCCAGCAGTTCGGCGATGACGCCGATCTGCCGGCGGACGCTGTTGCGATGCAGCCCCGTGGACTTCGCCGTGGCGTCCCAGCTGCCGTTTTCACCAAGCCAGGCCCGCAGAATGCCCAGCAGTGCGTCGCGGCGCTCCGGCTCGAGCGCGAGCACGGGGGCCAGCAGACGGTCCGCCAGCATGGTGCCGGCCTCGGAGCCCAGCAGGCCCGTCACCGACCAGGTGACCTCATCCGCCCGGACGCTCCGGCGGCTGGTCAGGACCCGGTTGCGCAGCGAGGACGCGAGTTGGTAGGCGTCCGCCAGGCCCGCGAATTCGCTGCCGCTGCCGATCACAAGGCGCCAGCCGAGCCGCTCCACCTCGGCGAGCAGGGCGTCGTCAACCTTCAGCCGGGTGATGGCGGCAAAGCCGTAGTCGGTGTGCTCCACGAGTTTGGTGTCGAACAGCCTGCGCCATTCCAGCAGCTCCCGCACCGGGCCCTCGCCCGCGTGGCGCGGTCCGGCGGCCGTCCGGTCGCTGCCCGCGGCGGCGTCCACCCGGACGCCCTGCACCACCCGCAGCTGCCCGGACCGGGTGGAGGAAATGCTTTGGGCCAGCAGGTCCTTCAGGCCGTTGACCTGCCGTGCCGTTCCCGAGGCCACACTTTCCGGATGCAACAGCAGCGCCGTGGCAAGCTGGCTGGGGGCCAGGGAACCGCTTGTGCGCTGCCGCACCAGCAGTTCCAGCAGCCCGACGGCGGTGGAGACCACGCTGTTCTGGGCCGGGGTTAGCGGGGCGTCCGTGCCCAGGACAAGCGCGCCGAGGTTGGCGTCCCGGGTGCTGCGCAGCGGATATCCGAAGACCAGCAATGAGCCGGCGGCGTCGAATGAATCCATCTCCACCCGGGGTCCGCTGCCGGCGAGCAGCCGGGCAAGCAACGGCTGCAAGGCGGCGGAATCAACTCCTGGCACGGCGCCGGCAATGCCGCCTGCGGCGTGCGGGCCGGGGGAGTTGCCCGCACCCCGGGCCCGCGCCCGCCCGTCGGCCCCGACTAACACGGCCCAGACCGGGACGCGCTGGACCAGGGCCGCGAGGAGCTCGTGCTCCGGGCGTGCCGACAAGACCGCCCGCATGAGCTGCCGGTTGGTATCGGCCAGCTGGCGAAAGGTCTTTGCGTTGTCTGACTCAAGGAGCCGGGAGAATTCGAGACCCAGCGCGGCAAACGGGATGGACCCCGGAATGGACACCAAGGTGAGGTCGTGCCGGCGGCAGGCCCGGACCACGGTATCCGGCACGGCCTCGAAGTACGGTTCCAGGCCAAATCCGAGGGCGCCGACCCGGGCCTCGACCAGGCGCCGCACGTAGGCATCCACCGATTCCTCGCCGCCCCCGTCCCCCGCGAACGGCAGCCCGGCGGTGAGCAGGAACTCGCCGTCGAGCAGGTACGGAGTCGGGTCGTCCAGCTCGCTTGGCTCTACCCAGCGCAGGCGCTCATCCCCGTTGCCGCCGTCGTGCAGGACGCCGAGCTCCGGCAGCTGGCGCAGGAACTGCGCCAGCGTGACGAAGCCAAACCGCTCGGAGTCCTCAGCAACCACGGCTGCTGCCCCTGTCCAGCCCGGCTGGCCGACGGTCTGACGGTGCATTAAGTCTCATGACTGAAGAATACAGGTCATTTTGCACAACCGTGAGAGGTGGCTCACACGCCTAGGGTGGTCAGGGGAAACCGACCATTACTGAAGCTAAGGACGTCAACGATGACTGTGCCAACTCTGATCGGGGAACGCCCGCGGGCCGCCGCCGGCCGTCCCGGGCTCGCCGCCCAGCTGATGCGCCGCAAGCCGATCGGGCAGCTGGTCAGCGAGGCCGAAGACGGGCACGGCGGCACGCGGCTGGTCCGCAGCTTCGGTGTGCTCCAGCTGACCATGATCAGCGTCGGCGCCACGCTCGGCACCGGCATCCTGGTGGTCCTGGGCGAATCGGTGCCACTCGCGGGCCCGGCCATCTGGATCTCCTTTGCCATTGCCGGGCTCGCTGCATTGCTCTCTGCCGTGTCCTATGCGGAGATGGCCGGACTGGTCCCGGCCGCCGGGTCCAGCTACTCCTACACCTACGCCACCATGGGCGAGGGCATGGCCTGGATCTGCGGCTGGTGCCTGGTGCTGGAATACGCCGTCTCCGTGGCCGCCGTCGCGGTCGGCGCGGGCCAGTACGTCAACGAGGCCCTGGCTGTCTTTGGCCTGGCCCTTCCGGACGCCATGTCCCAGCCGCCGGGAGCCGGCGGGTTGCTGAATGTGCCGGCAATCGTCATTGTGGTCCTGGCCATGGTGCTGCTGGTCCGCGGTGCCAAGGAGAGCGCCTGGATCAACACGGCGATCGTCCTGGTCAAGATCGGCATCCTGCTGTTCTTCTGCGCAGTGGCCTTCACCGCCTTCAACGGCGGACACTTTGAACCCCTCATGCCGATGGGCGCCGCTGGCGTCTCGGCCGCTGCCTCCCGGGTTTTCTTCTCCTACATCGGCTTCGACGCCGCCTCCACGGCCGGCGAGGAAGCCCGCAACCCCAAGCGCGACCTCCCGCGGGCCATCCTGCTCTCCATGCTGATCGTCACCAGCATCTATGTCCTCGTGGCCGTCGCAGCCATCGGCGCCCGCCCGTGGGGCTGGTTCGACGGCACCGAGGCTGCCCTCGTGAAAATCCTCGAGGAAATCACCGGCCAGCCGTGGGTTGGCCTGGTGTTCGCCGTCGGCGCCGTGCTCGCCATCGCCAGCATCGTGCTGACCGTCCTCTACGGGCAGACCCGGATCCTGCTCTCGATGTCGCGCGACGGCTTGGTTCCCAGGGTGTTCGGCCGGGTTTCGGCGCGCACCGGCACACCGGTTGCCGGAACCCTGATCGTGGGCACCGCCGTCGCACTGACTGCCGGCCTGGTGCCGCTGGGCGCCCTCGCGGACGCCACCAGCATCGGCACGCTGTTCGCGTTTGCCCTGGTCAACGTGGCGGTCATCCACCTGCGGCGGACCCGGCCCGAGCTCACGCGCAGCTTCCGCGTCCCGCTCTTCCCGCTGACACCGATTCTCGGTGCCCTCATGTGCGCCTACCTCATGGCCAACCTCGGCGCCGAGACCTGGGCGGTCTTCGGTGTCTGGATGCTCGTGGGCCTGGCCGCGTACTTCGGCTACGGACGGAAGAACTCCAGGGTGGCGGCCCTGAGCCACGAGGAATACCGTGAACTTTCAACCCACCAACCCGCCAACACCACCCAGGAACTGAAGGCAGAGACCTCATGACCACCGCCACCGAACTGCCGGCCCCCAAACCGGCTTCCATCCCGGCCGAGGCGCCCATCACCATGCTGAATCCGGATTTCCCGTTCAGCTACGACCACTACCTCGCCCACCCCGACGGCCTGGGCTCGGTGCCGCCCGAACTGTACGGGACGGAGGTCGCCGTCGTCGGTGCCGGCCTGTCCGGGCTGGTCACCGCCTATGAACTCATGAAGCTGGGCCTGCGGCCGGTGGTCTATGAAGCCGACAGGATCGGCGGCCGGCTGAGGACCGCCAGCTTCCCGTCCGCGCCGGGCATCGTGGCCGACCTCGGCGGCATGCGGTTCCCAGTCTCCGGCAAGGCCTTCTACCACTATGTGGACCTGCTCGGGCTTCAGACCCAGGAGTTCCCCAATCCGCTGGCGGCTGCCACCTCCAGCACGGTGATCGAGCTCGCCGGCCAGAAGCACTACGCCGAGACGGCCGCGGATCTTCCGCCGTTCTTCCTCGAGGTGGCGGACGCGTGGAAGGCGGCCGTGAACGACGGCGCCCGGTTCGCCGAAATGCAGGAAGCGATCCGGGCCCGGGACACCAGCCGGATCAAGGAACTATGGAACGCTCTGCTCCCGGAGCTGGACGAGCAGACCTTCTACGGCTTCATCGCCGGCAGCGACTCCTTCAAGGCAGCCGGCTTCGCCCATCGCGAGGCGTTTGGGCAGGTGGGCTTCGGCACCGGCGGCTGGGACACTGACTTCCCCAACTCCATCCTTGAAATCCTCCGGGTTGTCTACACCGACGCCGATGACCAGCACCGGCTCATCGCCGGCGGCGCGCAGCGGCTCCCGGAGGCGCTGTGGGAGCATGCGCCGTCGGGCATGGCCCACTGGCCGGACGGCACGTCCCTGGCATCCCTGCACGCCGGTGCCCCGCGGGGCGCGGTGGAACGCATCGCCCGAGACGGCAGCGGCGACTTCCGGATCCGCGAACGCTGGGGACGGGAATCCGCGTACCCGGCGGTGGTGACCACGTGCCAGTCGTGGCTGCTCTCGACGCGGATCCACACCGACGAATCCCTGTTCCCCGCGGAACTGTGGACGGCGATCGAACGCTCCCACTACATGCAGTCCTCCAAGACCTTCGTCATGGTGGACCGGCCGTTCTGGAAGGACATCGACCCGGAAACCGGCCGCGAGGTCCTGTCCATGACGCTGACCGACAGACTGAACCGGGCCACGTACCTGCTGGACAACGGTCCGGACCAGCCGGCCGTGATCCTGCTGTCCTATACCTGGAACGACGACGCGCTGAAGTGGCTGTCACTCGACGCGGACGAGCGGGCGGAACTCATGCTGCACTCGCTGGAGCAGATCTACCCCGGCGTCGACATTGCCAGCCACATCGTGGGCCAGCCGATCACGGTCTCCTGGGAGGCCGACCCCAACTTCATGGGCGCCTTCAAGGCCAACCTGCCAGGACATTACCGGTACCAGCAGCGGCTCTTCACCCACTTCAAGCAGGACGGGCTGCCGGCCGAACAGCGCGGGATCTTCCTCGCCGGGGACGACGTCTCCTTCACCGCGGGCTGGGCCGAAGGCGCCGTCACCACCGGCCTGAACGCGGTCTGGGGTGTGGTCAACCACCTCGGCGGCCGGACCCTGACCGGGAACCCCGGACCGGGCGAACTGCTGGCCGAGCTGGGTCCGATCGCCCTGGACTGAGCGGCGCGAACGGTCAGTCCGGAGGAGCCAGTCGCGCTCTTGCGGGCGCTCCTCAGGCGTTGTGGAGTTCGCGGTGCGCGCGCGCCAGTTCCTGGTAGTGGGCGGCGTTGTGCTGGACGCCCGCGAACTCCTCGTCGCTGAGCTCGCGCCGGACCTTGGCCGGAACTCCGGCGACGAGGGAGCGGGGCGGGATGACAGTGCCTTCCAGCACCACAGCACCGGCGGCGATGAGGGATCCGGCGCCGATCACGGCTCCGTTGAGGATGGTTGCGCTCATGCCGATCAGGCAGTCATCCTCAACCGTGCAGCCGTGGACCACGGCGCTGTGGCCCACGCTGACCCGCGCGCCGACCGTGCAGGGGAAGCCGGGGTCCGCGTGCAGCACCACGTTGTCCTGCAGATTGCTGCCGGCGCCCACACTGATGGCGGCGGTGTCGGCGCGGACGGAAACGCCGTAGAAGGCGCTCGAGTTCTCGGCCAGGGTGGCATTGCCGATCACGGATGCCGTGGGCGCGATGAAGGCGGAGTCATGGACGGCCGGGGCGGTGCCGGCGAATGCGTAGAGGGGAGCCATGCCCCCAGCCTAGGACACCTCCCGGCCCAACTAGCTCGCAGCAGGGGCCGTTTTGAGCGCCCAAAACGGCCCCTGCTGCGAGCTAGTTGGGTCAGGCGGGGGAGCGGAGGACCGTGAAGCCCTCGCCGCGGCTGCGCGGGTCGGGGACGGGGAATACGACGGCGATTGGCGCGCCGGGTTCGGCCACCCGGCCAAGTTCGCGGACGACGTCGTCCCAATCCTCGGGGGGCAGGCCTGACAGTGCGTCCATCGCCCACACCGAGGAAAACGCGGCGTCGGCGAACGGCAGCGATGCCGGGCCCGCCACGGAGGCCTCCAGCCCGTGAGCCCGGGCTATGTGGATGTTTTCCTCGGACCGGTCGACGCCGATGAAATGGATGCCGGACTGCACAAAGTGCAGCCCGTCGGCGCCCTGTCCGCAATCCAGCCCCAGTACTGCGTGCCGGCCCTCGTTCTTCAGCATCGCCACGAACGATTCGAGCCGGTCCCTGCGGGTGGAGTCCATAGCTCTAGTGAAGAACCGGTTTCAGTTAAAGACAACCGTCCGGTTGCCGTCGAGCAGGACGCGGTGTTCAGCATGCCACTGCACGGCCTGGGCAAGGGTACGGCCCTCCACGTCGCGGCCCATCTGGACGAACTGCTCGGCGGTGCGCCGGTGGTCCACCCGGATCACTTCCTGCTCGATGATCGGTCCCTCATCCAGGGCGGCCGTGACGTAGTGCGCCGTGGCGCCGATGAGCTTCACCCCGCGGGCGTGCGCCTGGTGGTAGGGCTTGGCCCCCTTGAAGGAGGGCAGGAACGAGTGGTGGATGTTGATGGCCTTGCCCGTGAGGTCGTTGCAGAGCTCGTCAGAGATGATCTGCATATACCGGGCCAGGACTGTGAGTTCGATGTCGTGCTCCTTCATCAGCACGCGGAGGGCGTCTTCGGCCTGGATCTTGGTGTCCGGGGTGACCGGGATGTGGTGGAACGGGATGCCGTAGAACTCCGCCAACCCCTCGAGGTCGCGGTGGTTGGACACGATGGCCGGAATCTCGATCGGCAGGGTGCCGGAGCGCTGCAGGAACAGCAGATCGTTCAGGCAGTGTGCCGAGGTGCTCGCCATCAGCAGGGTGCGGACCTTCCGGCCGGCGGGGTTGAGGCTCCACTGCATCCCGAAGGCCTGCGCCACGGGCTCGAGCGCCGCCTGCAGCTCCGCCTGGGCGGCCGCCGTCGTCGCCTCCACCCGCATGAAGAACGTGCCGGTGCCCTGGCTGCCGTACTGCTGGGAGTCTGTAATATTGCAGCCCGCCACCAGCAGGGCTCCGGCGACGGCGTGCACGATGCCGGGCCGGTCCGGGCAGGACAGGGTCAGGATGTAGGAGGCAGTCAGGTTTACGTCAGTCACGAGGACCAGCCTACCTGCGCTTCAGGGGCAGTTCTGAAAGGGTTTTGGTAGTGTTAACCCGTCGCAACTGGCGTTGGATGGCTAACCATCAGGGAGCGGCACTCACGAAGACCACGGATCGTACGCCTGGGCCGAGGGTCATGTCTTACCGGTCGGCAGCAATCACCGCTGCCGTACCGTTGCTGGCGCCCGCGCGGGGTGTCAACTGCCGCTGTCGCGGTCCGCTGCCAGTTCTGCTGGCAAGGAGCGCGTAATCATAGGCGGTGCAACGGGCCAGCCGGTAGCCTGACCAATAGCCGTACCCGTTGCCTACCAGGAGTTCCTCGTGACTACTACTACCGCCACCTCAGCCGCCGTGAGCAACCAGCCGCTGGCCGAACTCGATCCGGAAATCGCCGCCGTACTGGCCCAGGAACTGGGCCGCCAGCGCGGCACCCTGGAAATGATCGCTTCCGAGAACTTCGCTCCGCGCGCCGTGATGGAAGCGCAGGGCTCCGTCCTGACCAACAAGTACGCCGAGGGCTACCCGGGACGCCGCTACTATGGCGGCTGCGAATATGTCGACGTCGCCGAGCAGCTGGCGATCGACCGGGTCAAGGAACTCTTCGGCGCCGAATACGCCAACGTGCAGCCGCACTCCGGTGCGCAGGCCAACGCCGCCGCACTCGCCGCCATGATCACCCCGGGCGACAAGATCCTGGGCCTCTCCCTGGCCCACGGCGGGCACCTCACCCACGGCATGAAGCTGAACTTCTCCGGCAAGCTCTACAACGTGGCCGCCTACCAGGTCGAGGAAGGCGACTTCCGGATCGACATGGACAAGCTGCGCGAGCAGGCCATCGCCGAAAAACCCCAGGTGATCATCGCCGGCTGGTCCGCCTACCCGCGGCACCTCGATTTCGAGGCGTTCCGCTCGATCGCCGACGAGGTCGGCGCCCTGCTCTGGACCGACATGGCGCACTTTGCCGGCCTCGTCGCCGCCGGACTGCACCCGAGCCCGGTCCCGTACTCCGACGTCGTCACCTCCACGGTGCACAAGACGCTGTCCGGCCCGCGCTCCGGCGTGATCCTGGCCAAGCAGGAATGGGCCAAGAAGCTTAATTCCGCGGTGTTCCCCGGCCAGCAGGGAGGCCCGCTCATGCACGTGATCGCCGCGAAGGCCGTGGCCTTCAAGATCGCCGGCACCGAGGAATTCAAGGAGCGCCAGGAACGCGTGCTTGAAGGTGCCAAAATCATCGCCGAGCGCCTCGGCCAGGCCGACGTCGCCGAGGCCGGCGTCTCGGTCCTGACCGGCGGCACCGACGTGCACCTGGTCCTGGTGGACCTGCGCAACTCCCAGCTGGACGGCCAGCAGGCCGAGGACCTCTTGCACTCGGTGGGCATCACCGTGAACCGCAACGCGGTACCGTTCGACCCCCGCCCGCCGATGGTCACCTCCGGCCTGCGCATCGGCACCCCGGCCCTGGCCACCCGCGGCTTCGGCGCCGGGGAGTTCACCGAGGTCGCGGACATCATCGCCACGGCGCTCAAGTCCGGAGCCGCCACGGAAATCGAGGCCCTGCAGGCCCGCGTGGACAAGCTCGCCGTCGACTTCCCGCTGTACCCGCAGCACGAGCAGTGGTAGGCCATGACTTCTGCTAAGACTGCAAGAACAGCGCAGATCCTTGACGGCAAGGCTACCGCCGCCGCCATCAAGGCCGAGCTGACCGGGCGCGTGGCCGCACTCAAGGCCAAGGGCATCACTCCCGGACTGGGCACCATCCTGGTGGGCTCCGATCCCGGCAGTACCTGGTACGTCGGCGGCAAGCACAAGGACTGCGCCGAGGTGGGCATCACGTCCATCCGCCGCGACCTGCCGGAAGAGTCAACACAGGAAGAACTGCTGGCCGTGGTCCGGGAACTCAACGAGAACCCGGAGTGCACCGGCTACATCGTCCAACTGCCCCTGCCCAAGCACATCGACCAGGACGTCATCCTGGAGGCCATGGACCCTGAGAAGGACGCCGACGGCCTGCACCCGATGAACCTGGGCCGGCTGGTGGCCAACGTCAGCGGACCCATGAAGTCCCCGCTGCCCTGCACGCCCAAGGGCTGCGTGGAACTGCTGACCCGGCACGGGATCGACCTCAAGGGCAAGCGCGTCCTCGTGGTGGGCCGCGGCGTCACCATCGGCCGCCCGGTGGGGCTGCTGCTGACCCGCAAGGACGTCAACGCCACGGTCATCCTGGCGCACACCGGAACGGTGGACCTGCCGGCAGAACTGCGGCAGGCCGACGTCGTGATCGCCGCCGCCGGGCAGCCGCACATGATCAAGGCCGGGGACCTGAAGCCCGGCGCGATCGTGCTCGACGTCGGGGTCAGCCGGGTGGACGACGGCAGCGGCAAGGCCGTGGTCACCGGAGACGTTGACCCCGCCGCGGCCGACGTCGCCGCCTGGCTCTCGCCGAACCCCGGGGGAGTGGGCCCCATGACCCGCGCCATGCTCCTCGCCAACGTGGTGGAAACCGCTGAACGCCACTTGGCAGAGGGCGGCGACTCCGGAGTCGCCTGAGGGGCCGAATAAAGTGTCCCGCGCGGTGGTTGAGCCTTGTATGCAGGCTCAACCACCGCAGGGTTCGGCACGTTTCTTTGCCGCCGGGCATAACGGATCGGATACGTCCGGCGTTTTTACGAAAAGACTCTTTCATAGTTTGCGGGGATCCACTACCGTAGTGCGGGTGTCCGAACTTGCCGCTAAAGAATCGCCCGTGACCAGCCCCTCCGACGCCGCTCCGCAGTACGTCATCACCGCCGAAAACCTCACCAAACGCTACGGCGACGTCACCGCCGTCGACGGCATCACCTTCCGTGTTCCCGCCGGGGAAGCCTTCGGCCTGCTGGGCCCCAACGGCGCCGGCAAGTCCACCACGATGAAGATGATCGGCGGGGTTTCGCAGCGCACGTCCGGCAGTCTGAACATCATGGGCCTGGACCCCGAACAGCACGGGCCGGAAGTCCGCGCCCACCTGGGCGTGGTCCCGCAGCAGGACAACCTGGACGAGGAACTGAAGGTCCGGGACAACCTGCTGGTATACGGGCGCTACTTCGGCCTGCCCATGAGCTACCTCAAACCCAAGGCCGACGAGCTGCTTGAATTCGCCCAGCTCACCGACAAGGCCAAGTCCAAAGTGGACGCCCTCTCCGGCGGCATGAAGCGCCGCCTGACGATCGCCCGCTCGCTCATCAACGAGCCCCGGATCCTGCTGCTGGACGAGCCGACGACGGGTCTGGACCCGCAGGCGCGGCACATCCTCTGGGACCGGCTGTTCCGGCTCAAGGAACAGGGCGTCACCCTGATCCTCACGACGCACTACATGGACGAGGCGGAGCAACTGTGCGACCGCCTGATCGTGGTGGACAAAGGCAAGATCATGGCCGAAGGATCGCCGGCCAGCCTGATCCGGGAATACTCCACCCGGGAGGTCCTGGAACTGCGCTTCGGCTCGGAGCGCAATGCAAGCGTCGGCGCGGAGCTCGAAGGCATCGGCGAACGCCTCGAGACCCTGCCGGACCGGGTGCTCATCTACGCCCACGACGGCGAGGCCGCCCTGGAGCAGGTCACCGCCCGCGGCCTGCGGCCCGTCACCTCGCTGGTCCGGCGTTCCTCGCTCGAAGACGTCTTCCTGCGCCTGACCGGCAGGAGCCTCGTTGATTAAGAAAGCGGAGTTGACTAAGAGCGAGCCGCTGACAGTACAGGCGGGTACGACGGCGGCACCGGCCTTGCGCGCGCACTCGCCGGAAGTCTCGGCCGCCCGCGCCCGCCGCTGGGGCGCCTTCTTCTACGCCGAGCAGGTACTGCGCGTCATGAAGGGCTACGGCTGGACCATCGTCATGTATGGCGTGGGCCAGCCCGTGGCCTACCTGTTCGCGATGGGCGTTGGCCTGGCCACGCTGGTCCAGGCCAACGGTGCCGGCGTGTTCGGCGGGGTCAGCTACCTGACGTTCATCGCGCCGGCCCTGCTGATCTCCGCGGCCGTCATGACGGCCGCCAACGAGTTCACTTTTCCCGTCATGGACGGTTTCAAATGGCGGCGCGTCTACTACGGCCCCCACGCCTCGCCCTTGACCCCGGAACAGATCGCCGGCGGCCACATCATCGCTGTGACCCTGCGGTTCCTGCTGCAGTCGGCCATCTACTTCGCCGTCGTCGCTCTGTTCGGCGCCGCACCCGGGGAATGGGGCTGGGTATCGATCCTGGTCGCCACGCTCGCCGGCCTGTCCTTCGGCCTGCCGCTCATGGCCTACGCCGCCACCATCAAGGAGGACCGTGGCCAGTTCGCCATGGTCATGCGGTTTATCGTCATGCCGCTGTTTCTGTTCTCTGGAACGTTCTTCCCGCTGGACACGCTCCCGCTCGGCGTCCGCTGGATCGGCTGGATCTCACCGATCTGGCACGGAACGGAACTTGGCCGGGTGGTCAGCTACGGGTATGAGGAAGAGCCGTGGCTCACCATCGTCCACCTCGTCTTCCTGTTGGTCCTGGCGGCTGCCGGCTGGGTCCTGACCAAACGCCAGTTCGCCAAAAGGATGGCCTCATGAGCGTGCTGACTGGAAGTTTCAACGCAGGGGACCACAGCGTCACGGAGGCCGCACGCAATCGGCGCTTCGGGCCCATCTACTCCCGCAACGTCCGCGCCGTCGTCGCCCGCGGGCTCATGGCCACTAAAAGCAGCAACTGGATGGTCATGGCCTCCGGGTTCTTCGAACCCGTGCTGTACCTGATCTCCATGGGCGTGGGACTGGGCGCGATTGTCGGATCAGTGCAGGGCCCGGGCGGGCAGGAGATCAGCTACGCCGCGTACATCGCGCCGGCGCTGCTGGCCGTGTCCGCCATGAACGGCGCCGTCTATGACTCCACCTGGAATGTCTTCTTCAAGATGAACTTCGCCAAGCTCTACCAGGGCATGCTCTACACCTCGCTGGGGCCGCTGGATGTCGCCATGGGCGAAATCTTCCTGGCCCTGCTGCGCGGGGCCATGTACGCCACCGGCTTCACCGCCGTGATGGGCGTGATGGGCCTCATCACCACGCCCTGGGCCATCCTGATGATTCCGGCCTCGGTGCTGATCGCCTTCGGGTTCGCGAGCTTCGGCATGGGGATCACGAGCTTCATGAAGACGTTCCAGCAGATGGACTGGATCAACTTCGTGATGCTGCCGATGTTCCTCTTCAGCGCCACGTTCTACCCGCTCAGCGTCTACCCGCAGACCATCCAGTGGCTCATCCAGGCCATGCCTCTCTGGCACGGCGTGGAACTGCTGCGCCAAATCAGCGTGGGAGTCTTCACCCCGGCCACCGCTGTGCACGTCGGCTACTACCTCGTCATGATTGCCCTCGGCGTCCTGCTCACCACCAGCCGCCTGCGCAAGCTGTTCCTCAAGTAGGCATCCTTCGCACGTGGACGTGCTCGTTGCGGACCTCGACGTCGCCGAAACCGAGGTTCTCCGGCTCAGCGCCAAGAGCCTCGACGCCGGCACTGACACCTTCCGCGTCTACACGGATCCCAGCGGCCACCCGTCCTGCCTGGTGTTGACCTAGGCCAAGTCTGGGCGCGGCGTTCGCCCGGGGTGGAAGCGCAGCGGCCGGCTGGCCCGGTTTGCGATAATGGGCTCATGCAATCTCTGGGTAGCTCCTCATCCACGTCCAACGACACCACGGCCCGGGGCCGGTTCTCCATGCTCCGCATCAGCGGGCCTGGGCTGCTGGTCTTCATCATCGCGTTCGTGGTGGCCGTGATTTTCGCGGCGAACCAGAACGACGTCGTGGGCTGGATCGTGGCGATCATCGCCGGCTTCTGGCTGGCGCTGGCCTCCTTCGTGGTGTTCAGCATCCAGAAGGCCGCCAAGAAGGCCGGGGCCAGGCTGAACGAGGCCCAGAACGCCTTCAACGCCGCGGCCGGGCGGCCGCCGGCAGCAGGCAGCGCTGATCACGGCGGCACCCGCGTGGTCAGCGAACGCCGCGAATCGGACGGCGTCCGCGACATGAAACTCGACCACTCCTTCAAGATCGTCCAGGTCCAGGTCCGGGTGGTCGAACAGGAGCGCGCGAAGGGCGAAGCAGCGGACCGCGACACGATCAGCCGCGCCCTGGAGACTATCGAAATCACCGCCACCAACGCGCGGGACATGATCAAAGCCTCGGGCGACGGCGACGCACCCGTTAGCGGAACCATCATCGACTAGAGTGGATCGGGTGAGCTCGGCATTGAAGAAGGACCACCTTCGCATCGCATCAGTCAACGTCAACGGCCTACGTGCCGCCTACAAGAACGGCATGGCGGAGTGGCTTGAGCCGCGCGAGGTCGACATCCTGTGCCTCCAGGAGGTCCGCGCGCCCGATGCGATCGTCCAGCAGCTGCTCGGCGAGGGTTGGTACATCCTTCACGCCGAAGCCGAGGCGAAGGGCCGGGCCGGCGTTGCCATCGCCTCGCGCGAAGAGCCCATCGCCACCCGGGTCGGGATCGGCGATGACTTCTTCGCCACCACCGGACGCTGGGTCGAGGCGGACTACATCGTGCGGGATGAGGACGGGCAGGCCTCACAGCTGACGGTCGTGAGTGCCTACGTGCACTCGGGCGAGGTCGGCACTCCCAAACAGGATGACAAGTTCCGCTTCCTCGACGTCATGATCAACCGCCTGCCCGAACTCGCCAAGCACAGTGACCATGCGCTGGTGGTGGGCGACCTCAACGTCGGCCACACGGAGCTGGACATCAGGAACTGGAAGGGCAACGTCAAACGCGCCGGCTTCCTGCCGGAGGAGCGGGCCTATTTTGACCGCTTCTTCGGCGAAGAAATCGGGTGGAAGGATGTTCACAGGGGCCTGGCGGGTAACGTCGACGGCCCCTACACTTGGTGGTCGCAACGGGGCCAGGCCTTCGACAACGACACCGGCTGGCGCATCGATTACCACATGGCCACGCCCGCTCTCGCTGCTGCCGCAGTGTCAGCCGTTGTTGACCGGGCAGCGTCCTGGGACACACGCTTCTCCGACCACGCCCCGCTGGTAGTGGACTACCGGCTCTAGTCTTAAGGCTTCCACGAATGACCACCACTTCTACCGTGACCGACGCTCAGTCTGCCGCCGGCAAGGCCGCTCCGCCGGCCACCGCGGCCCGGCACCGCATCCTTTCCGGCATGCAGCCCTCCGCGGACTCCCTGCACCTGGGCAACTACCTCGGCGCCCTCGTGAACTGGGTCCGGATGCAGGACGAGTACGACGCCGTCTTCTTCATCCCGGACCTGCACGCGATCACCGTTCCGCAGGATCCCGCCGAGCTGGCCCACCGCACGAGGGTGACGGCCGCGCAGTACATTGCTGGCGGCGTGGACGTGGACAAGTGCACGCTGTTCGTTCAGTCCCAGGTGCCCGAGCACGCCCAGCTCGCGTGGGTCCTGAACTGCATCACTGGTTTCGGCGAGGCGTCCCGGATGACCCAGTTCAAGGACAAGGCCCACAAACAGGGCTCGGACCATGCCAGCGTCGGACTGTTCACCTACCCCATCCTGCAGGCCGCGGACATCCTCCTGTACCAGCCGCAGGGTGTCCCGGTGGGCGAGGACCAGCGTCAGCACGTGGAACTGAGCCGTGACCTGGCCCAGCGGTTCAACTCCCGCTTCGGGCACACGTTCACGGTGCCCCAGCCCTTCATCCAGAAGGAATCCGCCAAGATCTACGACCTGCAGCACCCCACCGGCAAGATGTCCAAGTCGGCCGAGTCGCCGGCCGGCCTGATCAACCTGCTGGACGATCCCAAGGTCACCGCCAAGCGGATCAAATCGGCCGTGACGGATGCGGAGACGGAAATCCGCTTCGACCGTGAGGCGAAGCCGGGCGTGTCCAACCTGCTGACCATCTACTCGGCCATCAGCGGGCAAAGTGTCGACGAGCTCGTCACCGCGTATGAGGGCAAGATGTACGGGCACCTCAAGGCGGACCTCGCCGAGGTGGTCACGGAGCACCTGACCCCGATCCGGAACCGTGCCAAGGAGCTCCTGGACGATCCCGCGGAGCTGGACCGGCTGCTGGCCCTCGGCGCGGACAAGGCCCGGGAGATTGCCTCGGTCACTCTGCGCGACGTCTACGCCAAGGTGGGTTTCCTGCCGTACGCCGGCGCCCAGGGAGTCCGCTAGGTCAATGTCCTCCGTCAGCAAAGTCACCGCGAAAGCCGCCCCGTCGAACGGACAGCGCAGCGAAGGCATGAGCATCGGCGTGATCCTGCGGTTCCCGGCAGACATCGCTGAGGAGCTCCAGCGCTGGCGGGCCTCGTTCGGGGATCCGATGGCCGCCGTCGTCCCGGCCCACATCACGCTGGTCACCACCACCATGACGCAGGACTGGGCCGCGACCCAGCGCCATGTCCGGGACGTGGCGCGCGGGCAGGAGCCTTTCACGGTGACCATCGCCGGGACCGGGTCTTTCCGGCCGGTGTCCCCGGTGGTCTTCCTGAACGTTGAGGACGGCTTCGGGGACTGCGTGAACCTGCACCGCCAGTTGCAGTCCGGCCCGCTGGAGCGGGAACTGCCGTTCGGCTACCATCCGCACGTTACCGTGGCCCACGACGTTGCCCCGGAAAGCCTCGACGAGGCCGAAGCGGTCCTCAAGGATTACAGGGCCACGTTCCCTGTGGTTAGCATGGGACTTTACGAGCACGACGACAACGGCATCTGGCAGCTACGGGAAGAGCTTGACTTTGGGACCAAACCTGACCACGACAGGGGCCCGGACGGCACCGCAGACGCCCGCTGAGCCGCCGCTTCCCACCGATCTGGCCGGGCTGAAACTGGAAGTGATCCGCAAGAGGGTCGAATGGGGCAGGGTCCGGCGCTCCGGGGGCGGATGGGTCGCGGCGCTGATGGCCATGGTGGCGTGGCTGCTGGCCCGGGTCAACGCCCTGCTGCCGATGCGGGCGTACCTGCACTACCTCCGCCAGCGTGGCCCGCTGTTAAGTGCCGGCATCGGGTTCAGGATGTTCTTCTCCGTCACGGGTCTCCTGGCCACCGGACTCTCCATTGCCGGCCTTGTCCTCAGCGGACATCCGGCCCTGCTGGACACGATTATCAAGAGCGTGGACGCCGCCGCGCCTGGGCTGTTGCAGGTCGACGGCAGCCAGGGACTGGTTGATCCCTACCAGCTCCTGAACCCCGCCAGCCTCGGCTGGGCCGCCGGGATTGCCGCCATAGTCACGGTATTCACCTCCCTGGGCTGGATCAGCGGCATCCGCGACGGAGTGCGGGGCATGATGCGGCTCGGCCCCCTGGTGATGAATCCGATCCTGCAGATACTTAAAGACGTCGGCACGCTGATCCTGATGGGAGCGGCCCTGGTGGTTAGCTCTGCAGCCTCACTGATATTTGGCACGGCCGCGGGTTGGGTGGCCCAGCAGCTGGGCCTCGACCCGGTGGTGGCCGGGCCCTTGACGACGTCCATCACGATCCTCGTGCCGCTGCTGCTCGGCTGGGGGACGGCACTGATCATGTACCGGGTGGCCGCAGGGCTGAAACCGGCCCGCCGCTCCCTGCTGGAAGGGACCACGCTCGCGGCAGTAGGCGCAACAGTGCTGCAGATCTTCAGCACCCAGCTGCTTGCCAGTGCAGGCAAGAACCCCATTCTGGCGCCTTTCGCCATCATCATCGGCCTGCTGATCTGGTTCAACCTGGTCAGCCAGGTCTACGTGATCTGCGCCGCGTGGGTGGCGATCCGGGAGGAAGACCTCAAGACCGAGCCGGCCACCGCGACCACCGGCTGGGGTGCCCGGCGCGTCCAGCCGGGCAAGACGCCGGTGGAGCACCGGGCCCGCCGGAGGTCGCTGTCCGCCGCGTTCAGGCGTCGAGGTACTGGTCGGCCCACGCCGAAATAATCTTCGCCGCACGGGCCGCCTGGCCCTTGCCGGTCAGAAGGTGGTCGCTGCCCTCCAGCGAGACGAAACTGCGCGGGTGGCGGGCCGTCTGGAAGATGGTGCTGGCGTTTTCGATCCCCACCGTGTTGTCAGTGGGGGAGTGCAGCACCATGAGCGGCTTGTGCAGCTGCCGGATGCAGTCCGTCAGGTCCGCGTTTTCGAGGTCCTCGACGAAGTGCCGGCGGATCTCCACCCGCTTGCCGCCAAGGTCCACCTCGGCGCTTCCCTCGCTCAGGATCCGGTCCAGCGCCGCATCAAAGACGTGGGCCACGTGCTTGGGGGAGAAGGGCGCCCCTACCGTGGCCACGGCGTCGAGCTCCGGGATCTCCTTCGCGGCCGCCAAAACAGCGGCTCCGCCAAAGGAATGGCCCACGAGCAGCGAGATCGTCCGGCCGGAGTCGCGCATGAATTCGGCGGCCTTGACGGTGTCTGCCACCTTGTGGCTGAAGGACCCTTCCGACCACATTCCCGCGGACTCGCCCAGCCCCAGGTTGTCGAACCGGAGCATGCCAACGCCGTTGTCCGCCAGGGCCTTGCACATTCGGGAGGCCGAGGGGCTGTCCTTGCCCAGGGTGAAGCCGTGCGAGAACACGCCCCAGCCCTTGACCGGGCCGTCCGGAAGATCCACAACGCCGGAGAGCAGTTCGCCGGTGGAACCTTGGAAAGTGACTTTTTCTGAGCGGGACACGGTGTCCTCTTTCGTGTGAGGGGGAAAACGAACGACGGCGCCCCCACCCGTAAGGTGAGAGGCGCCGTCGTCGGCAGCTCCCGAAAGTTATAGGGGAGCTAGTGCAGCCGGTGGAACCGGTCGTTAGATCTTGCGGGAGAGGATGGCCTGCTTGACCTCGGCGATTGCCTGCGTGACCTGGATGCCGCGGGGGCATGCCTCGGTGCAGTTGAAGGTGGTGCGGCAGCGCCACACGCCTTCCTTGTCGTTGAGGATCTCCAGGCGCATGTCGCCGGCATCATCGCGGGAATCAAAGATGAAGCGGTGCGCGTTGACGATCGCAGCCGGACCGAAGTACTGGCCGTCGGTCCAGAACACCGGGCAGGACGAGGTGCACGCGGCGCAGAGGATGCACTTGGTGGTGTCGTCGAACCGTTCGCGGTCCTCGGCGGACTGCAGGCGTTCCTTGGTGGGCTCGTGGCCGCGGTTGATCAGGAAGGGCATGACTTCGCGGAAGGACTGGAAGAACGGCTCCATGTCCACGATCAGGTCCTTCTCCACCGGAAGGCCCTTGATCGGCTCGACCGTGATGGGCTTGGACGTGTCCAGGTCCTTCAGCAGGGTCTTGCAGGCGAGGCGATTGCGGCCGTTAATGCGCATGGCATCGGAGCCGCAGACGCCGTGGGCGCAGGAGCGGCGGAAGGAGACGCTGCCGTCCATCTCCCACTTGATCTTGTGCAGGGCGTCCAAGACGCGGTCGGTGCCGTACATGGTGACCGTGAAGTCATCCCATGTGGCGTCCTCGGAGACCTCAGGGTTGTAGCGGCGCACGCGCAGCGTGACGTCGAAGGACGGGATTTCCCCGCCGCCGCCGACGCCGGCGGGCAGTTCGATCTTGGATGCTGGCTCAGCGAGTTCAGCGCTCATCTTAGTACTTCCTCACCATCGGCTCGTAGCGCGTAAAGACCACCGGTTTGGTGGCAAGCCGGATGCCGGCAATCGCCTCGGCGGAACCATCCGCCGGGGCGTGCTCATCCTTGTACGCCATGGAGTGCTTCATGAATTTTTCGTCGTCGCGCTCGGGGAAGTCCTCGCGGAAGTGGCCGCCGCGGGATTCCTCGCGGTGCAGGGCCGCCACGGTCATGACCTTGGCGAGCTCCAGCAGGAAGCCCAGTTCCACGGCCTCGAGCAGGTCCAGGTTGAAGCGCTTGCCCTTGTCCTGGACGCTGATGCGCTGGTACCGCTCCTCGAAGGACGCGATGTCCTTCAGGACAGTGTTCAGCGTGTCGGCCGTGCGGAACACCTGCATGTTGGCATCCATGGTGTCCTGCAGTTCCTTGCGGATCGCAGCGACCTTCTCGGTGCCATCGGAGGTGCGGACGTGGTCCAGCAGGTTCAGCGTGTAGGCCTCCGGGTCAGCGGGGAGCTCCACGAAATCTGCGGTCTTGGCGTATTCGGCGGCCGCGATGCCTGCGCGCTTGCCGAACACGTTGATGTCCAGCAGCGAGTTGGTGCCCAGGCGGTTGGAGCCGTGGACGGAGACGCAGGCCACCTCGCCGGCGGCGTACAGGCCCGGAACCACCGTGTCGTTGTCCTGCAGGACCTCGGCGGTGATGTTGGTGGGGATGCCGCCCATGGCGTAGTGCGCCGTCGGGAATACCGGGACCGGCTCCGTGTACGGTTCCACACCCAGGTAGGTGCGGGCGAACTCGGTGATGTCCGGCAGCTTGGCATCGATGTGCGCGGGCTCGAGGTGCGTCAGGTCCAGGAGGACGTAGTCCTTGTTCGGGCCGCAACCGCGTCCTTCTCGGACTTCGTTGGCCATGGAGCGGGCCACGATGTCGCGCGGGGCGAGGTCCTTGATGGTGGGCGCGTAGCGCTCCATGAAGCGTTCGCCCTCGGAGTTGCGCAGGATTGCGCCTTCGCCGCGGGCGGCCTCGGAGAGCAGGATGCCCAGGCCTGCCAGGCCTGTCGGGTGGAACTGGAAGAACTCCATGTCCTCCAGCGGGATGCCCCGGCGGAACGCGATGCCCATGCCGTCACCGGTGAGGGTGTGGGCGTTGGAGGTGGTCTTGAAGACCTTGCCGGCGCCGCCGGACGCGAACACCACGGACTTGGCCTGGAAGACGTGCAGTTCGCCGGAGGCGAGGTCGTAGGACACGACGCCGGCAACGCGCTTCTGCTTGTACGGCGTGCCGTCCTCGCGGACAGCGTCCTCTTCGACGGTCAGCAGGTCCAGAACGTAGTACTCGTTGTAGAACTCGACGTTGTGCTTGACGCAGTTCTGGTACAGGGTCTGCAGGATCATGTGGCCGGTGCGGTCGGCGGCGTAGCAGGCGCGGCGGACCGGTGCCTTGCCGTGGTCGCGGGTGTGGCCACCGAAACGGCGCTGGTCAATGCGGCCCTCGGGCGTGCGGTTGAACGGCAGGCCCATCTTCTCCAGGTCCAGGACGGCGTCGATTGCTTCCTTCGCCATGACCTCGGCGGCGTCCTGGTCCACCAGGTAGTCGCCACCCTTGATGGTGTCGAAGGTGTGCCACTCCCAGTTGTCTTCCTCGACGTTGGCCAGGGCCGCACACATGCCGCCCTGCGCCGCGCCGGTGTGGGACCGGGTGGGGTAGAGCTTGGTCAGTACTGCTGTTCGGGCGCGCTGACCTGATTCGATCGCCGCGCGCATCCCGGCGCCACCGGCACCGACGATCACGACGTCGTACTTATGGACCTGCATACCAGACGCTCTTTCTCTCAAAATTCGCTATAACCCACCGGGCAGGCCACGCCTGCCCGGTGAATTCTCATGCAATCTGCGCCTGCACTCGGCAGGCAAGATCAGTTGCCGTGGGGACCGCACCTACTAGCCCGAAGGGGCCGCGGTCCGCGGCGGTTCGGCCGTTACGGCCTTTGCCCTTACGGACTTTGCCCCTATGGCGCGGGGCAGAAGCCGCCGGGAAGCTGGACGCCGTTGGCCACGGGGCACGGATTGAACGTGAAGATGACCAGGGTGCCCAGGACGATGATGACCGTGGTGGCCGCGTAGAGCACAATCTTCAGCCACAGGCGCGTGGCGTCCTTTTCGGCGTAGTCATTGATGATCGTGCGGACGCCGTTGGTGCCGTGCAGCATGGCGAGCCACAGCATGGCCAGGTCCCAGAACTGCCAGAACGGGTCGGCCCACTTGCCGGCCACAAAGCCGAAGTCGATCGCGTGGATGCCCTCGCCGACCAGCAGGTTAACGGTCAGGTGGCCGAAGATCAGCACCACCAGCACAACGCCGGAGAGGCGCATGAAGAGCCAGGCGAGCATCTCAAAGTTGCCCTTGGAAGCGCCGTTGCGGCGGTACTTGGGCGCGATCTTGCCGCTGCTGGGTTTTCCGTTACCGGGTTTTCCACTACGTGGGCTCTGAATCGTTGCAGTCATGGCTTAGTGACCTCCAAGGGCGAGGGACAGGTGGCGGATGGAGAAGCCGACCATGACGACGACCCAGAGGGCCAGGACCGTCCAGAGCATCTGACGCTGGTACTTGGCACCCTTCTTCCAGAAGTCGACGGCGATGATCCGCAGGCCGTTGAAGGCGTGGAACACAATCGCCGCGACAAGGCCCGTTTCACCCAGGGCCATCAGGGGGTTCTTGTAGGTACCAATCACTGCGGTGTAGGCCTCGGGGGACACACGCACCAATGAGGTGTCCAGCACGTGGACCAACAAGAAGAAGAAAATCACTACACCGGTAATGCGGTGTCCAACCCAGGACCACATGCCTTCACGGCCGCGGTACAAGGTGCCAGCTGGTTTTGTCGGCACTGAATAAACCTCCCTGCAACACAGCGGCGCTGGCATGGGATCCACGCGGGGGGAACGCCTGCTGCGAGAGCACTCGTAAGCTCAAGCCTAAATCTAGGCTTCGCTCACAGCTTATTCAATTTAGGAACTCCTTGTTGACAAGCCCCGGCGCGGTTTTTGATCGGTTTTGAGACGAACGCCACATTTCGCCGCCTTGACGGGGCCCGGAAGGCCCCGAACCCGGCCCAATCGGGGCCGATTCGGCCGCCGTCGGCTAAAGTAGCCGTGATGACTACAGACAAAGTGACAAGCCAGGATTCACCGTTGGACCGTTTTATTGCGGTTATTCCGGCGGGCGGGGTGGGGACCCGTCTCTGGCCCCTGTCACGGGCAGCAGCCCCGAAATTCCTTCACGACCTCACCGGGTCGGGCAGCACTCTGCTGCGCGCAACCTATGACCGCCTCCAGCCCGTCGCCGGCAAGCACGTGCTGGTGGTGACCGGCTCCGCGCACAAGGCAGCCGTCTGCCGCCAACTGCCTGAGGTCCTGGACTCCAACCTTGTGTTGGAAAGTGAACCCAAGGACTCCGGTGCGGCGATCGGCCTCGCCGCGGCCATCCTCCATGAGCGGGACCCGGATACCATCATGGGCTCGTTCGCCGCGGACCAGGTCATCAGCCCGGATGACCTCTTCCAGGACGCAGTCCGTGAGGCCGTCTACACCGCCGCCGCCGGGAAGATCGTCACCATCGGCATCAAGCCGACCCATCCCTCCACCGGATTCGGCTACATCCGCTCCGGCGCGAACCTCAACATCCCCGACGCGCCCAGCTCCCAGGCCGTGGTGGAGTTCGTGGAGAAGCCCAGCGAGGAAGTGGCCCAGCAGTACGTCGACAGCGGGGAATATGTCTGGAACGCGGGCATGTTCGTGGCGCCGGTCTCGCTGATGCTCAAGCACCTCGAGGCCAACCAGCCCGAGCTCTTCGCCGGACTCCAGGAAATCGCCAGGGCCTGGGACACGCCGGAGCGCGACGCCGTCACCGCCCGGGTGTGGCCCACGCTGCCCAAGATCGCCATTGACTACGCCGTCGCCGAGCCCGCCGCCGCTGCAGGCGACGTCGCAGTGGTGCCTGGAACGTTCCTCTGGGACGACGTCGGGGACTTCGCCTCCGTGGGCCGGCTCAACAGCGCCAAGGAAGTCGACGAGGTCACAGTCTTGGGCGAGGGCGCCCGTGTTTTCACCGAGAACGCCAGCGGCGTGGTGGTGTCCGATACCAAGCGGGTGATCGCGTTGATCGGCATCAAGGATGTCGTGATCGTGGACACCCCGGACGCCCTGCTGGTCACCACCAAGGAACACTCGCAGCGGGTCAAGCAAGCCGTGGACGCCATCAAGGCCAAGGGCGACACGGACGTACTGTAGGCGGAATGGGGCGGATCAGGGGTGTGGAATGTTCAGCAATCCGTAACGCGCCGTACCCGATGCCGCTATTCTTTGTCCGCTGGATAGAGTGATTCTGTGCGCAACTACTCGACTGAAGCTGAGCCCACCACTCTCGTAGGGCCGTGGCTGGAGCCCCTCCTGCCGGAGCTGATCGCGTTCCGCCGCGACCTCCATGCGCACCCGGAACTTTCGTTCAAGGAGTTCCGCACCACCGACAAGCTGGCAAAGCGGCTCGAAGAAGCCGGGCTCAAACCCCGCCGTCTCGAGGGCACGGGCCTGACGGTTGACGTCGGGCAGGGTCCCATCGCCACCGCCCTGCGCGGCGACATCGACGCCCTGCCGATCATCGAGGAAACAGGCCTCGAGTTCGCCTCGAAGAATCACGGCGTGACCCACGCCTGCGGCCACGATATCCACGCCACCACCATGCTCGGCATCGCCCTGGTCCTGCAGCGGATGCATGAGCAGTCCCCGCTGCGGGGAACGGTCCGAATTATCTTCCAGCCGGCTGAGGAAACGATGCCCGGCGGCGCCACGTCGTGCATCGAGCAGGGCGTCCTGGAAGGCGTGCCGCGCATCCTGGCGCTTCACTGCGATCCCCGGATCGAGATCGGAAAGATCGGCACCCGGATCGGGGCCATCACCTCCGCCTCGGACACCATCAAGATTGAACTCTCCGGCCGCGGCGGCCACACCTCCCGCCCCCACCTGACCGAGGAACTGGTCTTCGCCCTGGCGCAGATCGCGGTCAATGTTCCCGCCGTGCTCTCTCGCCGCGTCGATGTCCGCAGCGGCGTGTCCGTGGTCTGGGGCCAGATCTCCGCAGGCTCGGCCCCGAACGCCATCCCCGGCAGCGGCTACATGGCCGGCACCATGCGGTGCCTGGACCGCGGCGCCTGGCACGACGCCGGCGAACTGCTCGACGACATCATCCGGCAGGTCGCCGAGCCCTACGGCGTCGACGTCCACATCGAACACACCCGCGGCGTGCCGCCGGTGGTCAACTCCGAGCACGAAACCGCGCTGATAGAGGCCGCGGCCCGCGCCGAAATCGGCGAGAGCGCCGTGGTCCTGACCCCGCAGTCCATGGGCGGGGAAGACTTCGCCTGGTTCCTGGCCGACACCCCCGGTGCCATGATGCGCCTCGGCACCAAGACCCCCGGCGGGGAAGAGTACGACCTCCACCGCGGCGACTACATCGTTGACGAGCGTGCGCTTGGCCTCGGCATCCAGGTGCTCACGGCGGCGGCCCTGCGCACCATCCGCGACCTCTAGATCCCTCCCGGTTCGCAGTCACCCGCGACTCTGACCTTCGCGGCCCGCCGTTCCGTCTGGGCCGTGTGTTCCCTTTGCTGGGGCAGGGCCGTGTTGCAGAGTTTCCCCACCTTTGCCGGCACGACGCCGGGACGCACCGGCGGTGCGGGCCGACACGCCGTCGGGCCCCAGCGAACATGGGGAAATTCGGCAGACGCCTCATAGCACCGCTTATTTGGTTGTGCACAACTAGATTGCGCACAACCAAGTTGTGTGAGATCTAGTTGTCCCGTACGGTGGAACCATGACCACGCCAGAACAGGCCCGCCCTGCCAGCCCGGAAGCGCTCCGCCTGAACCGGCAGGTGTGTTTCGCGATGTATTCGGCCTCGCGCGCCGCCACGGCCGCCTACCGCCCCATGCTGGAGGAGCTCGGACTGACCTACCCGCAGTACCTCGCCATGCTGGTGCTTTGGGAAGCGGAGCCGCGCAGCGTTCGGGAACTGGGGGAGGAGCTCGGGCTCGACTCCGGCACGCTGTCGCCGCTGCTCAAGCGGCTCGAAGCGCTGGGCCTCGTTCAGCGCCGCCGGTCCGCCGAGGATGAGCGCCGCGTGGAGATCTTCCTCACCGACGCCGGCGCCGCCCTGAGCGCCAGGGCCAGCGGCATCCCGCAGCGCCTGGCGGACGCCGCCGGGCTCGCTGCCGTGGAACTGGACCAGCTCCGCGACACCCTGGGCCGGCTGGCTAACGCGCTCCACGCCTCCCACTAAGCCTTTCCCCTTACACTCCTCCGACTTCCCGGGCCAATGCCCGCCAAGATTTCCCGCCAACAGAACGGAAACCCCATGAAGACTCTCTACACAGCCGAGGCCCTGGCCTCCGGCGAAGGCCGCGACGGCACCGCCATCAGCAAGGACGGCAAGCTCAGCGTCACCCTCGCCAGCCCGGTGGAACTCGGCGGCGACGGCGCCGGAACCAACCCGGAGCAACTCTTTGCCGCCGGCTACGCCGCATGCTTCCACTCGGCCCTGCGCCTGGTGGGCCGCCAGCAAAAAGCCGACCTGACGGACTCCGCTGTCGCCGCCAAGATCCACTTCGGCGCCCTCGAGGACAGTGCCGGATACGGCCTGGCGGCAGAACTGGAGATCGCCTTGCCGGCCGTGGACCGGGAAACCGCCGAGTCCCTCGTGGCCAAAGCCCACCAGATCTGCCCGTACTCCAACGCCACCCGCGGCAACATCACTGTCGACATCACCATCCTGGAGGTAGCCGCATGAGCGCCAACATCGAAACCCACACCCTTCCCGCCGCCACCCGCGAGATCCAGCTGGCGTCCCGTCCCCACGGCCGGCCGGTTCCGGAAAACTTCCGCCTCGCCGAGTCGCCGCTGCCCGAACTGCGGGACGGGCAAGTCCTGGTCCGCAACCTCTATATGTCGGTGGACCCGTACATGCGCGGGCGCATGAATGACGTCAAGTCCTACTCCGCGCCGTTTGCGCTGGATGTGGCGATGGAGGGCGGCGCCGTCGGCGAAGTCATCGCGTCCCGGGCCGAAGGGCGCGCCGTCGGCGATACGGTCGTGCACAGCCTCGGCTGGCGCGAATACGCCGTGGTCGATGCCGCGGCCACCAGCCCGGCACGCACCGATCTGGCTCCCGCCTCGGCGTTCCTCGGTGCCCTCGGCATGACCGGCCTGACCGCCTATGCGGGACTGCTGAAGGTGGCAAACTTCAAGCCGGGCGACGCCGTATTCGTCTCGGGTGCCGCCGGTGCGGTCGGCTCGCTCGTGGGGCAGATCGCCAAGGCCATGGGCGCGTCCCGGGTGATCGGCAGCGCCGGTTCGCCGGAGAAGGTGGCCCGGCTGCTCGAACTCGGCTTCGATGCCGCGTTCAACTACCACGACGGCCCGGTTGCGGAGCAGCTTGCTGCGGCCGCAGGAGAGCGCGGGATTGACGTCTACTTCGACAACGTCGGCGGCGAGCACCTGGAAGCGGCGTTGTCCGTGCTCAACGTCGGTGGCCGGGTGGCCATGTGCGGGGCCATTTCGCAGTACAACTCGACCGAGCCCACGCCGGCGCCGCGGAACCTCATGCTGGTAATCGGCAAACAGCTGACCCTCAAGGGCTTCCTGGTGGGCGGCTACTGGCAGCACATGGCCGAATTTGTCGAGACCATGTCCGGCTGGCTCGCCGACGGAACCGTCCGTTACGACGAGACCGTGGTGGACGGCCTGGACAACGCCCCGCAGGCCTTCATGGATCTGCTCGACGGCGCCAACACCGGCAAGATGCTGGTCCGGCTCTAGCCCGGCGGCAGAGCACACCAGACACGCAGACGCCTCCGGTGCTGTTTTCCCGCCACGACGCCTCCGGCGCTGTTTTCCCGCCACGACGCCTCCGGCGCCAGTTCCCGTGGGGACCGGCGCCGGAGGCGTCAGTGCGCCCTCGTGTAGGAGGGCCCGGCTACCACTAGGTAACAAGTTCTCAACAATCTGGGGATTCGCCGGGAAGTGTGTTATTCCGACGTGGCGCAGGCCACTAAAGTAGCTTGCATCAGTGCGCCTCGGCGCAGTGCTGCGAATCCATCAGTGAAAACAGAGTTCAGCGGAACACCGCAGACAGACACTCATTGAACTTCCGTCGTAGCGCCTACTCTTTCTTCCTGGAGGAAAATTGAAGAACTCTCTGCGTGCCACCGTTAAGCGCGGATCAATGGCCGGCGTCGCCACCGCGGGCGCGGCTGCACTCCTGTTGACCGGCTGCGGGGCTGCCCCGGAGGCCAGCACCGCCACCAACACCGCCAGCAATTACAAGGGCTGCATCGTGTCCGACTCGGGTGGGTTCGATGACCAGTCGTTCAACCAGTCTTCCTACGAGGGACTGAAGAAGGTCACGTCGGAGCAGGGCCTTAAGATGAACCAGGCCGAGTCCAAGACCAACAACGACTTCGAGCCCAACCTCCGCGCCATGGTCGCCGCCGGCTGCAACCTGACCATCACGGTCGGCTTCCTGCTCGGCGACGCCACGAAGGCCCAGGCCACCGCGAACCCGGACAAGCACTTCGCCATCATCGACTTCGGTTACGAAACCCCGGTGGCCAACGTCAAGCCGATCATCTACGACACGGCACAGGCTGCGTTCCTGGCCGGCTACCTCGCAGCAGGCACCACCAAGACCGGAACGGTCGCCACCTTCGGCGGCATCAAGATCCCCACGGTCACCATCTTCATGGACGGCTACGCCGACGGCGTGAAGTACTACAACGAAAAGAAGGGCAAGAACGTCAAGGTTCTTGGCTGGGACAAGGCCAAGCAGGACGGCTCCTTCACCGGCGACTTCGAAAAGCAGGACAAGGGCAAGCAGTTCACCCAGAACTTCCTGGACCAGGGCGCCGACATCGTCATGCCCGTCGCCGGTCCGGTCGGCAAGGGTGCAGGCGCAGCCCTGCAGGAAGCCAAGGCGGCAGGCAAGGACGTCAAACTCATCTGGGTTGACTCCGACGGCTTCCTCACGGCACCGGATTACAAGGACATCATGCTCTCCTCCGTCATGAAGCAGATGGGCGAGGCCGTCGAGACGGTGGTCAAGCAGGACAAGGACGGCCAGTTCACCAACAAGCCGTACGTCGGCACCCTCGCGAACGACGGCGTCCAGCTGGCTCCGTTCCACGACATGGATTCCCAGGTTCCGGCCGAACTGAAGTCCGAGCTGGACCAGATCAAGAAGGACATCGCCGACGGCAAGCTGAAGGTTGAGTCTGCAGCCAGCCCGAAGGCCTAACTTCTTCCGCTAAGCGCCACGGCCCGTCCGGTCACCACCGCACGGGCTGTGGCGCTTTTCGTTGCGGCCCGCCGCGCCTCCGAGCGCAGGCACTAAGCTGGTGCTGCAGCCCCCATACGCGTCCGGACCAAGCCTTCCGGACACCTCGAGATTGGTCAGAGTTTTGAAACTTGAACTCAAGGGCATTACTAAACGCTTCGGCTCCCTGGTAGCCAACGATCACATCGATGTGGTTGTTGAACCCGGGCAGATTCACTGTCTGCTCGGCGAGAACGGCGCTGGCAAGTCCACGCTGATGAACGTCCTCTACGGACTGTACGAGCCCACAGAGGGCGAAATCCTGATTGACGACAAACCGGTCACCTTCCGCGGCCCCGGCGACGCCATGGCGGCCGGCATCGGCATGGTGCACCAGCACTTCATGCTGGTACCCGTCTTTACGGTCGCGGAGAACGTCGCACTGGGAGCGGAGACCACCAAGACCGGCGGATTCCTGGACCTTGAGGACACCCGCCGGAAGATCCGCGAGATCTCCGACCGGTACGGCTTCGACGTCGACCCCGACGCGCTGATCGAAGACCTCCCCGTGGGCGTGCAGCAGCGCGTCGAGATCATTAAGGCACTGGTCCGCGACGCCAAGGTGCTCATCCTCGATGAGCCCACTGCCGTGCTGACCCCGCAGGACACCGATGAGCTGCTGGACATCATGCGCCAGCTCAAGAGCCACGGCACCTCCATCGTCTTCATTTCCCACAAGCTGCGTGAAGTGAAGGCCGTCTCGGACACCATCACCGTCATCCGGCGCGGCAAGGTGGTGGGCTCGGCTGATCCCGGAGCCTCGACCACCGAACTGGCGTCCATGATGGTGGGCCGGGCCGTGAGCCTGACCCTGGACAAGGCTCCTGCCAATCCGCAGGAGACCACCTTCGAGGTCAAAGACCTCACCGTCATCGCTCCCAGCGGCCAGCATGTGGTGGACGGCATCAGCTTCGGGATTGCCCGCGGCGAGATCCTCGCCGTCGCCGGCGTCCAGGGCAACGGCCAGACCGAACTGACCGAGGCCATCCTCGGCCTGCACGAGAGGGCCCACGGCTCGATCACCCTTGACGGCGAAGAACTCCTGGGCCGCAGTGTCAAGGACGTCCTCAATGCCGGCGTCGGGTTCGTGCCGGAAGACCGCTCACTCGACGGGCTGATTGGCACGTTCTCCATCGCCGAGAACCTGATCCTGGACCGTTATGACCAGCCGCCGTTCGCCAAGGGCATCAGCATGAGCCCGGCCCGCGTCCTGGAGAACGCCAAGACCCGGATCGCAGAGTTTGACGTCCGCACCCCGTCCGGCATGCTCGCAGCCGGCACGCTCTCCGGCGGCAACCAGCAGAAGGTCGTCATGGCCCGGGAGCTCTCCCGGCCGCTGCGGCTCTTCATCGCTTCCCAGCCCACCCGCGGCGTGGACGTGGGCTCCATCGAGTTCCTGCACAAGCGGATCGTCGCGGAGCGGGACCATGGCACGCCGGTCATGATCGTTTCCACCGAACTGGACGAGGTGATTGAACTCGCCGACCGGATTGCCGTGCTGTACAAAGGCAGGCTGGTGGGGATCGTCCCGGCCGGCACCGGGCGCGACGTCCTGGGCCTGATGATGGCCGGCGTTTCCCTGGACGAAGCCCGGGCCGGCGCCGCCGGCAAGCACTCGGCGCAATCTCTCTCTGACAACGCCGCGCCGAACACAGCAGAAAACCCCGCCGGGAACACAGCAGACAACCCCGCAATGACGCCGGCCACGAGCCAGGCGCCCGCCACCCCGTCCGTGCAGGAGCCCGGCTCCGGCGCCGTAGGAGACCCCCATGAGTGAGAACACCGAGCCGCGGCCCGCGGCCGCACCGGACCCGGACCGGCTTCCGGCAGCCCAAGCCACCGCGGTGGCGCCTGAGCCGCTCGAGGACGATGAAGCCTTCGTCACCTCCCTGGACACCGCGGGCGGTGCCCACCAGCCATCGGCCGTTCCCGTCTCCACCCAGAGCGGATCCCTTCCAGGCGCCCCGGAAGAAGAATCGCTGCTGCGCAAGATCTTCACCGGCAATGGCATCGTGACCATCCTGGCGGTGCTGCTCGCACTGATCCTGGGCGGCCTGCTCATCGCCATGACGGACAAGGTGGTCGGCACCACGGCCGGCTATCTCTTTGCCCGGCCCACTGACTTCCTCACCGCCGTCTGGTCCGCCGCAACCGGCTCGTACGTCGCCCTCTTCCAGGGCGCGGTCTTCAATCCCAGTGGGGCCGGCGTGGCTGGACAGTTCGCCCCCCTCATGGAGACGCTGACCATCGCCACCCCGCTGATCACCGCAGGCCTCGGCGTCGCCCTGGCCTTCCGCGCGGGTCTGTTCAACATCGGTGCGCAGGGCCAGATCATCATGGCCGGCATCCTCGCCTCGTGGGTCGGCTTCGCGCTGCACCTGCCGCTTGGGCTGCACCTGCTGCTGGTCCTCGTGGCCGGCGTCGTCGGCGGCGCTGTTTGGGGCGGCATCGTCGGCGTGCTCAAAGCCAGGACGGGCGCCCACGAGGTCATTGTGACCATCATGTTCAACTACATCGCCCTGTATTTCCTGCGCTACCTGCTCGACACGGACTTGTTCCAGCGTCCGGGGGCGGACACACCGATATCGCCGATCCTGGACCCCAGCGCCGCTTACCCGCTTCTCTTCGGTAGCCAGTACCGGCTGCACCTGGGCTTCTTGCTGGCCATTGCGGCCACCTTTTTTGTTTCGTGGCTGCTGAACCGCTCCACGCTCGGTTTCGAGTTCCGCGCCATCGGGGCCAACCCCAAGGCCGCCCTGACTGCCGGCATTAACGTGTCCCGGGCCACCATCCTGGTGATGACCATTGCCGGTGGCCTGGCCGGTTTGGCCGGCGTCGCACAGGTGGCAGGCACCGAGAAGGTCCTGACCGATGGTGTCGCGGCAACCTACGGCTTTGACGCGATCACCGTGGCGCTGCTGGGACGCTCGTCGCCGTGGGGCACCTTTGCCGCCGGAGTGCTCTTCGGAGCCTTCCGCGCAGGCGCCGTCCAGATGCAGATCCAGACGGGAACCCCGATCGACATCGTCCTCGTGGTCCAGTCGCTCATTGTGCTGTTCATCGCCGCGCCGCCGCTGGTCCGGGCGATCTTCGGCCTGAACCCGCGCAAGAAGAAAGCCGCGACCGCCGGCAAAACCAAGCAGGCCGCAACCACCGGAGGTGCCGCATGAGCACAACAGCAACCTCGCCCGTACAGGGAGAATCACAGCCGGACAAGGGGCGCAGGCCGGCGGAGACCGCCAAACCGGTGACCTGGAAGCTGCCGGTCACGCTGGCGGTGCTGGCCACCATCGCCTTCATCTTCTTCGGGCTGCTGGGCCCCCAGACGAACGCCAAGTTCGGCGTTTCCTCCGGCGGAGACTTCTTCCAGCTCCCCGCTATCGACGTCCCCGCATTCCTGTCCGGCATTGTGCTCTCCTTGATCCTGCTGGGCCTCGCGGGCTACGCCTTGGTCCTGAAGGCGAAAAGGAACGTCCGGCCGCCGAATTGGCTTCCGGCCGTGTTCACCGTCGTGTTCGTGGTCGCCTTCCTGATCTGGGTGGTGGGCGGCGCCCGGACCCCCAGCATTTCGTTGGCCGGCCTCATCGCCGGATCCGTGACACTCGCCGTGCCGATTGTCTTCGGCTCCCTCTCGGGTGTGCTGTGCGAACGCGCAGGCGTCGTCAACATCGCTATCGAAGGCCAGCTTCTGGGCGGTGCCTTCACGGCCGCACTCGTCGCCAGCCTGACGCACAACCCGTACCTGGGCCTGCTTGCGGCGGCCGTGGCGGGCGCCCTGGTCTCCATGGTGCTGGCGCTGTTCAGCATCAAGTATGTGGTCAACCAGATCATCGTCGGCGTCGTGCTCAACGTGCTGGTCTCCGGGCTCACCGGCTTCCTGTTCACCACCGTGATGCAGTCGGACCCCGAGAAATACAACTCGCCCGCCGAGCTGCCCATCATCGATATCCCGGTCCTGTCCGGCATCCCGATCATCGGGCCCATCCTGTTCAAGCAGTCCGTGGTGGGCTACTTGATGTATGTGGCCGTGATCGTGATCTGGGTCGCGTTGTTCAAGACGAAGTGGGGGCTGCGCGTCCGTGCCGTGGGCGAGCACCCGCAGGCGGCTGACACCCTGGGCATCAACGTCAACGCGACCCGTTTCTGGAACGTCACGATCGGCGGCGCCGTCGCCGGAATCGGCGGGTCGTTCTTCACCCTCGTGGCGATCGACAGTTTCACCAAGGAAATCTCCGGCGGCCGCGGCTTCATTGCCCTCGCCGCCATGATCCTGGGCCGCTGGAATCCAATCGGGGCGTTCTTTGCCGCGCTGTTGTTCGGCTTCGCCGACAACCTGCAGAGCATCGTGACGATCATCGGCACCCCCGTGCCGAGCCAGTTCATGGCCATGTTGCCGTACGTCGTGACAGTGTTCGCCGTGGCCGGGCTCGTCGGCCGCTCCCGGCCGCCGGCCGCCGACGGCATACCGTACATCAAGGGCTGAGAATGGACAGGATCGACGTCGACTGGGCAGCGCTCGAAGCCGCAGCAGTCTCCGCCATGAAGAACGCCTACGCGCCGTATTCGAAGTTTCCGGTGGGGGCCGCGGCCCTCACCGGAGACGGGCGGATCGTCAGCGGCTGCAACGTCGAAAACGCCAGCTACGGGCTGACCCTGTGCGCCGAGTGCGCCCTGGTGGGCAACCTGCAGATGACCGGCGGGGGACAGCTCCGCGCCTTCTACTGCGTCGACGCCGGCGGGAACGTCCTCATGCCGTGTGGTCGCTGCCGCCAGCTGCTCTACGAATTCCGGGCTCCGGACATGGAGCTCATGACCACACAGGGAATCAAGACCATGGACCAGGTCCTTCCCGATGCCTTTGGCCCCCAACACCTGGAGGAACCCCGGTGACTCAAGCGACACAGAACACCAGCAACACCGAAGCGTTCGACGCCGTCGACATCATCCGCATCAAGCGGGACAAGGGCGTGCTCAGCCCGGCCCAGATCGACTGGACGATCGACGCGTACACCCGCGGCGCCATCGCCGACGAACAGATGGCCGCCCTGAACATGGCCATCCTGCTCAACGGCATGGACCGGACCGAAATCTCCCGCTGGACAGCGGCCATGATCGCCTCCGGCGAGCGGATGGACTTCTCCAGCCTGCGCAGGCCCGACGGCGGTGTGAAGGCGACGTCGGACAAGCACTCCACCGGCGGCGTCGGGGACAAGATCACCCTGCCGCTGGCGCCCCTGGTGGCGGTCTTCGGCGTGGCCGTGCCCCAGCTCTCCGGCCGCGGCCTCGGCCACACCGGCGGCACCCTGGACAAGCTCGAGTCCATCCCGGGCTGGCGTGCGGCCCTGAGCAATGAGGAAATGATGGCCCAGCTCCAGGACGTCGGCGCGGTCATTTGCGCGGCCGGCGCGGGACTGGCCCCGGCGGACAAGAAGCTCTACGCGCTCCGCGACGTCACCGGGACCGTGGAGGCCATCCCACTGATCGCCTCCTCGATCATGAGCAAGAAGATCGCCGAAGGCACCGGCTCGCTGGTGCTCGACGTCAAGGTGGGCAGCGGCGCGTTCATGAAGGACGAGGCCCGCGCCCGCGAACTGGCCGAGACCATGGTGGCCCTAGGCAAGGACGCCGGTGTCAACACGGTGGCCCTGCTCACCAACATGAACACGCCCCTGGGCCTCACCGCGGGCAACGCGATCGAGGTCGAGGAATCCGTGGAGGTCCTCGCCGGGGGAGGCCCGGACGACGTCGTCGAACTCACCGTCCGGCTCGCGGAGGAAATGCTGGCCTGCGCCGGCGTCCGCGACGCCGATCCCCGGGCCGCACTGCGGGACGGCCGGGCCATGGACGTCTGGAACCGGATGATCCAGGCCCAGGGCGGGGACCCGCGGGCCAAGCTCCCGGTCGCCAAGGAATCCGAGGTCATCTACGCCCCGGCCGACGGCGTCCTGGTGGAGCTCGACGCGATGGCCGTCGGCGTCGCGGCCTGGCGGCTCGGCGCCGGACGCGCCCGCAAGGAGGACCAGGTCCAGGCCGGGGCCGGGGTGCGGATGCATGCCAAGCCCGGTGCCATGGTCAGGGCAGGCGAACCGCTCATGACCCTGCTGACGGACACTCCGGAGAAGTTCGAGCGGGCCAAGGAAGCGCTCGAACACGCCGCCGTGATCGCACCCGAGGGCTCCCGGCCCGCCCAGAAGCTCATCATCGACCGCATCGCCTAAGACCGTTGCCAATCACTTTTGGTCCCCAAACCTCGGGCTTAGCCGCCATAAGTGATAGGGCAACCGACGGTCGGGGCCGGCGGTACACTGACTCCACAGCAGTGGCTCCACAGCAGTACCCTTGCAAGCGCAGGCCCGGCCCCGGCCGAGCCTGCGCTTGGATCAATCTGGCCCCGCCGCGCGGAAGGAAGCTGTGCAGGCAATCAACGACTTCATCCTCGCCGCAGCAGGGCAGCCCTGGGTCCTGGTCCTGGTTTTCGCCTGTTGCGTGATCGACGGCTTCTTTCCGCCAATCCCGAGCGAGTCGGTGGTGGTGGGCCTGGCTGCTGTCGCCGCCACGGCGGATGTTCCCAATCCGGTGCTTCTGATCGCCGCCGCCGCCGCAGGCGCATTCCTGGGCGACAACGTGGCATACCTGATCGGCCGCGGGACCGGAACACGGCGCTGGGCATGGCAGCGCGGTCCCCGCATGCAGGCGGCTTTCCGCTGGGCCGGACGCGAACTGCGGAAACGGCCCGCCTCACTGATCCTTGTGGCACGCTTCGTCCCGATCGGACGGGTGGCCGTCAACCTGACCGCCGGGGCCACGCACTACCCACGGCCCAGGTTCATCAGCCTGACAATACTTTCGGCGCTGCTGTGGGCGGGCTACTCGGTGGGAATCGGCCTGTTCGTTGGGCCGTGGTTTCAGAAAAACCATGTCCTGGCCGCTGCTATTGCGATCATCTGCGCCATTATCCTGGGCATCATCCTGGACCGCGTGATCAGCAAGGTGCGCGGCCGCACTCCGGAGGAACCGACGCATTCCGTTCCGCCCGTCGAGTCCTAGGCGGATTGGCCCCGCCCGTGGGACACTAAGGAGCGATTTGGGTCACGTTGTTGGCCGCACTTCGTCCAACTTTTCACCCTCTGTCATCGCATGTACGGTACGGCTTAGTTGTCCGTTCCCAGTCATCAAGGAGCATCGCCCGCATGGAGTTCATTAACGAGGCCGTGCTCCATGCCGCTGGCCAGTGGTGGATCTACCCCGTTTTGCTGGTTTTCTTCTTCGTGGACGGCTTCGCGATGGTGGTCCCCAGCGAGACACTCATCGTTGCCCTTGCGGCGTACTCCCTGCACAGCGGCCAGCCCAACTTGTGGATCCTCGGCCTCACGGCGCTCGTTGGAGCCATGGCGGGCGACAACATGGCGTACATGCTCGGCCGCAAGATCGGCCTCGAGCGGTTCCGCTGGATGCGTAAACCAAAGGTCCAAAAGGTCTTCGGGTGGGCGCACTATGAACTCGAGAAGCGCGGCGCCGTCTTGATCTTTACCGCCCGGTACATCCCGTGGGGGCGTGTGGCGGTCAACTACGTGGCGGGCACGACGGCGTTCCCGCACCGGAGATTCTTCTTCCTGGACGCCTTCGCCTGCTTCACGTGGGTGGCCTACTCGATCGGCATCGGCGTCCTGGCCAGTTCCTTCCCGTGGCTGCACCATAACCCGCTGCTCAGCGCGGGGATCGCGGTGGTGTTTGCGATCGTGCTCGGAGTCCTCATTGACCACCTCCTGCGCTGGTGGCACAAGCGCCTTGGCCGCCACGATGCCAAGCCGGTCCCGGCCGACGCCGATTACGTCCCGGAACCCGCTTCCGGGGAACGGGCGGCCGGGATGCACGGCACGATGCTGGCCGGTCCGTCCACTGAGGCCGGAGTGTCCGGAAAGTAGCTTCCCGCGCCCGGCGACCCTATGGTTGGAACGTGACTGAGACTATTCCTGACGCTGCCCCTGACCTCGACTTCGACCTGAAGGCCCTTCCCAAGGTTTCCCTGCACGACCACCTGGACGGCGGACTCCGCCCGGCCACCATCATTGAACTCGCGGAGGCCGCCGGCCACACGCTGCCCTCCACGGACCCCGTTGCACTGGGGGAGTGGTTCCGCGAATCGGCGGACTCCGGCTCCCTAGTCCGGTACCTCGAGACCTTTGACCACACCATCGCCGTGATGCAGACCAAGGAAGGCCTGTTCCGCGTCGCGAAGGAATTCGTCGAGGACCTGGCCGACGACGGCGTGGTGTATGGCGAGGTGCGCTGGGCACCGGAACAGCACCTGCAGAAGGGCCTGAGCCTGGACGAAGTGGTGGAGGCCGTGCAGGCAGGCCTCGAAGCCGGTGTGGACGCCGTGGCCGAGACCGGCCGCGACATCCAGGTTGGCCAGCTCATCACGGCCATGCGCCACGCCGACCGCGGCCAGGAGATCGCCGAACTGGCTGTCCGCCACCGCAACAACGGCGCCGTCGGCTTCGACATCGCCGGTGCCGAGGACGGCTTCCTGCCGTCCCGTTTCAAGGACGCCTTCACCTATCTGGCACAGCACAACTTCCCGGCCACCGTCCACGCCGGCGAAGCCGCCGGTCTGGAAAGCATCCAGTCGGCGCTTGTCGACGGCCGGGCCCTGCGCCTGGGCCACGGTGTGCGGATCGCCGAGGACGTCACGATCGAATTCGAAGAGGACGACGACGCCGAGGGCGACGAAGTCGACGACACCATCGGCATGGTGACCCTGGGCGAACTCGCCAGCTGGGTCCGCGACCGCGGCATCGCCCTGGAAATCTGCCCCTCCTCGAACCTGCAGACCGGCGCCATCGCCGGCTTCGGCGAAGGCATCGAAAGCCACCCGCTGGACATGCTCTACCAGCTCGGCTTCAACGTCACCATCAACACCGACAACCGGCTCATGAGCGGCGTCACGCTGACCGACGAGTTCGAGCTGCTGGTTGAGACGTTCGACTACGACCTCGATGACCTCCTGGAGCTGACGCTGAATGCAGCCGAGGCAGCTTTCCTCCCGCTCGAGGAGAAGGAAGCCCTCGTGGAGTACATCAACGAGGCTTACGCCGACCTTGGCTAACGAGGACACTCCACCCGTCCAGGGGCTGGTTGGGCCCACGCCAGCAGGGGTCCCCGGCCGAGCTTGCGAGGTCGGGGCGCTGGTGGGGACTATTGCGGCCCTGCGCGAGCACTGCCCCTGGATGGGTGCCCTCACCCACGAATCCCTCGTGGAGTATCTCCTGGAGGAGGCCTACGAGGTCGCGGAGACCATCGAAACGGCCAGCGGCGACGCCGAACTGAAGTCCGAGCTGGGCGACGTGCTGCTTCAGGTGGTCCTGCACTCCCGGCTCGCCGAGGAACGCGGCGCCTTCGACTTCGACGACGTCGCCCGCGCACTGACGGCCAAGATGATCCGGCGCAACCCGCACGTGTTCCGCCCCGACGGCTCGCTGCAGGATTCCTTCCCGGCAACGGTGGAGGAGATCGTCCTGAAATGGGATGCCGTCAAGAAGGCCGAGAAACCGGAACGCGGCCACGTCTTCGACGGCGTTCCGGCCGCGCTGCCGGCCCTGGCCCGGGCCCAAAAGCTCCTGGACCGGGCCGAACGCGCGCACCTGGCGACGGCTGCGGGCGGCACCGGCGTCGAGATCCCGGCCACCGAGGCGGAACTCGGCGACCTGCTCTTCGGGATCGTGGCGGATGCCCGGGCCGGCGGCCTCGACGCCGAGCGAGCCCTCCGCGGAGCCCTCCGCCGCTTTCAGGACAGCAACGGTGCCCTTCCCTAGAAAACCTTCCCTAGAAAAATGCCATCAGCATCATGACGTCCGGGGGTTGGATAGGTTTCCGTAACCTCCGCCACTCTCGACTACGCTAGTAGCGACGACGACGTCGGCTTTCCAGCTTCACGTACAGCCAGAGTCCAAGCAGTCAGATTCCCTGCAGATCGCTTCACCCAAAGGAGCATATCCATGGCGCTTATCGATGCCATCCACGCCCGCGAAATCCTCGATTCCCGTGGCAACCCGACCGTAGAAGTTGAAGTCCTGCTCTCGGACGGCCAGATCGGCCGCGCAGCAGTTCCCTCCGGCGCCTCCACCGGCGAGCACGAAGCCGTCGAACTCCGCGACGGCGACAAGGGCCGCTACCTCGGCAAGGGTGTCCAGAAGGCGGTCGACGCGGTCATCGACCAGATCGCCCCCGCCCTGACCGGTTTCGACGCGACCGACCAGCGCAGCATCGACCAGGCCATGATCGACCTGGACGGCACCCCCAACAAGGGCAAGCTCGGCGCCAACGCCATCCTGGGTGTCTCCCTGGCCGTGGCCAACGCTGCCGCCGCCTCCGCTGACCTGCCGCTGTACAAGTACCTCGGCGGCCCCAACGCGCACGTCCTGCCCGTGCCGCTGATGAACATCCTCAACGGCGGCTCGCACGCCGACTCCGACGTGGACATCCAGGAATTCATGATTGTCCCGATCGGCGCCGAGACCTTCTCCGAGGGCCTGCGCTGGGGCGTCGAGGTCTACCACAACCTCAAGTCCGTCCTGCAGGCCAAGGGCCTGTCCACCGGCCTGGGCGACGAGGGCGGCTTCGCGCCGAACCTGCCGTCCAACCGTGCCGCCCTGGACCTGATCCAGGAAGCCATCAAGAACGCCGGCTACACCCCGGGCAAGGACATCGCCCTGGCCCTGGACGTCGCCTCCTCCGAGTTCTTCAAGGACGGCGCCTACCAGTTCGAAGGCAAGGCACTCTCCGCCACCGAGATGAGCGCGTACTACGCCGAGCTCGTGGCCGACTACCCGCTGGTTTCCATCGAGGACCCGCTGGACGAGAACGACTGGGAAGGCTGGAAGACCCTCACCGACTCCATCGGCGACAAGGTCCAGCTCGTGGGCGATGACCTCTTCGTCACCAACCCCGCGATCCTGCAGCGCGGCATCGACACCAAGACCGCGAACTCGCTGCTCGTCAAGGTCAACCAGATCGGCTCCCTGACCGAGACGCTGGACGCCGTATCACTGGCCCAGCGTGCCGGTTACACCACCATCACCTCGCACCGCTCCGGCGAAACCGAGGACACCACCATTGCTGACATCTCCGTTGCCACCAACGCGGGACAGATCAAGACCGGTGCCCCGGCCCGCTCCGAGCGCGTTGCCAAGTACAACCAGCTGCTGCGCATCGAAGAGGAACTCGACGACGCCGCACGGTACGCCGGACGCAGCGCCTTCCCGCGTTTCAAAGGCTAGTTAGCCGCGAAAACCGGTAACCGGTGGCTATGGTTGAAAGACCATGGCCACCGGTTCTGTTTTGGCCCGCTTTTGAAGGAGTGACATGGCTACCCGACGCCCCAATGTTCCCCGGGCTACGCCTGCACCCACCAAGGCTGCGGCCACCAAGGCTGCTGCCACTGGCTTGGGGGCAACAGAGGACGGCGGCGAAGTCATCCAGGCCGACTTTGGCGGCTCCCGCAGCGGCGCGCCGACGCCGGCCACGCCCCGCGGCGCAGCGCCTGCCTCCCCGCGTGCGGCAGCACCCGCAGCGGGCAAGCCGTCCGCCAACGGTTCCGCAACAGCACCGGCCTCAAAACCCGCAACCCGGCCGGCGCCGGGGAAGGCTGGCGGCAAGGCCGAAGGCCGGACCGCGGCCGGCGGTGCCGTCGAATCCCTCGACCCAGTGCCCGCCAAGGCGTTCTCGGGCCGGCTGCTTGCCCTCGGCGTCGTCATGATTGCCATCACCATCCTGCTGGCGCCCACGGTGAAGATCTTCCTCGACAAACGAGCCGAAATCGCGGCGCTGCAGGCCGACATCGCGGCCAAGCAGACCAAGCAGGAGGACCTCAAACGCCAGGTGTCGCGGTGGCAGGATCCCAACTTCGTGAAGCAGCAGGCCCGCGACCGCATTAACATGGTTATGCCCGGAGAGACGGGCTACTGGGTATTCGGCAGCGATCTTCCTGCCGCGCAGTCCAGTGGCGCTGCGGGTGCAACATCAGCACAAGACCCGGCCAACCTGCCGTGGGTGGACTCCCTGTGGGAGTCCATCAGGCGATCGGCAACAGACTAGAAGCGGCGCCCGCCGCCGGGATTGTCCCGTGGACAATCTGGAACTGGGCAGGAAGGTGCCACTCAAGTGGACGAGAACCGAGTGGACCAGGACCGAGCGGTCAGGAACGACGGGGCCCCGACGTCGGCGCCCCGGCACAGGGCAAGCGCCCCGGAGGCCTCCCGCCTGCCGTCGCCGCAGGACCTCGAGGTCCTCAGCCGTCAGCTGGGCCGGCCCGTGCGGGACGTCGTCGAAATCCCGGCCCGCTGCGTCTGCGGAAACCCGCTCGTGGCCGCCACCTCGCCGCGGCTCAGCAACGGCACGCCGTTCCCCACCACGTTCTACCTCACGCACCCGGTGATCACTGCGGCGGTGTCGCGGCTGGAGGCCGCCGGGCTGATGAACGAAATGAACGACCGGCTCGCCGCCGACGCCGGCCTCGCGGACCGATACCGCGCCGCCCACGAGGCCTATCTGGCCTCCCGCGCCGAGATCGGCGCCCGCTGCGGCATCGGTGGGGTTCCGGAAATCGACGGCGTCTCGGCCGGCGGCATGCCGACCCGCGTCAAATGCCTGCACGTTCTCGTGGGGCACTCGCTGGCAGCTGGCCCCGGCGTGAACCCGCTCGGCGACGAGTCGATCGCGGCCATCACCGAATGGTGGACCGTGGACCGGTGCTACTGCGACGGCGCCTGGGACACCGGCGGCGAGGCACCGTCCCGGGACCTCAGCCGTCATGGACCCCAAGGCCTGCCGGAAATCGTTGGCAGGCCCGCCCCGGTCCGCAAGTCCCGCGCCACCGCCGGCGCGGAAAACCCCTCCAGCACCGCCAGCCCGGCCGGCCCGGGCGACACCGCCGGCCCGGCCGGCGCGGGGGAGTCCAAGTGACCAGGGTCGCGGCGATTGACTGCGGCACCAACTCCATCCGCCTGCTGATCGCCGACGTGAACGCAGATACGAACACGGACGCGAACCCAGCCGCAGGCGGCGCAACAGGGCAGCGCACGCCGCGGCTGACGGACATCGTGCGGGAAATGCGCGTGGTCCGGCTGGGCCAGGGCGTGGACTCCACGGGCGAACTGGCCCCAGAAGCGCTCGAGCGCACCTTCGCCGCGACCCGGGACTACGCTGCCCTGATCCGCGAGCACGGCGTCGAGCAGGTGCGCTTTGTGGCGACTTCCGCCACCCGCGATGCCCGCAACCGGCAGGTCTTCGTCGACGGCATCCGCGCCATCCTCGGCGTCGAGCCCGAGGTGATCACCGGCGACGAGGAAGCCGCGCTGTCATTCGCCGGCGCCAGCAGTGTCCTGCCCTCCCGCGGCGAGGACCCCGTGCTGGTGGTGGACCTCGGTGGCGGAAGCACGGAGTTCGTCCTGGGCAACGCCGGCGGCGTCATCGCCGCCCGCTCGGTCGACGTCGGCTGCGTCCGGATGACCGAACGGCACCTGCGCAGCGATCCGCCCACACAGGAGCAGATCGCAGCGGCAGAGGCCGACGTCGACGCCGCCATCAGCGAGGCGGCAGAAACCGTTCCGCTGGAACGCACCACCGTCGTCGTCGGCGTGGCAGGTTCCGTCACCACCATCACCGCGCACGCGCTCCGTCTGCCGGAGTATTCGCCGGCCGCGATCCACGGCACCGAACTGGACCTGGACGCGGTCCGGAAGGCATGCACCGAGCTGCTCGAAATGACCCGGGAGGAGCGGGCCGTGCTGCCGTACATGCACCCCGGCCGGGTGGACGTGATCGGCGCCGGCGGCCTCGTCTGGCGGCGGGTCCTGCAACGCCTGGCCGATGTCACGGGTGGCCGCATCACCACGGCAGTGGCCAGCGAACACGATATTCTTGACGGTATTGCCCTCAGCATCCGATGACCCGCCCAGCAGTTGCGCCTCCGCGCGCCGTGCCGCTGGTGCAACCGCCGATAGGACCTGAATGACCAGAGCAACAGGCCGCCGGACCGCCTCCGCGTTGATGGCCTTGGCCCTTGCCGGCGGAGCGTCCACCGCGGCGCTGGCCCTAGCCGCGCCCGCTTACGCCGACTCCTGGCGGGACAAGGAATACTGGCTCGCCGAATCCGGCATCACCAAAGCCTGGGACGTGTCCAAGGGTGCCGGCGTCAAAGTCGCCGTGATTGACAGCGGCGTGGACGGCAAACATCCGGACCTGGCTGGCGTGCTCGCCGGCGGCTCCGACATTTCCGGCGCCGGCAGTGCCAACGGACAGGCGAGCATCGGTGCCAAACCCGAACACGGCACCCTCGTGGCCACCATGCTCGCCGGGCGCGGGCATCAGGCGCCCGAACCGAGCGCCAAACCGAGCGCCAGCGCCAAACCCAGCTCTGGCCCCGCCGTCGGCCCCGACGGGATCGTCGGCGTCGCCCCGGAAGCCCAACTGCTGTCCGTCTCCACCTGGCTGGGCTCCGCCAACCCGGGCGGCAAGAGCGACCAGGACCAGATCCCGGAGGCAGTGCGCTGGGCCGTCGACAACGGCGCCCGCGTCATCAACATCTCCCTCGGCAGTACATCGCCGGAATGGCCGCAGAGCTGGGACGCGGCGTTCCTCTACGCCGAACAGAAGGACGTCGTGATTGTCGCCGCCGCGGGCAACCGCGTGGGCGGCAACGTCCAGGTGGGCGCGCCTGCCACTATTCCCGGCGTCCTGACGGTCGCGGGCCTGGACCGCAAGGGCGCGGCCAGCATCGACTCCTCCTCACAGGGCATCAGCATCGGCGTCGCCGCACCCGCCGAGGACCTGGTAGGCGGCATGCCTGCCGGCGGCTATGCCGAATGGGCGGGCACCTCCGGGGCCACGCCTATCGTTTCCGGCGTCGCTGCCCTGATCCGCTCCAAATGGCCCGAGATGTCCGCGAGCCAGGTCATCAACCGGATCGTCAGCACGGCCAAAGACGCCGGGGCGCCCGGGAAGGATCCGCTCTACGGTTTCGGCGTGCTGAACGCCGAGGCCGCCCTCAAGGCCGATGTCCCGGAAACCAAGGCCAATCCGCTGGGCTCGATTTCGGACTGGATCCGGGTCCACCGGCGCGGAAACCTCGCCACGACGGCGCCTGCTGCGGCGCCCGCGCCTTCCAGCGCTGTGCCCACCCTGCCCGAAGCGACCGTGCCGGTCGCGGAGAAGCCGTCCCAGTTGGACAGCGCCCTGCCGGCCGCGGTGGTCCTGGGCTTCGGGTGCCTGCTCGTGGGCATCGTGGTGGCCGCTGCCCTGCAGTTGCGGGCCGCCATGCGAACGCCGCGCAAGGACGGGCCGGACGGGCCGGTCAAGTCCGAACGCAGGGCCGAGCCCAGGGCCGAAACCGGGACCGGGCGTGGGGCCGGAACGGGGACCGGGCGTGGGGCCGGAACCGGGACCGAGAATCCGGTGGACTCCAGCAACCCGTCATAGTTAGTGAAGGTTTTCACAATCTACTGTATTCTTGACGCATGGCATCCTCCCTTCAGCTCCAGGACCGTCCCCGGGTACTCGTCGTCGGCGGCGGGTACGTCGGCCTGTATGTAGCCCTCAAACTTCAGAAAAAGATCGCGAATGCAGGTGGCATCGTCACCCTCGTGGATCCCCTGCCCTACATGACCTACCAGCCCTTCCTGCCGGAAGTTGCCGGCGGCAACATCGAGGCGCGCCACGCAGTCGTCTCGCACCGCCAGCACCTGAAGCAGACGGAGCTCATCCAGGGCCGCGTCACCTCCATCGACCACGCCAACCGCACGGCAGTGGTCGCACCTTCCGACGGTGGCGACACCTTCGAGGTTCCCTACTTCGACGTCGTCCTGGCCGCTGGCGCCATCACCCGCACGTTCCCGATCAAGGGCCTCGCGGAAAAGGGCATCGGCCTGAAGACCATCGAAGAGGCTGTCGCCCTGCGCAACAAGGTTCTCGAGCGCATCGAGAACGGCTCGCTCATGACGGACCCCGTTGAGCGTGCCCGCGCCCTGACGTTCGTCGTCGTTGGCGGCGGCTTCGCCGGCATCGAGTGCATCACCGAAATGGAAGACCTCGCCCGCGCCGCGGTCAAGAACAACCCGCGCATCAAGCAGGAGGAAGTCCGCTTCGTCCTGGTCGAGGCCATGGGCCGCATCATGCCCGAGGTCACGGCGCCGCAGGCCGAATGGGTTGTCGAGCACCTCCGCAGCCGCGGTATCGAGGTCCTCCTGAACACCTCCCTCGACAACGCCGAGGGCTCCCTGAAACTCATCAACCTCCCGGACAAGAGCCCGGCCCAGGAATTCGAGACTGACACCCTGGTCTGGACTGCCGGTGTGCAGGCCAACCCGATGGTCCGCTCCACGGACTTCCCGCTCGAGCCGCGCGGCCGCGTCCGCGTCCTGGCCGACCTGCGCATCGCAGGCGACGAGGGCATCATCGACAACGCTTGGGCTGCCGGCGACGTCGCTGCCGTCCCCGACCTCACGGGCAGCGGCCTGCCGGACGGCACCTGCGTGCCGAACGCCCAGCACGCGCTGCGCCAGTCCAAGCGCCTGGCCAAGAACCTGTGGGCCTCCCGCTGGGACAAGCCGCTCAAGGACTACAAGCACAAGAACCTGGGCGCCGTCGCCGGCTTCGGCGAATGGAAGGGTGTAGCGAACATCAACCTGGTTGGCCGCATCGGCCTCAAGGGCCCGCTGGCCTGGCTGGCACACCGTGGCTACCACGGCATGGCCATCCCCACCGTGGAGCGCAAGATCCGCGTAATCTCCGGCTGGCTGTGGGCCTTCTTCCTGGGCCGCGACACCACCCAGCTGATGGACCTGGACAACCCGCGCGGCGCCTTCGTGGCCGCAGCGACGCCGGCCCCGAAGCCTGCTGCCCCGGAGGCCGCCAAGGCCGAAGCCAAGCCTGAGGCCAAGGCCGGCACCCCGGCAGCATCGAATGAATCGGTCCCGGCAGACGCCAAATAACTCCAGGCCGCAACGGCTTCGAGCGCTCTGGCGGTTGCCCTACGACGGCGGCTGTTCCCCTCGGGGGGAGCAGCCGCCGTTTTCGTTGCTGGCGTCCGCCGGGGCGTCCGGAGCGGACGGCTGCGCACGCCCCGCGCCTAGACTGGCTCCATGACAGCTGAAAAGGACCTGCACACGCTCCTGGCCACCATGCACCCCGAACTGCGCGAGGGCGAGTACGTCTACGCCCTGTGGCCGCACGGCAAGCCCCTGGCCGGGGCCATCGCGGCCGCCGTCCGCGAGGCGGAGGGGCTGACCGTTGTGCTGCCGCGGGACGAAGCCGACAGCCAGGGGCTCTCCTACGACTTCGTCGCAGCGTGGATCACGCTCCAGGTGCACTCGTCACTCGAGGCGATCGGTTTGACGGCAGCCGTCAGCGCCGCCCTGACCGAGGCGAAGATCAGCTGCAACGTCCTGGCCGGCTTCCACCATGACCATCTCCTGGTCCCCGTGGCCGACGCCGACCGGGCCCTGGAGGTTCTGCACGAACTCGTCGCAGACCATGGGGAGCACAAGCCGGCACCGGAACTCGTGCTGCGCAGCGAGGAACCGGCGGACCGTCCGGAAATCCTCGTCCTCACAGCCGCCGCGTTTGCCATCTCGCCCGCAACCGGTCACCACGTCGACGGCGAACCCGAAGAAGTGAAGCTGCTGGCCCGGCTGTTCGAAAGCCAGGAATACCTCCCCGAGTTCAGCGTCGTTGCGGAGCTCAACGGCGAAATCGTGGGGCATGTAATCAGCACCCGCGGCTGGGTGGGCGAGCTGGAGCTGCTGGGGCTCGGGCCGATCGGGGTGGTGCCGCGGCTGCAGCGCCACGGCATCGGCACCGCGCTCATGAACGAGACGGTGGCGCGGGCCAACGCCGCGGGGGAGCGGGGGATCGCGCTGCTGGGCAGCCCCGACTACTACTCCCGCTTCGGCTTTGTGCCGTCCACGTCGCTCGGGGTGGCACCCCCGGAGGCCGGCTGGGGCGCGCACTTCCAGCTGCTCCCGCTCGCCGTCTGGCCCGGCGGCGTTAGCGGCACCTTCCGGTACGCCGGCCCGTTTTAGGGCTGATCCGGGCGGCGACGGGATACCATTGACCGGGCGCCCCAGTAGCCCAATTGGCAGAGGCAGCGGACTTAAAATCCGCGTGTTGTGGGTTCGAGTCCCACCTGGGGCACAAAGACTCCTGATTCCCTATAGCTCCAAGGGAACCGGGGGTCTTTTGTCATGCCCGGGACACCCGCTGGTCGGTACATTGTGTGCGGCCCGTCCTTGGGTCTCACGGCAAGGACGGGCCGCCTGTGGGCTGCGAAGGAGTCGAACCTTCTGGAGGCCAGCGTGCTGGGGACGTTCTGGCTACGAACCGTTCAGCCCGGGTCGCTAAACCAGACGTTACGGGCCCAACCTTGTGGGAAACCTGTGGAAAACATGAAGCGGCACGAGTTAAATTCGCGATGGTTGGTCAAGGGCACTTTAGCTACACGCCGCCATGCAGGGGCCGCTGGAACCCTGCAGATTTCCTCTATGCAACGAGTGTTATAAGGATGTGACCGTAGTCACTTATTTTCGCGTCGAATTTGCACTAGCTTGAAGTGGAATCAGGAACACCTGATCTTTCGCGTCAAAGGCCGTTCGCACCTTTAGATCGAGGAGCTTGTACATGACTTCACTCCCCCGGGTTGCGCCCCGCGTCGCTAAGCTCACAGTGCTTAGCCTCGGCGTCGCCCTTCTGGCTACGGCTTGTGGCGGTTCACCCGCCCCGAGTTCGTCGGGATCCAGCTCAGCCGCGGCCGCCGGCATCGCATGCCCGGCGCCCAGCGCCACCGGTGCCGGTACCAGCGCTGCCGGCGGAACGGGCACCGTGCCCGCTTCGGCCACCACCACCCCCACACCCCTGAAGATCGGCTCGCTCCTGCCGACGACAGGTTCGCTGGCATTCCTCGGCCCGCCCGAAATTGCCGGTGTGAACCTCGGCATCAAGGAGGTCAACGACGCGGGCGGCGTCCTTGGCAAGCCTGTCGAGGTCATCCACCGCGACTCCGGCGACACCAAGACCGACATCGCCACCCAGTCCACCACGGCACTGCTCGGCCAGGGCGTCAGTGCAATCGTCGGCGCCGCCTCCTCGGGCGTCTCCAAGACCGTGATTAACCAGATCACCGGTGCCGGCGTGGTCCAGTTCTCCCCGGCCAACACCTCACCGGACTTCACCTCGTGGGATGACAAGGGCCTCTACTGGCGCACCGCCCCCTCGGACGTGCTCCAGGGCAAGGTCCTCGGTAACTACATGGCCACGTGTGGCGCCCAGACGGTCGGCATGATCGTCCTGAACGACGCCTACGGAACCGGCCTCGCAAAGAACGTCCAGTCCGCTTTCGAGGCGGCCGGCGGCAAGGTTGTTGCCCAGGAACTCTTCAACGAAGGCGATTCACAGTTCAGCAGCCAGGTGGACAAGGTTCTGGCCGCCAAGCCGGACGCTATTGCCCTGATCACCTTCGACCAGGCCAAGAGCATCGTCCCGCTGATGACGGGCAAGGGCGTCAAGCCGACCCAGATCTTCATGGTTGACGGCAACATGTCCGACTACAGCAAGGACTTCCAGGCGGGAACCCTCAAGGGCGCCCAGGGCACCATCCCGGGCACCTTCGCCAAGGATGACTTCAAGAAGAAGCTCCTGGCGATCGACCCGGCGCTGAAGGACTACAGCTACTCCGGCGAGTCCTACGACGCCGTGAACCTGATCGCACTGGCGGCGGAGGAAGCCAAGAGCACCAAGGGCACCGATATCGCGGCGCACCTGAAGGACGTCTCTGAAGGTGGCGAGAAGTGCAATACCTTCCCCTCCTGCGTCACCCTGCTCCGCAACGGTAAGGACATCGACTACGACGGCCAGTCCGGCCCCGTGACGTTCTCCGACGCCGGCGACCCGACGGAAGCCTACATCGGCATCTACGAGTACCAGGATGACAACACCTACAAGCCGGTCAAGGAAGAATTCGGCAAGCTGTAAGCCGCTTCCCACCGACTAACAGGAGACCCCCGTCCAGTCCGGACGGGGGTCTCCTACGTGTGGGGGAGCGAGGCAAAGCGTCAGTGGCTGGCCGAGGAAGCACGCACAGCAGGCTTTCGATGCGTGCCCGGGTGCCCGACGGCGGGAATCCGGCTCAACAGTGCGGCGGCCCTGCCAGGACTCTGCGCTGCGTGACGCCGTTGCTGCGTGAGGCACGTGCGCAGGAGCCGAGCAAGTGGCTGCGGAGGCCCGGACGGCACCACACTGTGCCCTAATGCGCCGGGAATGCGCCGGGCACGCAGAGGGCCGCCACCGGCTGGTGACGGCCCTTGAAGGGAACGCTGCGCGTAGGGCTACTCGACAGTGTCTGCGAGCGTCCCCAGGTAGAGCTGGATGACCTTGGGATCCTTCATGAGTTCCCGGCCCGTACCTGTGTAAGCGTCCTTGCCCTGGTCCAGAACGTAGGCGCGGTCGCAGATCTGCAGGCAGCGGCGCGCGTTTTGCTCCACCATGATGACGGAAACGCCGGCCCGGTTGATCTCGTGGACCCGGAGGAAGGTCTCATCCTGCTTGACAGGGGAGAGGCCTGCGGAGGGCTCATCGAGCAGCAGCACGGCCGGGTCCATCATGAGGGCCCGTCCCATGGCGACCATCTGGCGTTCGCCGCCGGAGAGCGAGCCGGCCCGCTGGGCGCGCCGTTTGGCGAGCTCCGGAAACAGTTCGGAGACAAAGTCGAACCGTTTGGCGAAGTCCTTGGGCCGCTGGAACATGCCCATCTGCAGGTTTTCCTCGATGGTCAGGGCGGCGAACACGTTGTTGTTCTGGGGAACGAAGCCGACGCCCTTGGTGACGAGCTTGTTGGCCTTGAGCCCCGTGATGTCCTGCCCGCGGACCACTACCGAGCCGGAGTGGACCTTGACCAGGCCGAACATGGCTTTCAGCAACGTGGACTTGCCGGCGCCGTTGGGGCCGATGATGCCGATCAGCTCACCCTTGCGGGCTTCGATGCTGCAGCCGTTGAGGATATTGACGCCGGGGAGGTAGCCGGCCATCAGATCGGTGACCTTCACGACCGAGTCGCCATCGAAGGCTGGCTGGGCGGCCGGTGCCGCGCTGGTGGCGCTCATTCTGTGTCCTTCTCTTTACGGTTCGGCTCTTCGGCGCTGGTCGGCTCTCCGGCGCTGCGGCGGCCGCGCGTCGTCCCGTTCGGCTCCGGCTGCGCCGCTTCCTCCGCCTCGGTGGCGAGGACATCGGCGGAGATGATGCCGGCGTTTTCAGTGCCGACAATCGATTCTTCGTCGGCGACCAGCTCCGCGGTCAGTTCCTTGATGCCTTCCGCGTCGCCGAGATCGACGTCGTGGTGGGCGCCGAGGTAGGCGTCGATTACTGCGGGGTTCTTCATGACCTCGGCGGGAGGACCTTCGGCCACGATCTTGCCCTCTGCCATCACCACTACCCAGTCGGCTATGTGGCGGACCATGTTCATGTCGTGCTCGACGAACAAGACGGTCATGCCCTCGGCCTTGAGGTTCTTGATGTGGTCCAGCAGCGACTGCGTCAGCGCCGGGTTCACGCCTGCCATGGGCTCGTCGAGCATGACCAGCTTGGGCCGGACCATGAGGGACCGGGCCATTTCCAGCAGCTTCCGCTGCCCGCCGGAAAGCGACGCCGCGTAGTCGTCCTTCTTGGCGTCCAGCTTGAATTTCTCCAGCAGCACGTTGGCTTGCTGGGTGATCGTCTTTTCCTGGCCGCCCCAGATGCCCTTGAACAAGGCCTTGGACAGCCGCTCGCCGGACTGGCTGGAGGCGCCGAGGCGCATGTTCTCCATGACGGTGAGCTTGCCCATGACCTTGGTGAGCTGGAACGTGCGCACCATTCCCATGCGGGCAACCTTGTACGAGGAGACGCCGGCGATGTTGGTGCCCTCGAACTGCCATGTACCCGAGTTCGGGGTGTCGAATCCCGTCAGCAAGTTGAACAAGGTGGTCTTGCCGGCGCCGTTGGGGCCGATCAGCGCGGTGATCTTGTGCCGCGGTATCTCGAGGTACTGGACGTCGACGGCGTTGATGCCGCCGAAGCTGCGGGTGACGTTTTCCGCCACGACGATCGGATCACGCTTCTTGCAGCCGGGCGAGATATCCCCGGCGGCGATCGGACGGGTGTCCGTCATGTAGTCGATTTCTTCAGACGTGCGGGGTTCCTCGCGCGACTCTTCGCTTGGAATGCTCATGCGAATGCCAGCTCCTTCTTATTGCCGAGAACGCCCTGGGGCCTGAAGATCATCAGCAGCATGAGCGCCACGCCGACCAGGATGTAACGCAGCTGCCCGGCCTGGACCGTGTTCAGCCACGTGATGGTGCCGGACTCGATCAGGCCGTAGAGGATGCCCTGGGTGAGCGAGAGCACCACCCAGAAGATCATGGCGCCGACCACCGGGCCGAGCACAGTGCCAAGGCCGCCGAGCAGCAGGCAGGTGTAGAGGAAGAACGTTAGTTCCGTGCCGTAGTTGGCCGGCTGCACGGCGCCGCGGGGGAGCGTGAAGATCATGCCTGCCAGTGCACCGAGCGCACCGCCGATGATGAGGGACTGCATCTTGTAGGCGTAAACGTTCTTTCCCAGCGAGCGGACGGCGTTCTCGTCCTCGCGGATGCCCTTGAGGACGCGGCCCCAAGGGCTGCGCATCAGCAGCCAGACAATGAAGCAGAACAAAGCCACGACTGCCCACGCCACGACCCGGATGAAGAAGTCACGGTTGTTCATACCGATGTAGGAGCCCGGCGGGAAGGGGTTCATGGCGTAGAAATCGCCCTCGAAGGCCGCCAGGCCGTTGGCCGAACCGGTGATGGCGGTTAGCTGGTTGGTCGTGACGACATAGCGCACGATTTCGGCGGCAGCGATGGTCACGATGGCCAGGTAGTCCGCCCGCAGCCGCAGCGTCGGGATGCCCAGCAGCAGAGCGAAGATGGCTGAACAGACGACGGCGATCAGCAGCCCGACGAAGAACGGCACATGGAACGTCAAGGTGGAGATGGCGAAGCCGTAGGCCCCCACCGCCATGAAGCCGGCCTGGCCGAAGTTGAGCAGGCCGGTGTAGCCGAAGTGGACCGCCAGGCCAAGGGTGGCCAGGGCGTAGGCGGCTGTCGTCGGGCTGAAGAGTTCGCCGGCGGCGCTGGAAAAAATGAATCCGAAATCCATGGCTGTCTCCTAACCCACGCGCTCGCGGCGGCCCAGAATGCCCTGAGGCCGGAACAAGAGGACAACAATCATGATGAACAACGCTCCCACGTATTTAAGGTCGGCTGCGAGGCCGAACACGGTGGTCAGCTCAACGAAGATGCCGACGATGATGGAACCGATCAGGGCGCCCCAGACCGTGCCGAGGCCGCCCAGGGTGACACTGGCGAAGATGAGCAGCAGGATCTGCGAGCCCATGTCGAAGGTGACGCCGGGCCGGTAGTAGGCCCAGAGGATGCCGCCGAGGGCGGCGAGCATGCCGCCCACCACCCAGACGATCCGGATAACGGAGTCGACGTCGATGCCGGAGGCCGCGGCCAGGGCCGGGTTATCGGCCACCGCGCGGGTGGCCTTGCCGAGGCGGGTCTTGAGCAGGACGACGCCGAGGGCGGCGATTACCACGGCGCTGACGAGGAGTGACAGGAGGTTGTTGGGGGAGATCGAGATCGGGCCGATCAGGATTTCCGCGCTCTGGGCAAACGGCAGCTGCTGGGTAGCGCCGCCGAAGTAGAACTGGATGATGTACCGCACCGCCAGTGCGAGGCCGATGCTGACGATCATCATCGGAACAAGCCCGGTTCCGCGGCGCCGCAGTGGCTTCCACAGTCCCGCGTCCTGGACGTAGCCGAACACACCGCCGCCGATGACCGCCAGGATGATGGCCAGCCAGAACGGAAGCTGCATGGCGTTGAAGGCGAACACCAGCACCGCGCCCAGCGTGACCATCTCACCGTGGGCGAAGTTCGTCAGGCCGGTGGTGCCGAAGATCAGTGAGAGGCCTACGGCCGCAAGGGCGAGCAGCAGGCCGAAGCTGAGGCCGGCCACCAGCCGGTTGAGCAGGTTCTGCCCGAAGTTCTCCTCTGCGACGACGATTCCCTTGCCAAAGGTGAAGATCACCGAGAGGTTTGAGGTCTGGCTGAAGGTAACCTTGCGGGGGTTCTCCTGGCCCTGGGCCAGTTTGATGCCCTGCGGAAGCGTGGACTCGTCGAGTTTGACCTCGTAGGTCCCCTGGGTGGGGACGCCGATGATCCAGGCGCCGTTGGCTCCCGATTTCGTGGTTCCCGTGAAATCGCCGCTTGTGGCGGTGATGGTTACCCCGGGGATCGGTGCGCGGTCGTCGCCCCGCAGGAAGCCGCTGATGCTGTTGGTGAACTGGGTCGCCGACGGGGATGGTGTCGGCGACGGGGTCGCGGCGCTGGACGCCGGGGCCACGATGAGCAGTAGCGCAGCCATGGCGGCAAATACTGCCCCCACAGCCCTCAGTCGTCTGCCGCGCCGTCTCTGCGACAGGCCGCTCGTTGTGCTTCTCAAATTGAAAACCTCCACATGGGGGTGCTGTGGGTTGCGCCTTTGCAACCGTTGCGAACGGTCAGGGGACGAACGCCTGGCAAACTGTCATTCCGTTGTGATGTCCGTCACCCTGTGTGGCCTATGCTACAGCCAGCGAGGGGCAATGAATGCCGCTGCGAGCAGGGAGAACGTCGCGATCGGGTAACAACCGTGTAGTCGGGGCGACACCTTGCTGTAGCCCTGCTAAAGAAAACTTTTGTTGATTCCGAGTATGCCTAAACAGTGGCCGGCCCGGCCCCGATCCGCCCGGCCGACCCGGGGCAGGGACCCACCACCGGGGACGCCCCGTCCGGTCTGCGGAACCGGCAAATCCAAGCTTTTTCCAAGTCGTCCCGCGTTATGGTGCGAAGAGCGCCTGAACCGAAGCCCTGAACCGAAGTCCAGAGATCGCTGGCCGGATCTTTCGGCCCGGGACACGGCGCGGCGTGGAAGGCAGGGGCCGATCGTGGAGGGCCGACTGATGAACCGGGTGGTCAAGCTGTGCCTCGCGGGTTCGCTTGCGCTGGCGATCCTGGGTATTCCGGCGCTGAGCCTCGGGCCCGAGACCGCCGGGGCACAGGCCTGCGTTCCCTCCACGGAGGCACTCACCGACCCTTATCCGGGGATCCAGTCGGCAGCCACCAGCTTTGAAGCGGGCACCTTGGACGGATTCGGCGTCACCACGGCGGGGACGGGAAATGCCTCTGTATCCACCGGGGCGTCGCACTCCGGTAGCTGCGCCGCCCGCCTGCACACCACCGCCGGGCTCGGCTCCATGGCCAGGCTGACCGTAGGCCTGACCCCCGGGAACACCGAGGCGTATGCGGACGGATGGTTCAATATCGCCGCTGAGGGAATGGCAGGGAACAATGTTCCTTACTTCCGGTTCTTTTCCGGCGGCGTCCGCGTCCTGGATGTTTTCCGGCAGAACATCTCCCATGAGTTGGTGCTCCGGACCGCGTCACCGGCAGGCTTCGCGTACACCACGTTGCGGCGCGATGTTCCCACTGACTCCTGGCACCGGCTGGTCATGCACGTGGTTCCGAATGGTCCGCAGACCGCCGTCCAAATCTGGTGGGACGGGCGTTCCATCTACGCGGGCACTGTCAGGATTCCGGCGACGACGCTCGACACGGTCCAGCTCGGCTCCGAACACGATCAGCAAATGGCCGATATCTATATCGACGACGTCATAGTCAACAGCGGCACGGGAACGCCGGCGCCGATCCCCGGCCCGCTGCCGGAGCCGAAGGGGGACCCGTCGCAGCGGCTCGACGATTTCCGTGGTGACGGACCCGCCGTCGTGCTGGCAGCCGGCACCGGTGCGAGGCGCACCGGGCGTCCCGGGCGGCCGGCGCCCACGCGGGAATCCTGGGCCTGAGGATCCCGCCGAACAAGGTCACGGTTCGGTTGCGGCGGCTCCCCGGGGGAACTATCCCTCCCCGTCGGCCGTGGGAATTGGTAGCGTGACTATACAAATCCCTTTCGTATAGTCCGGGTCGCACCGGAACATCACCCACCCCCTTATTTTGGAGGACACCCGCAATGGCAACTGGCGGAAACCCGATCTTCAGCGGAAAGAATTTCCGCGAAGCCACCCAGGCACCGCCTGCCCCGCAGGCCCCGTATGGCCAGAATCCGTATGGCCAGAACCCCTATGGGCAGAACACCTACGGCCAGGCCCCGGGCCAGGGCGGGTGGAATTCGGCGCAGCAGGGCATGACCCAGGACCAGCTGCAGGAACTGTACAACCGCCCGGCGGCCGGCCCGGCTGACATCGGCCGGATGACGTACGACGACGTCATCGTCAAGACTGCCGGGTGCCTCGGCATCCTCGTGGTCGGTGCCGCAGTGGCGCTCGCCGTCCCGCAGGGCACGGGCTCGATGCTGATGATCCTCGGAGCCCTGGGCGGCTTTGCCCTGGCGATGGTCAACACCTTCAAGAAGCAGCCGTCACCCGGACTGATCCTGGCCTACGCCCTGCTTGAAGGATTCTTCCTCGGCGGGCTGACCCGCATCCTTGACAACCTGTACCCGGGTGTGGGTATCCAGGCCGTCGTCGGGACCCTGTCCGTCTTCGCCGTGACGCTCGTGCTGTTCAAGAGCGGCAAGGTCCGGGCGACGCCCAAGCTCATGCGGTTCTTCTTGATCGCCATGATCGGCTACGCGGTGTTTGCGCTGGTCAACGTCGTCATGATGTGGACCGGTGCCGTCAACTCGCCGTTTGGCCTGAGCACCAGCGTGGAGATCGCGGGCATCCCGCTCGGCGTCTTCATCGGCATCCTGGCGATCGGCCTGGCTGCCTTCTCCCTGATCATGGACTTCACGTCCATCGAGGCGGCCATCAGCGCCGGAGCCCCGCAGCGCTTCTCCTGGACCGCGGCCTTCGGCCTCACGGTCACGCTGGTCTGGCTCTACGTCGAGATCATCCGACTGCTGGCCATCCTCCGCGGCGACGAGTAACCACGGTCGCACCTGTTCGGCCTGCTTTCAACGAGGAGCCCCGCCCAACGGCGGGGCTCCTCGCGTTTGCGGCAACTGGCACCGGGTGAGTTACCCCCCGTCAGCTGAGCCGTTCCAGCACCACCGCCATGCCCTGGCCGCCGCCAACGCACAGCGTCGCCAGGCCGAGGGAGGCGTCGCGGGCGCGGAGCCCGTTGATCAGCGTGGTGGTCATGCGGGCGCCGGTCATCCCGAAGGGGTGGCCGAGGGCGATGGCGCCGCCGTGGACGTTGAGCTTCTCCGCATCGATGGCAAGCTCCCGGGCGCTGGCCACCACCTGGACCGCGAACGCTTCGTTGAGCTCCACGAGGTCGATGTCGCGGATGCTCAGCCCGGCGATCGTGAGCGCCCGGCGGGTCGCTTCCACCGGGCCCATGCCCATCAGCTCCGGGGACAGGGCGCTGACGCCAGTGCAGACGATCCTGGCAAGCGGCTCCAGGCCGAGCTCGCGGGCCCGCCCGTCACTCATGATGACGACCGCGGCGGCCCCGTCATTGAGCGGACAGGCGTTCCCGGCCGTCACGGTGCCGCCGCTGCGGAAGACCGGCTGCAGCGCACCGACGGCCTCCGCGGTGACGCCGGGGCGCGGCGAATCGTCGCGGTCCACCACCGTGCCGTCGGCGCGGGTGTATGACGTGATTTCGCGGGCATAGAACCCGGAGGCGATGGCCGCCTCGGCGCGGTTCTGGCTGAGCACCGCCCAGGCGTCCTGCTCCGCGCGGGTGATGCCGTAGCTTGTGGCGACGTTCTCTGCCGTCTGGCCCATGGCGATGTATACGTCCGGCATCCTGCCGCCCAGGCGCGGGTCGGTCCACGGTATGTTCGAGGCCGCGCGGGCCTCGGTGCGTTTCCGGGCCGCCTCGAAGCGCGGGTTGTGCGTGCTCGCGTCGGTCTCGCCGGCGCCGGCCCATTCCCGGTAGCGGGACACTGCCTCCACGCCAGCGGCCACGAACGCCTGGCCTTCGCCGGCTTTGATGGCGTGGAAGGCCATCCGGAGGGTCTGCAGGCTGGAGGCACAAAAACGGTTGATGGTGGCGGCCGGAACGTTGTCCAGCCCCGCCAGGATGCTGACCACGCGGGCCATGTTGGAGCCGGCCTCGCCGCTGGGTTCGGCGCACCCCAGATAGATGTCGTCCAGGCCGCGGCCCGGCCCGGCGGCGGCATCGAACCCCGGAATCCGGGCGAGGGCCGCGGTGACCATGGCGGCGGCGAGATCGTCCGGCCGCTCGTCCTTCAGGGACCCCTTGAACGCCCGCCCGATGGGGCTCCGGGCGGTGGAAACAATGACAGCTTCTGGCATGCGCCCAGACTACGCCCCGCCTAGGCCAGCCGCATGGCCCCTGCGGCGGGGCTGACGCTGAAGATCTCGGGTGCGGAGTACCCGGCCCGGGCGAAGGCCCGTTCGACGGCGGCACGCACCTGCTGTGCCGATCCCGCCGGGGTCAACGCGATCGCGGAGCCGCCGAAGCCGCCGCCGGTCATGCGGGCCCCGACCGCGCCCGCGGACCGCGCCGTGTCCACGGCAAGGTCCAGCTCGGCGCAGGAGATCTCGAAGTCGTCGCGCATCGAGGCATGGGACGCGTCCAGCAGGGGGCCAATAGCGGCCGGCCCCAGGGTGTCCAGCAGCTCCACCGTCTGCAGGACGCGGTCGTTCTCGGTGACCACATGCCGGAGGCGGCGGAACGTCTCCTGGTCCAGAAGCCCGCTGGCCTCCTCGAGGTCCTCGAACCCGACGTCGCGCAACGCCGGCACGCCGAGGACTTCGGCGGCGAGTTCGCACGATTCCCGCCGGGCGGCGTACCCGCCGTCGGCGTGGGAATGGGAAACCCGGGTGTCGATGACCAGCAGCACCAGCCCCGCGGCGGCGGCGTCGAACGGCACCAGCCGGACACTCTGGTCCCGGCAGTCGAGGAAGACGGCGTGCCCGGCCGTGGCCCGGAGCGAGGCGGACTGGTCCATGATGCCGGTGGGCGCGCCGACGAAGTCGTTCTCCGCCCGCTGGGTAGCCAGGACCATGTCCTGCGCGGACAGGTTGGCGCCCGTGAGCTCATTCAGTGCCGAAATCACGGCGCATTCGATCGCGTGGGAGGACGACAGACCGGCGCCGCGGGGGACATCGGAGTCCAGGAGCAGGTCCACGCCGGGAACCGGTAGGCCCTGTTGTAGCAGGGCCCAGATGACCCCGAGGGGGTACTTTGTCCAGCCCTTGGCGCCGGCGCGGGCCAGCGAGCCGGTGTCCGCGGTGGTCAGCCCCTGGTTCCCAAACGTGGAGAGCATCCGCACGGTGGAATCCGGCCGGACCCTCATGGCCACCCGGGCCGACCGGTCGATGGCGAAGGGCAGGACGAAGCCCTCGTTGTAATCGGTGTGCTCGCCGATGAGGTTGACGCGTCCCGGTGCCCGCCACACGCCGTCGGGCCGGGCACCGAAGACCGCCTCAAAACGGGCGGCGAGCCCGCTGCTGTCCAGGGGAGGATTCATGGCCTGGCGCCCGCGCTGCTGGAAGTCATGGAACCAAGGTATACGGGTTGCCGGGCAGGTCTGTACGGTGGTCACCATGGATCTCTCAGCGACGCCCCCGGCAGCCGGCCCCGATGAAACCATGCGGCGGTACGCCACCGGCCGGCAGTACGAGCTACGGCGCGGCGACGCCCTGGCCATCGTCACCGAACTCGCCGCCGGGCTGCGGCTTTACAGCCGCGGCGGAACTGCGCTGACGGAGAGCTACGGCGACGCCGACATCCCGCCCGGCGCCACCGGCATCACCCTGGCGCCGTGGGCCAACCGGGTGGAGGACGGCGTCTGGTACCTCAATGGCAAGAAGCTGCAGCTCGACATCACCGAAGTCTCCCGCAACAACGCCAGCCACGGGCTGCTGCGGAACTCCTCCTACGAACTCATGGATGAGGACGAGTTCTCCGTGACCCTGGAAGCGGCGGTCTTCCCGCAGCACGGTTACCCGTTCCTGCTCCGGCACCGGGTCCGCTATGAACTGGCGGAGGACCTGGGGCTCGTGGTGCGCCAAACCCTTATCAATGACTCCCAGGGCCCCGCGCCGTTCGTCCTTGGCGCGCACCCGTACCTGCGGCTGGGCGACGTGCCCAGCGAGGACCTCACCGTGAGCGTGGACGCCAGGACCCGGCTGGTGGCCGATGACCGGCTCATCCCGCGCAGCACCGAGCCGGTCGGCGGCGACTTCGATCTGCGCGGCGGGCGGCTGGTGGGGAGCCTGGACCTCGATTCGGCCTATACGGACCTGGAGTTCGACGGCGGCGTTGCCCGGCACACGCTGAGCTCACCCGACGGGCGGACCGTCAGCCTGTGGCAGGACGCGGGCGGCGGCTACGTCCATGTCTTCGTGACGACCGAGTTTCCGGGCCGGTCAAAGGCGGTCGCGATCGAGCCGATGACCGGGCCGGCCAACGCGTTCAACAGCGGTGAGGGCCTGCGCTGGCTCGCGGCGGGGGAGCAGTTCTCCATGACCTGGGGAATCTCGGCCTCGCTGACGGCCACTGCAGGCTGACCTCCCGCGCGGACCTCGCTGCCCGGCTCACCAACACGCCGGCGGTCCGGCACCACCGGCTGGCCCGCGCGCCGTTGCTGGCTGCTGGTTTCCTATTCATCGGCTGCTACGGAATCATGGGGCTATGACGCCAGCTGAGGACGCCGCACCCGCCACAAGCCCTTCCCCTTCGGCGGCCGCGACGGGGGTGCGTACCGGGGCCAGGTCACGGACGGACGGCGAGATCGACCAAGATATTCCCTATGGTGTGCGGATCGCGGCCGCGTGGGCGTGGCGCGCCGGGCTGATCCTGCTCGTGCTCGCGGGGCTGGTGTGGCTGCTCAGCCACGTCAGCTTCCTCATCATCCCCATCATGGTCGCCGCCCTCCTCTCAGGGCTCCTCAGCCCCGCAGTACGCTGGATGGCCAAAAACAGCGTGCCCAAGGGGCTCGCCGTCGCCATCACCGTGCTCGGCTTCATCGGCATCATCGTCGGTGCCCTGACCCTGGTGGGGCGCCAGCTCATGCAGGGATTCGGCGAGCTGTGGGCCGAGGCGCTCACCGGGGTGCAGCAGGTCCAGACCTGGCTGTCGGAAGGCCCGCTCCACCTGACGGCCGCACAGATCGACAAGTACATCGAGGACGCCACCGCCGCGCTGCAGAACAACAGCAGCAGCATCCTCAGCGGTGCCCTAACGTTCGGAAGCACGGCTGGGCACTTCGCCGCCGGCCTGGTCCTTGCGCTGTTCATCCTGATCTTCTTCCTGCTCGAGGGCGACAGGATTTGGGCCTTCCTCGTCAACCTGATGCCCCGGAAGGCGCGCCGCGCTACGGACGGCGCTGGCCGCCGCGGCTGGACTTCCATGGTCAGTTACGTTCGCATCCAAATGTTCGTCGCGTTCGTGGACGCCGTGGGAATCGGCGTCGGCGCCGCCATCATTGGCGTGCCGCTCGCGCTGCCGCTGGGCGTGCTGGTCTTCCTCGGTTCCTTCATCCCGGTGGTCGGTGCGCTGTTCACGGGTGCCATCGCCGTGTTGCTCGCGCTGGTCGCCAACGGGCCTGTCAACGCCCTCATCATGCTGGCGATCGTGCTCGGCGTCCAGCAGCTCGAAAGCCACATCCTGCAGCCACTCGTCATGGGCAAGGCCGTGTCCCTCCACCCCGTGGCCGTGATCCTGTCCGTCGCGGCGGGTTCCTACCTCGCCGGGATCCCCGGCGCTCTGTTCTCCGTTCCGATCCTTGCCGTAGCAAACTCGTCGATTCGCTACATTGCGGGCAGAACGTGGGAACATGATGAAGTGCTGGCAACCGCGGGACCAGAGGGCAGCCCTGCCCTCGAAGCCGGCGCCGACACCACCTTCACAGACGTCCACCTGCCGGGCCGAACCCCCGGCCGCGAGGGCGCCGCACCCAACAGCGGTGCTCCGGGCAGCGATGCCGGACGGGGCACCGACGCCTAACCCGAAGAAGGAGAACAGTTCGTGAATACCCTTGAGAGCCTGCCCGTCACGCTGGACGATGTCCTAGAGGCGCAAAAGCTGCTCGACGGGATTATTACGCGGACGCCGGTGGAATCATCGCGGGCCCTCGGGGCCACGGTGGGCGGCGAGGTCTTTCTCAAATGCGAAAACCTGCAGCGCGCAGGCTCCTTCAAGGTCCGCGGCGCCTACGTGCGGATGGCCAAGCTCTCCGACGCCGAAAAGAAGCGCGGCGTCGTGGCGGCCTCCGCCGGAAACCATGCCCAGGGCGTGGCTGTCGCAGCCAAGAGCCTCGGCATCAAGGCCCGGATTTACATGCCGCTCGGCGTCGCACTGCCCAAGCTGGCCGCGACCCGCAGCCACGGCGCCGAGGTGGTGCTGCACGGCCACAACGTGGACGAGGCACTGGCCGAAGCCAAGCGCTACGCCGACGAAAGCGGCGCCGTCTTTGTCCACCCCTTCGACGACGTCGACGTCGTAGCCGGCCAGGGGACGGTGGGGCTGGAAATCCTCGAACAGGTCCCCGACGTCGACACCATCCTCATGGGCGTCGGCGGCGGCGGCCTCCTGGCGGGCGTGGCAGTCGCCGTGAAGGCACGCGCCAAGGAACTCGGCCGTGACATCCGCATCATTGGCGTCCAGGCCGAGAACGCCGCCGCATACCCTCCCTCGCTCGCCGCTGACGCCCTCGTCCCACTCAAGAAGGTCTCCACCATGGCGGACGGCATCGCCGTGGGCCGGCCGGGCCAGCTGCCGTTCAGCATCATCCGCGAGCTGGTCGACGACGTCGTCACCGTCAGCGAAGACGCCCTGGCCAGGGCGCTGATCTTCCTGCTGGAGCGCACCAAGATGGTAGTGGAACCGGCCGGGGCCGTCGGCGTCGCGGCGCTCATGGAAGGCAAGATCGAAAACCCCGGAACCGTTGCGGTGGTCCTCTCCGGCGGCAACATCGACCCCATGCTGATGCTCAAGGTCATCCAGCGCGGCCTCTCCGCCGCCGGCCGGTACATGACCGTGCGGATGATGCTGGACGACCGTCCGGGCTCGCTGGCCACCATCGCCCGCATCATCGCCGAAAACGACGCCAACGTCACGGGACTGGACCACACCAGGGTGGGCGGCTCCATCAGCATGGGCGACGTCTCCATCACCGTCAACCTGGAAACCAAGGGCCACGAGCACTGCAGCCAGGTCCTCGCGGCGCTGCGCGCCGAGGGTTTCCAGCCGATCGTGGTGCACTAGGGGCCATGGTGACGGACGTGTCCCAGGGAGGGCCTCCGGGAGCCGGGGACAATACCGCGGCACGGGCCCGCCGGGGTCTGCTGGTGGTCGGCTCCTTCGTGGTGTTGCTCTATCTGATCGAGATCGTCAACACCGCGCTCTTCCATTCCCTGAATCGAACTTTCGGGCTACGGCCGCGGAGCCTGGACGGAGTCCTGGACATCCTGACATTTCCGCTGCTGCACTCCAGCCTGGCCCACCTGATGTCCAACACGCTCCCGCTGATCATCTTCGGGTTCCTCGTGTTCCTGTCCGGGCGGCGGGTGTTCATCACCGCCCTGACCGCCAGCTGGCTGGCATCAGGGCTTGTGGTGTGGCTGATCGGCGGCGCCAGCATCACGGTGGGCGCCTCGGGCCTGGTGTTCGGACTCTTCGCGTTCCTGCTGGTCCGCGGCTTCATCAACCGGAACTGGTGGCAGATCGTGCTGTCCGTGGTGCTGTTCATGGCCTACGGCGGCATCCTGTTCGGCGTCCTGCCCACCGCGGCCAGTTTCATCTCGTGGCAGGCCCACCTCGGCGGCGCGATCGGCGGCGTCGCAGCGGCGCTTCTGCTGAGCACCCGGCGCCCGGGGGCACTGCCCGCCGGGCGCTGACAACCGCGGAAAGGCCCGGCGCTGACAACCCCCGAAAGACCTGCGGCGGGCTCTGCACAAGACTGTCCCGGCAAACAGGCCAAAAACGCGACGCCGGTATCCCCTCGAAGGGGAGACCGGCGTCGCTGTTTCGTGCAGGTGTTCCGGAACGGAACGTGTTGCTGCGTCAGCCGGCGTACGGCTTGGCGGACATGATTTCGACCGTGATGTCCTTGCCGTTCGGGGCGGTGTAGCTGAGCTTGTCGCCCTCCTTGTGGCCGACGATGGCCGCGCCGAGGGGGGACTTCTCGCTGAAGACATCCAGATCCGAGTCGCCGGCGATCTCGCGGGAGCCAAGGAGGAAGGTTTCCTCGTCGCCTGCGATCTTGGCCACGACGATCATGCCGGGCTCGACGATGCCGTCGTCGGCCGGTGCCTCGCCGACGTGGGCGTCGCGCAGAAGGGCCGTGAGCTGGCGGATGCGGGCCTCGATCTTGCCCTGCTCCTCCTTGGCGGCGTGGTAGCCGCCGTTCTCCTTGAGGTCGCCTTCCTGGCGGGCGGCTTCGATCTTCTGGACGATTTCTGCCCGGCCGGGGCCGGAAAGGTTGTCCAGCTCTGCCTTCAGGCGGTCAAAAGCTTCCTGGGTAAGCCAAGCCGCAGTTGCGCTGTTGGTGGTAGACACGGACTTCTCCTTTGGGTGGTCATACAAGCAAAGACCCCGCCACGGTGGCCACTTTAATGACGCAGTAACCAGCTCAGCGGGGGAAAGGTATTGATCCATTGTAGTCAATGCTGTGGATAAACCAAAGAGCACTGCGGCGTGCATCACACCGTGTTACAGGTCGGTGCTACGGGTCCGCGGCGAAGACCAGTGCAGACCAGTGCAGGGCAGGGGGCAATCCGTACCATCCTCCACCGTCGCCCGGGGCCGCCGGGCTGGTCATGGCCGCGAGTTGAAGACGTCGGGCCCAAAACTGTCGACACCGGGCGCGCCGGCATATGCGAGGCGTGGCAGCGAGAAAATGTCCTCGATCGTGGCCAGAAGGCTGTAGTGGCTGTACGTCTTGTCCGACGTTGTACCGCCCAGGACGAAGGGAGAGAGCACCAGGGCGCCGACGCGGCCGCCGGCTGTTCCTCCGGGAACGCCCTGGGGGCCTCTGGTGGCACCGTCAGCTTCGTCAAAGGTAATGACAAGCATCCCGTCCTGCTTGTAGGCCGGGGAGTCCAGAATCGCGGGTATCTGTTTCTGCAACCAGACGTCGGCGCTGACCAGGCCTCCCTCCCTGCCGTCCGCGCACGGACTGTCATGCCCGTCATTGCATAAGTTGGGGCTGATGTAGGAAAGGTTGGGAGTGGTTGCTGCGGATTTAAGGTCGCCGGCAAGGTCAGTGAAGTCGACCACGCTCTTCTGGCAATCCGGGGAGGACGTGATCGCCGCGAAGTAGACAAAGGGATTATGCCGGGTCGCGTATTCATCATCCGGTGCGGCGTCCTGGTTAAGGTCCTCGGCCCCGGTCTCAGGGTGCCGGCATGGAGTCTTCATGCCTTCCATGTAGCCCTTCCACGTCTTACCGGCCGCGCTGAGTTGCCCCGCGACGGTCGGTACTGACGCTGGATAGATGCAGCCGGTGCCTTTCACCTGCCCCAGCGGGGCGGTGCCCGCTGGCACGAACGGGACATATGTGGCGCAATCGTTCCGGGTCATGGGGTTGGAGGCCTGCCCCGAGATCTGCGCGATGTAATTGGGAGCGGAGTGGTGGGCGATTGCGTAGTACTTGGAAAGCAACACGCCCTTGGACCGAAGCGTCTCGGAGAGGTAGGGCGCGTCCGAGTCAGCGCCCCAGGCCGCGTCGAATCCTTGATTCTCGAGATTTATCACAAACACATGCCCCGGGCGGTCCGCGCGGGCGCCCGTCGCGGGCGCCTGATTATCCGTGGCGGACCGGGGCTGGCAGCCCGAAACTGACAGGGCTGTTGCCGCTGCCAGAACCAACAGGCCGGCAACGCCCCGGCCGATGGTTCCCTTCGATTTTCCGGGGTTCATCCGCATCCCGCTTTCGTGTTGACGCCTGCAGCAGGCGGCCCGATACCGCATCGGTCACGGAGTCCCGCGTTCCGTGACTATTGTCCAATTATTGTCGTGCCGCGGGAATCCAGCAGCTGTCCACGACGGCGGAGACCGCCTGGGATTCCGTGCGCAATTGGGTGCGGTGGGCGGTGGTCCGGCCGCCCTCCGTGCCGACGTCGGCCGCGTTCGGCCCGATGTCCACAACCTTCCAGCCCACAATCGCGAACTTGGAGTCCATGGCCTTGACGGCGCATTTCGCCTCCGCAGCGGGGTCCTTGGTGACCTGGAAGTCGAGTTCCGTCAGCGTGGCGTCGCGGGTGCTGTATCCGACGTCCTTGAAGCTGACACTGTTAGTGGCCGCCGACGTCGATACCCAGGCCAGAAAGGCAATGCCCACCGCGAGGGCGGCGATCAGGATGTTGCGTTTGGCCTTGCGGGTCAGCGCGCGCTTTTGGCCGCCGTAACGATTGGTTAGGCTGGTAGGTGCCGGCGCGGCGGGCTGATCCTCGGAACTCACCAGTCCAGTTTAGTGTGGATCGGACCGGGATGTTTCCGCGGCGGCTGGCCGGACAGATCAAGCCGCACCCCAACAGAGCAGAACAGCAGAAAGAGGAGCCGTCCCACGATGACAGCATCCCCCAGCCCGTCAGCACCGCTTCGCCTGCTGGCGGTCCATGCTCATCCCGACGACGAATCCAGCAAGGGTGCCGCCACGATGGCGATGTACGCCGCGTCCGGTGCGGACGTCCTGGTGGCCACGTGCACCGACGGGTCCCGTGGCGACATCCAGAACCCCGCGATGGAGGGACTGCCGCACCCCAAACGCGACATGGCAGGGGCGCGCCGGCTCGAGATGGCTGCTGCCGCGAAGGTCCTCGGCATCCGGCAGCGCTGGCTCGGCTTCGTCGATTCCGGCCTGCCGGAGGGCGACCCCCTGCCGCCCCTTCCGCCCGGGTGCTTCGCCCTGCAGCCGCTGGAGCGGGCAGCCGCGCCGCTGGTCCGGCTGGTGCGGGACTTCAAGCCCCACGTGATTCTCAGCTATGACGAGAACGGCGGCTACCCTCACCCGGACCACATCATGGCGCACCGCGTGGCCGTCGAGGCCTTCGCGGCCGCCGGGGATCCTGCCCGGTACCTTGGCATCGGGAGACCCTGGGAGCCCAGCAAGCTTTACTACGACCGCGCCTTCAGCCCGGACCGCTTCCGCGCGCTCCACTCTGCGCTGGAAGAGGCCGGCCTGCAGTCGCCGTATGCGCAGCGACTGGCCGCCTGGCTGGAAGCGGACGCCGAGGGGCACACCCCGCCGCCGCCGACACACCCCACCACCACCCAGATCGAATGCGGGGATTACTTCGAAGCCCGCGACGACGCGCTCCGTTCCCACCGCACCCAGGTGGACCCGGAAGGCTTCTTCTTCGCAGTCTCCGCGGCCATGCAGCGCAAGGTCTGGCCGTGGGAGGACTACTCCCTGATCGAGTCCAGGATCCCGGCGGAACTGCCCGAAACGGACCTCTTCGCCGGGCTAAGATAGAGACAAAAGGGCTCTTCTATCCGGCGTAGAAATAGTCACTGCAGACAAGACACTGCAGAAATGACGCAGTAGACAAGACGCCGTAGAAAAGACACCAGTTTCCACAGAAGGTATTCACCGTGCATTCCATGCTCATCGCTCTGGCAACAACCCCGGCGCCGCCACCCACGCCATCGCTGCGGCCGGGCCTGTCCGAGGACCAGGTCAGCCCGGGCCTGCTGGGCTTCCTGCTGACAGCCTTCATCGTGGTGTTGACCGCGGTGTTGATCGTGGACATGGTGCGGCGAATCCGCAGGGTCCGCTACCGTGCCCAGGTGGAGGCCGAGCGTTTGGCCGCCGAAGAAGCCTCCGAGGAGGCAGCGTCCCCGGGCGGCGTATTCCCCGCCGACGGCGCCGCCTTCCGCGCTGACGGCACGGCATTGCCCGCCGACAGCGGGGTGGCCCGGCCGGAAGTCAACGGCGATGCGGGACCCGGAAACCGCTGACGGCGGTTCGCCCAACCCGCTGTCCGGGGCCTCGAATGCCCTGGCAGCGGAACCCTCTGCGTACCTGCGCCAGCACGCCGGCAACCCCGTCCACTGGCAGCCGTTCGGTGACGCGGCCTTCGCCGCCGCGACCGCCCGGGACGTACCGGTGTTCCTCTCAATCGGCTACGCGGCCTGCCACTGGTGCCACGTCATGGCCCACGAATCCTTCGAGGACCAGGACACCGCCGGCTACCTGAACGCCCACTTCGTCTCCATCAAGGTAGACCGCGAGGAGCGCCCCGACGTCGACGCCGTCTATATGGCCGCCACGCAGGCGATCAGCGGCGAAGGCGGCTGGCCGATGTCCGTCTTCCTCCTGCCGGACGGCCGGGCCTTCCACGCCGGAACCTACTTCCCGCCCCGCCCCATGCCGGGCCGTCCGTCCTTCCGGCAGGTCCTTGAGGCCGTGAACGAGGCGTGGACGGAACGCCGCGGCGCCCTCGAAGCCAATGCAGCCACCCTGGCGCGAGGCATCGCCGCCTCCCAGCCAGCCGCCGCCCTGCGCCTCGACGGACAGCCCCAGCCTCTGGACGCCGCGCTCCTTGGCAAAGCCGTTGCCGCCCTGTCCGAGTCCGAGGACGAGGCGCACGGCGGTTTCGGCGGCGCACCGAAGTTCCCGCCTGCGGCAGTGCTTGAATTCTTGATCCGGCACGCCGCCGTACCCCAGGCGGCCGCGGCCCCGGACACCGCCACCGCGGCCCGTGACATGGCCGGGCGGACCCTCGCGGCGATGTCCCGCTCGGCGTTGTTCGACCAGCTCGACGGCGGCTTCGCCCGGTATTCGGTGACCCGTGACTGGTCCGTTCCGCATTTCGAGAAGATGCTCTACGACAACGCGCAATTGCTCCGCGTCTACGCGCACTGGGTCCGGCTGGGCGGCACGCCCGAGTATCCGGCGGCGGAGGCTGCAGAGATCGCCGGACACACCGCCGACTGGCTCCTGGCACGCCTCGGGCTGACGCCTGATCACGCAACGGGACCTGCGGCGGGTCCGGATGCTGGCCCCGCGGCAGGCCCCGACACCGGCGTCGTGGCCCTGGCGTCGTCGCTGGACGCCGATACGGTCGTCGAAGGCGTGCACGCCGAGGGCGCCAGCTACCTGTGGACTCCCGGGGAGCTCGAGTCACTCCTTGGCCCGGCCGACGGTGCCGCCGTGGCGGACCTCATGAACGTCCGCACGCCCGGGAGCGTGGGCGGCGACGGTTCGCCGCTGCATCCGGGCCGGGAGATAACCGGCGGGGATGCGGTGCTGTGGCAGCGGGTGCGCCCGCAATTGGCGCAGGCCCGCAACAGGCGGCCCCAGCCCGGCCGGGATGACAAGGTGGTGGCGGGCTGGAACGGGCTGGCCGTCGCGGCCCTCGCCGACGCCGGTGCCGTGCTGGGGCGTCCCGAGCTCGTGGACGCCGCGGAACGGATCGCGGCCTACCTTGAGCGCGTGCACTGGCGGCCGGAGGATGGCCCCGGGAGGCTCATGCGCGTCTCCCACGACGGAGCGGCGCGCGGAATCGGCGGCTTGCTGGAGGACTACGCCTTCTGCGCCGAGGGGCTGTTCGCGCTCTACACGGTGACCGGTCGCACCCGCTGGTATGAGCTGGCCGAGGCCATCCTGGACGCCGCCTGCGGCCGGTTTGCAGCCGACGGCGGCCTGAAGGACGCGGCGGGGGAGTCGGTGCAGGTCACGGCCGCCCAGGGCGGCCGGGACGGCCTGGAGCTGTTCGACAGTGCCACTCCCAGCGGCGCCGCCGCCCTGGCCGGCGCCCTGGTGACCCACTCGGCCCTGTCCGGCTCCTCCGATCACCGGACCCTGGCGGCGAACATCCTCGCCCTGCTGCTGCCTCCGCTCGCGGTCCGGGCACCCCGCGCGGCCGGTTGGCTGCTTGCTACCGGCCAGGCCGCCCTCGCCGGTCCGGTCGAGGCCGCCGTCGCCGGGCCGGACACGCCGGAACGGGCAGCGCTGCACCGGGAGCTGCTGCTCTCGGCCAGCCCCGGGCTGGTGGTGGCGGTCCAGGACGACGACGCCGCCCGGCCAGTGCCGCTGCTGAGGGGCCGGGGCGCGGGCCCGGACGGTGCCCCGCAAGTGTTCCTGTGCCGCGGCATGGTCTGTGACCTGCCGACGGCTTCGGTCGAAGGGATCCGCGCGCGGCTGGCTACCATGTCCTCATGACTGGTCAGGACGGCTTTGAGCTGGTGGTGTTCGATTGCGACGGTGTGCTGGTTGATTCCGAGGTGATTTCCATCCGGGTGGACCAGCGCGTGCTGGCAGAACTCGGCTGGGAACTGGAACTCGACGAAATCGTGGAGCGGTTCGTTGGAAAGTCCGAGGCGCACTTTGTCGACGCTGTTGAACAACACCTCGGCGTCAAGCTCGCCGACGGCTGGGACCGGGACTACGGGCGCTGGTACCAGGAGGCGTTTGAGCGCGACCTCGAAGCGGTCGACGGCATCGAGGAAGCCCTGGACAGGCTGTCCCTGCCGCACTGTGTGGCCTCCAGCGGCAGCCACGAAAAGATGCACCGGACCCTCGGCAAGACCGGGCTGCTGCCCCGCTTCCAGGGCCGCATCTACAGCGCCACGGAGGTCGCCAACGGCAAACCGGCGCCGGACCTGTTCCTCCACGCGGCCGCAAGCCTCAACACCGCGCCCGGGCGGTGCGCCGTCGTCGAGGACAGTGCCTACGGGGTCCAGGCAGCCCGGGCGGCCGGAATGCACGCCTTCGCGTACGCCGGGGGTGTCACCCCGGCGGCGCGCCTGGCCGGACCTGGGACCACCGTCTTTTCAGACATGCGCCAGCTCCCCGAGCTCATCGCGGCAGGACGGCCCGGCTAAGCCGAGGGGCCCGACGTCCCAAATTCCCCACCTTTGAAGTAGGCGCCCGGCGTGTCGGGCCGAAGCGCCGGTGAGTCGCGGCGTCGCTGTCTCAAAGGTGGGGAGAATCTGCGCAGGCAGGCAGGCAGGCAGGCAGGCAGGCAGGACGGCCCGGCTAAGCCGAGGGGTCAGCCCAGCACCGCGATGGCAATAGCGATGTAGTGCGCGGCGAAGGCGAAGACCGTCAGGGCATGGAACAGCTCGTGGAAGCCAAAGTGCTCGTAGCTGATGTTCGGCTTCTTCAGCGCATAGAAGACGGCCCCGGTGATGTACAGGACGCCGCCGACGCAGATCAGCACCGCCGAGGCCACACTGGCGGCGAAGAACTCCGGAAGGTAGAACAGCGACCCGCAGCCCAGGGCGATGTAGATCGGCACGTAGAGCCACCGCGGGGCGTCGGTCCACAGCAGACGGAACAGCACGCCGAGGATGGCACCGGACCAGATCACCCACAGCAGCACTTCGGCCTGCTGACGGTCCAGCAGGGCCCAGGCGAGAGGCGTGTAGCTTCCGGCGATCACCAGCATGATGTTCGTGTGGTCCAGCCGCTTTAGGACGAACTTGACGCGCGGTGACCAGTTCCCGCGGTGGTAGACAGCGCTGACGCCGAACAGCAGGACCCCGGTGACGGCATAGACGGCGCAGGCGACCTTCAGGTCTGGCGGGGCCAGGATCACCAGCACCAGCCCGGCGACCAAAGCCATCGGGGCGGTCACGGTGTGGATCCATCCCCGCCATTTGGGCTTGATCATCAGCAGTTCGGCAAGCCTCACCGCGGCGTCATCCACCGGGGTTCCCCGTTTCGCCGGAGGCTCCGGCAGGGGCTCTAGACTGTTGCTTTCCATTCCGCAATAATAACGTACGCCCTAGTAAGTTACCGGAGGGTAACAAGCGTTCCGAGGCTGTCCGGCGGTGGACTTGCACCCGCCAAGGCCCTCCGGCAGGTAGCCTAGGATGTGCACTGAACTAGTACCTCAAGGAAGCCAGGTGAACCTCCGGATGGAAATGCCCGGGCTCCTCTACGGCTTTTACGAGCGCAAACTGCAGCGCTCCCTTGACCCGGAACGGATTCCCCGGCATGTCGGCGTCATGGTCGACGGGAACCGGCGCTGGGCCCGCCAGTTCAACGCCCCCACAAGTCAGGGCCACCAGGCCGGCGCGGACAAGATCCACGAATTCCTCGGCTGGTGTCAGGAACTGGGCATCAAGGTGGTCACCTTGTACATGCTCTCCACGGACAACATGAACCGCTCCGGCGAGGAGCTCGACCTCCTGATGGGTATCATCGCCAACACCCTGGACCGGCTGGATGAGGACGCCGACATCTCGGTGCACGCCATGGGCGCCCCCGAACTGCTGCCGGACTACCTCGCCGAGCGGCTGAACAACCTGACGGCGCGTACGCCCGCGCGCGAGAGGCTGCACGTCAATGTCGCCGTCGGCTACGGCGGACGGCGGGAGATTGTCGACGCCGTACGGGAACTGCTGCACGACGCCGTCGCCCGGGACGCGGACATCGGCAAACTGGCCGATGACCTCACCGTGGATGACATCTCGCGGTTCCTCTACACCCGTGGCCAGCCGGACCCTGACCTGGTGATCCGGACCTCCGGAGAGCAGCGGCTTTCCGGGTTCCTCATGTGGCAAAGCGCGTACAGTGAGTTCTACTTCTGCGAGGCCTTGTGGCCGGCATTCCGCAAGGTCGACTTTTTGCGCGCCCTGCGCGATTACGCCGGCAGGCAGCGCCGCTTCGGCGCCTGAGGCGTTCACACGGAGTTCACACGACGGCAACAGGAATCGCCGACAAATAGACAGACAAACCCACCCCCGGAGACTTATCTTTATCCCATCGGCAGCAATTTGCCGGCCGATCGGGGAGGCCAGTACATGGAGCGGATTTTCGCACCGGGTGTATGGGAGGCCGCGTCCGGCCTCCAGGCCGAGCCGCCTCACCAATAACAAATCCGGGCGTAGCCCCGGGGCTGGAGTCGATGTGGCTAATTCTGAGCAACTGCCCGACGTCGTTACCGACCAGGGACAGAAAGCTACCTCTCGCGCCAAGCGAGCCACCTCAAAGACCGGTGCAGCGGATTCCGCTGCGGCCGGTCTTGCTGTTTCCGGGGAAGGAACAGAGAACCAAGGCACGGCCCGCAGTTTCGTGATCGATACCTCCGTCCTGCTCTCCGATCCGCGGGCCCTCCTGCGCTTCGCCGAGCACGAAGTCATCCTGCCGATCGTCGTCATCACCGAGCTCGAAGGAAAGCGCCACGACCCGGAGCTGGGTTACTTCGCGCGCAAGGCGCTCCGGCTGCTCGATGACCTGCGGCTCGAGCACGGGAGCCTGGACCGTCCCATCCCGCTCGGCGCCGACGGCGGCACACTCATGGTGGAGCTGAACCACATCTCCGCCGAGGTGCTGCCCGCCGGCTTCCGCGGGGTGGACAACGACAGCCGCATCCTCGCGGTGGCCAAGAACCTGGCCAACGAGGGCCGCGACGTGACGGTGGTGTCCAAGGACCTGCCGATGCGCGTCAAAGCCTCCGCCATGGGGCTGCTGGCCGACGAATACCGCAATGAACTGGTCAAAGACTCCGGCTGGACCGGCGTCGCGGAGCTCGATGCGGGCGAGGACGAGGTTGCGACCCTGTACGGGCACGAGCCGGTCTTCATCCCGGCGGCGGCAGAGATGCCGACCAACACGGGGCTGGTCCTGCTTTCCAGCCGCGGCTCGGCCCTCGGCCGGGTCGGCGCGGACAAACAGGTCCGGCTCGTGAAGGGCGACCGGGACGTCTTCGGACTCCACGGGCGCTCGGCAGAGCAGCGGTTGGCGATCGATCTCCTGATGGACCCGTCGGTGGGCATCGTGTCCCTCGGCGGCCGCGCCGGCACGGGAAAGTCCGCACTGGCCCTGTGCGCCGGGCTCGAAGCCGTCCTGGAGCGCCGGGAGCACCGCAAGGTGATCGTCTTCCGGCCCCTGTACGCGGTGGGCGGCCAGGAACTGGGCTACCTGCCCGGCTCCGAAGCGGAAAAAATGAACCCCTGGGCCCAGGCCGTCTTTGACACCCTGGGCGCGCTGGTCAGCCAGGAGGTCGTGGAGGAAGTGATGGACCGGGGCATGCTCGAGGTCATGCCACTGACCCACATCCGCGGACGCTCGCTGCACGATGCGTTCGTGATCGTCGATGAGGCGCAGTCGCTGGAGAAGAATGTGCTGCTGACGGTAATGAGCAGGATCGGCCAGAACTCGAAGATTGTCCTCACGCACGACGTCGCCCAGCGGGACAACCTGCGGGTCGGCCGGCACGACGGCGTGGCGGCCGTCGTCGAGACGCTGAAGGGGCACCCGCTGTTCGGCCACATCACACTCACCCGCTCGGAGCGCTCGCCGATTGCGGCCCTGGTGACGGAGTTGCTGGAAGGGGCGGAAATCTAGGCTCGCCCCGGTTGGGGCCGTGGTCCGGTTTCCCGGACCACGGCCCTTCGCCGTTGTTGGGGTGCCGCGGTTGTCTGCCGGTGCACGGCCTTTCGCCGTCGCTGGGTTGCCGTGGTTGGGTTCGCTGGTCAGCGGCGTCCCGCCGTCGCTTAGGTTGCCGTTGTTGGGTCCGCCGGTGCACGGCCTTTCGCCGTCGCTTAGACACGTCGCATGGGACCCACTACGGTCGCTGGGCGACCTCCGGGGTCCGATGCGCCGCGATGCGCTCCTTTGCGAAAGACCGTGCCCCGGCTGGTGAGCGCCTCACCTTCGCGGGGCTGCGGTCTCCCGCTAAGGAGCGCATCGCCGACCAAAGCGAAGCGAAGGTCGCCAGCGACCGCAGCGCAGCGACGGGGGGTCTAAGCGACGGCGGGACGCCGCAGCGCTGCAAACCCAACCACGGCAAGCCGGCGAAGGGAGGGGTTACGGCTATTTCTTGATGCCTAGGAACTTCGCTGTGGGTTCGTGGCCTTTTACCTGCAGATTCCAGTCGGGGCGTTTGAACGTGCCGGGGGTGAGGCGGACGTTTTGGACCTCCTGGGCCTTGCCGCCCCAGACGGCGCTGGTGACGCCGTTGAGCTCGTAGCCGAGGGAGCGCGAAACGCCCAGGGATTGCTGGTTCCAGATGGCGGCCTCGGATTCCGCCACTTCTGCGCCAAGCCAGTCGAAGGCGTAGAGGGCGACGGCGGCACGCATCTCTTTGCCGAGGCCGCGGCCTTGGACGCTCTGGCGGAGCCAGGAGCCCGTGGTGACTGTCTTCAATGTGGCGAAGTCCTTGGCCGCGATGTCCTGGCAGCCGACGAATTCGTCCTTGTGCCAGATGCCGAGCAGGAGGGTCCAGTCCTGGGGGTTCATGCTGCCGCGGCACCGCCAGTACCACTGCGCCATGTTGGGTCCGAGCTCGTTGGCCGGGATTTCGGTCCATGGGTTGCTGAACGGGTTCCGGCCCGGCTCGTGCACGCCGGTCAGGGCGGCCTCCACCGCGGCGGGAATCTCCTCGTCGCGGATGGGACGCAGCTCAAGACGCGGCGTGGTCAGGGTCAGCCCAAAAGGGGGCCAGTAGTCGGCGGGTTCAGTCATCGGGGAAGCCTAGCGGTGCCGGTGGGCGGATGCCAGTCACAGTCCGGCTATTCCGCCGGAACGTCCCAGCTGATGTGGCGCCGGACGTCGGTGAGGTTCATCGATTCGGCGAGGAACAGGTCATCGAGCATGTATTCATCGACGCCCAGGATCCTGAGCCAGTGGCCGTAGCCGTTCTGCTCATTGCCGCCGCCGGGTGCGTCCAGCCAGCGGCTGGCAACGCAGACGCCCGTGCCGGCGTCAATCCTCAACAGTGTGCGTCCAGGCCGGCACAGCGGGGCTCCAGGATCGGCGGGACGGTACGAAAGGTTCGGGCTGACCGTGGTTTCCAGGGCGGCCCGGCCCTCATGGTCAACCTCCGTGATGGGCCCAAGCTCCACGGCGTTGGCGTTGGGGAACTCCAGCGGGACCGGGGCATTCCCGGCGAGTTCCACCGGGTCCAGGGCCGCGGCGAACCGGCCGTTCCCGAACGACGGTTCGCCGTAGGCTGCCTCCGGACGGCGGCGCACCAGCCCGTCGTCGTCGTACACCGGGGTGACCAGATTCGGCGGCAGGAGCCAGGTCTTCCTTGTGGAGCTGACATAGAAGCCGCCCCGTGAATCGTTGATGCCGGTGGTGCTGGCGATCACCAGCCCGTCGGCGGTCTCCAGCCGCAAGGCGCCGGGCCTGCGCAGCCACGCCCTGACGAGGCCGTGAGGAGAGACTGCTGCGGAACCTGCGGAACCCGCGAGGGGCCGATCCAAGTACTCGAACCTCAGCGACTGCCATTTCCACGGCGAGGACCGGCACAGGTGCCGGAAGGCCGCAGCCTGGCTCGCCGGGCCGCGTGGCGCGTCCGGCCCGCGCCCGTTCCTGCTGTCCCATGCGGCCATATCCACAGTTTACGCGCGGGGGCGGCCGTGCCGGATGAATATCCAGTAGCATCCGAGAGTGATCGAACGACTCGGCACCTTGGGCGCCGCCAACCCGCTGGCCTTCTGGCTTGCCGTGGCCGCGTGCGCCTATTACTTCGTGATGGCGGTCCGGCTCACGGTCATCGATGTCCGGCACCATCTGCTCCCGGACAGGATCGTGTTTCCTTCCTATGCAATCGCCGGAGTCCTCCTGCTGGGCGCGGCCGTCAGCCAGCTCCTTCCCGGTGGCCAGGACGTTGCAGGCACAGCGGACGCCGGAGTGTTCGGCGTGCCGGGGCTTCGTGTCCTCGCCGGCGGGGCGGCCCTCTGGCTCTTCTACTTCCTCCTGCATGCCGTGTATCCGCCCGGGATGGGGTTCGGCGACGTGAAGCTCGCGGGCGTCTTGGGGATGTACCTGGGATTCCTGGGCTGGGGGCACGTCATGGCCGGGACCTTTGCCGCGTTCGTGCTCGGCGGGGTCTGGAGCCTCGGATTGCTCGCCGCGCGGCGCGGCAATCTTCAGTCGGCCATTCCCTTCGGGCCGTTCATGCTGGCCGGCACCTTGGCCGCCATGGTGCTGATTCCGGCCGGTTAGGCTTCCCGCAGGCGTCCAGTACCGGCGCTGACCCCAAGCCCAAGTCTGCGGAACGCGACCGGCCCGGGACGCAGCGGGGGCGCCGCAACCCCCAAAAGGATTGCGGCGCCCCAGGCAATGACTGTCGGCCGAGGCCGACTCCGGACGATCAGCCGCGCAGGCGGCTGAGTTCGGCGTCGTGCGTGGGCCCACCGGTACTGGGCTCGTCGTCATTAGTGGTTTCCGAGCTGTCGGCATCGCGGCGTGCTGCGCTGCCGGCCGCGCTGCGGGCCGCCTCGAGCCGCTCGGCTTCCTCGCCGCCAACTGCTTCTCCGCGGGCCACCATGCCGGCGGTGTCCGAGAGCGGGATCTGCTTGAGGGTCAGAGCCAGGATCAGGGCGATGCCCAGGAACGGCAGCAAGTACCAGAAGACGGGTGCCAGCGAATCCGCGTAGGCGTTGACGATCGCGTCCTTGAGCTGCGCCGGGAGCTGGTTGAGCATCTGCGGATCCATCGTTCGGGTGGACTGCGACGCCTGCTCGGCGGACGCCCCGGCACCCGTGAAGGCGTTGGTCAGGGATTCGGAAAGCCGGGTGGTGAATATGGAACCGAAGACCGCAACGCCGAGCGATGCGCCGACCTCACGGAAGTAGTTGTTGGTACTGGTCGCCGTGCCGATCTGGTCCGCCGGCACGGAGTTCTGCACCACCAGGACGATCACCTGCATGATCGAGCCCAGGCCTGCGCCGAAGATGAACAGCTGCACGCAGATGACCCAGATGGGGGTGGCGGCAGTGAGTGTGGTCAGCCACAGCATTGCCGCAATGGTCAGGGTGGCCCCGAGGACCGGGAACAGCTTGTACTTGCCGGTCTTGGAGATGCGGATGCCGGAGAAGATGGCCATACCCATGAGCCCCACCATCATGGGCAACATCAGCAGGCCGGATTCCGCGGCCGAGGTCCCGGAGGACATCTGCAGGAAGGTCGGGACGAAGGCGATTGCCGCGAACATGCCCAGTCCCAGGGTGAAGCCGATGGCGGTGGAGTTCACGAAGATGCGGTTCTTGAACAGGCTCAGCGGAATGATGGGGTCCTCTGCCCGGCGCTCCACCAGGACGAAGGCGGTGGCGGCGAGTACCAGGCCGGCGCCGAAGGCCCACGTCAGCGGCGAATCCCAGCCCTCGTCTTTCTTGCCGCCGAAGTCGGTGAAGAAAATCAGGCACGTGGTGGCCGCGGAGAGCAGCAGCACGCCCAGGATGTCGATCCGCTTTTCGGCCTTCTTGTTCGGCAGCGTCAGGGTGAACCAGGCAATCGTGAACGCGGCGATGCCGATCGGGATGTTGATGTAGAAGGCCCATTCCCAGGTCAGGTGGTCCACGAAGAAACCGCCCAGCAGTGGTCCGGCGACGGCGGAGAGGCCGAAGATGGCACCCAGCGGGCCCATGTACTTGCCGCGCTCCTTGGCCGGAACGATGTCGGCGATGATGGCCTGGGACAGGATCATGAGGCCGCCGCCGCCCAGGCCCTGGATGGCGCGGAAGATTACGAAGCCCCAGAAATCGGTGGCGAGGGCGCAGCCGACGGAGGCGAGGGTGAAGAGCGCGATGGCGATGAGGAACAGGTTCCGGCGCCCCAGGATGTCACCGAATTTGCCGTAGATCGGCATGACGATGGTGGTGGCCAGGAGGTAGGCCGTGGTGATCCAGGCCTGGTGCTCCACACCGCCGAGCTTGCCGACGATTGTGGGCATGGCGGTGGACACGATGGTCTGGTCGAGGCTGGAGAGCAGCATGCCCGCGATGAGGGCGGAGAAGATGATCCAGATACGTTTCTGGGTCAGCAGCAGCGGCTCGGCTGCTGGTTTGGTGCTGACGGCGGCGCTCATTGCGCTCCTTCGGAAGGGTTGGACTGGCAGGTATCGGAGTGGGACGTGCCGGAGTTGGCAGTGTCGAAGTCGGACGTTGTGAACGGCAGTGAAAAGAGTGTGCGGGCGGCCGCAATGTTTTCCAGCATCATGTCCTTGTACGGGCGGGTGTTGCCTTCGGAGAAGTAATCGGCGCTGGTTTTCCTGGCGACGTTTCCCAGGAGGACCACGGCCATGCGGACCACTGGATGGTCGGCGGCGACGCCTTCCCTGGCCGCGAGCAGCCGGGCGAACTCGCCCTCGCGTTCCTCGGTGGCGCCGATGATCCGGAGCATTAGCTGCGGCTCCCTCTTGATCACCCCGATCAGCTGGCGGGTCTCTTCCTCGGATGCGCTCATCCGCTCGGAGAGATCGAGGGACAGCCTCACGAGGTCGGCGAGGAGTGAGGCCGATATTTCCCCGGGCGGCGAGTCCGCGCCGCCTGCCATGAACCGTGCCACCACCTCTTCCGGAAAGTCGTCGTCCACATGGCCGAGGATCGCGTCTTCCTTGACGGGGAAGTAGTTGAAGAAAGTCCTGCGGGAGATGCCCGCCCGCTCGCAGACTTCCTCCACGGTGTAGCCGCTGAGGCCGCGTTCGGCGGTCAGGGAACGCGCGACGGCGGTGATGGTCGCCCGAGTTGCGGCCCGCTTGCGCTCGCGGAGGCCTACCGCATTAATTGCACTGTTTCCCATAAAGTGTATTTTTGCACTCAATTATAAATAGTGCAAAAGATGTGTGCCGTTGCGGACGAACCTGTGCCGTTGCGGACAAAATTGTCGCACCCCGGCCTTAGCCTGCTTTTGTCCAGCCATTCTGCTGGCAACAGGTGGCCCACGGCGAGGCAGCAGCCCCGTCCGGGCCGGAAATGGGGAAGCATGACAGATTCAGCCCTGACGCACGTGTACGTCCTTCTGGACCGTTCCGGTTCGATGAGCGCCATCGCCGATGACACTGTGGGCGGGTTTGCGGCGTTCGTGCGCGAACAGCAGGCGGTGGCGGGCCGGTGCAGGCTTTCGCTCGCGCAGTTCGATGACACCTACGAGCGCGTCTACGCCTCGGTGGACATCCAGGACGTGCCCGCCCTGGACCTGCAGCCGCGGGGCAGCACGGCCCTGCACGACGCAATGGTCCGGCTGATCGGGGAGGCGGGTGCGGAACTCGCCGCCCTTCCGGAGGACCAGCGCCCCGGCACCGTGCTTGTGGCTGTGCTGACCGACGGGCACGAGAACTCTTCGCGCGAGGCCACGGGAGAACTGGTCAAGGCCCTGGTCCAGCGACAGCAGAGCCAGTGGGGCTGGCAGTTCACCTACCTGGGCGCCAACCAGGATGCCGTGCTGACGGCGGGCAGCCTGGGCATCCGCGCCGAGGACGCCCTGACCTATGCCGCCGGGAACGTCGATGCTGCCTTTTCCGTCCAGTCCGCCAAGACGCGGCGGTTGCGGGAGGCACGGATCGGCGGTGCCAGCATGGCGGACGCCGCCGCGGCAGCGGCCTACACAGCGGAGGAGCGGGAGGCGGCCGGCGGAGAACCGCCCCGGGTCTAGGTTTGGACACGCGCTGTTCAGACATGCGCTCTTCAGACATGCGCACTTCAGACATGCGCTGTTCAGACATGCCGCCGGCCGGCACCCTTCAGGAAAGGTGCCGGCCGGCGGCGGATGTTCTCTGCGGGGCGGCGTCCCCGCCCGGAGTCGCTAGGCCTTGTGCGGCGGGCGCGTCATGGACATGACGTCCAGGGCGGTGTCCAGCTGCTCTTCAGTCAGTTCACCGCGCTCGAGGAAGCCCATGGAGACGACGGTTTCGCGGATTGTCAGGCCCTCGGCAACCGCCCTCTTGGCGATCTTGGCGGCGTTCTCGTAACCGATGAACTTGTTCAGCGGGGTCACGATCGACGGCGAGGCCTCGGCGAGGAAGCGGGCGCGCTCCACGTTGGCGGTGATGCCGTCGATCATCTTGTCGGCCATGACGCGGCTGGTGTTGGCCAGCAGGCGCACGGATTCAAGGAGGTTGGCGGCCATGACCGGGATGCCGACGTTGAGTTCGAAGGCGCCGTTGGTGCCGGACCATGCGATCGCAGTGTCGTTGCCGATCACCTGGGCGCAGACCATGATGGAGGCCTCGCAGATGACCGGGTTGACCTTGCCGGGCATGATCGAGGAGCCCGGCTGCAGGTCCGGGATCGCGATTTCGCCGAGGCCGGTGTTGGGGCCGGAACCCATCCAGCGCAGGTCGTTGTTGATCTTCATGAAGGAGATCGCAATATTGCGCAGCTGGCTGGACGCCTCGATGAGGCCGTCCCGGTTCGCCTGGGCCTCGAAGTGGTCGCGGGCCTCCGTCAGGGGCAGCCCCGTGTCGGCCGCCAGCAGTTCGATCACGCGCTCCGGGAAGCCGGCGGGGGTGTTAATGCCGGTGCCCACGGCGGTTCCGCCGAGCGGGACCTCGGCGACGCGGGGGAGGGAGGCGTTGATGCGCTCGATGCCGTAGCGGACCTGGGCGGCGTAGCCGCCGAACTCCTGGCCCAGGGTGACAGGGGTGGCGTCCATGAGGTGTGTGCGGCCGGACTTCACAACGTCCTTGAATTCTGCGGCCTTGCGCTCCAGTGACTCTGCCAGGTAGCCGAGGGCCGGGATCAGGTCATTGATCAGCGCGGACGTGGCGGCGACGTGGACGGAGGTCGGGAAGACGTCGTTGGAGGACTGTGAGGCGTTGACGTGGTCGTTCGGGTGGACAACCTTGTCGCTCCCGGCGGACTTGAGGGCCCGCGAGGCGAGCTCGGCGATGACCTCGTTGGTGTTCATGTTCGAGGACGTGCCGGACCCGGTCTGGAAGACGTCAATCGGGAAGTCGCCGTCGTACTTTCCGGCCGCAACCTGGTCGGCGGCGTCGGCGATCGCCTGGGCGAGCTCGCCGTCGAGCACCCCCAGTTCGGCGTTTGCCTGGGCGGCAGCCTTCTTCACCCGGGCCAGGGCCTCGATGTGGGCGCGCTCCAGGGTCTTGCCTGAGATCGGGAAGTTCTCGACTGCCCGCTGCGTCTGCGCGCGGTACAGGGCGTTTACGGGAACGCGGACTTCGCCCATCGTGTCGTGTTCAATGCGGAATTCTTCGGTGTTCAACTCATCTGTGGAAGTCATGGGGCTAGCTTATTGGGAGTGGGAGTCCCACCGAAAACCGTGAACGCTCTGCAGGGGCTGGGGGCCGGGGGTTTAGAGCCTGCCGATGCTCGAGACGAGGTCGGCCCGGCCGTCGGCAAGGCTGTACGCGAGGCCGACCACGGCAGTGCGGCCGCCGTCGACTGCGCCCGAAATCACCCGGGAACTGTCCACCAGCCGCTGAGAGGTCTGCTTGACGTTTTCTACCACCATGTCGTTGATTTCGCTCTGATTGTTACGCAGCGAGGTCAACACGGACGGGGTGATCCGCTCCACCAGGCTGCGGATGAAACCGACCGGCATCTGGCCGGTTTCCACGGCGGCCTTGGTGGCGGTGACTGCGCCGCAACGGTCGTGCCCCAGGACGACGATCAGCGGAACGTCCAGTTCGCTGACGCTGTACTCCAGCGAGCCGAGCACGGCGTCATCGATCACGTGGCCGGCGGTCCGGACAACGAAGGCGTCCCCGAGGCCGAGGTCGAAGATGATCTCGGCGGCGAGGCGGGAATCGGAGCAGCCGAAGATCACTGCGAAGGGGTGCTGGTTTTCTACCAGCGACGAGCGCCGCGACGCGTCCTGGTTGGGGTGTGAGGACGTGCCGGCGACGAAACGCTTGTTGCCTTCACGGAGACGCTGCCAGGCGAGTGCGGGAGTCAGATAAGTAGCCACGGTGCCACTTTACGGTGAAGGGCTGGCCGAAGGGGAAACTGTTGCGCCCGGGGTTACGCTCGCCGCGCCGGACCGTGCCCCGGCGGGAGGGTTGCTTTCAAGCGACTTCACCACTGCCTCGGCGAGGGTGGAGAATTCCTCCAGCGTCGCCGATCCGGACAGGATCACGGTGGTGCCGCGCTCGGCCAGCACCATGGATTTCTCGCCCTTGCCGGTGTCGTGCAGTTCCCAGTCCCGGCCGCCCGCGTTACGGGTGCCGGTCACGGGCGCGTTCTTGGTCTGCTGCAGGAGCCAGGTGGGGTTGGCCTGGCGGGTCTGCACAAGGGCGATGAAGGATTCCTTGGGCGTCGGGTAGCCGACTTCCCAGGCGGGGACGCCGCTGCCGGCTCCGGACTCCCAGCGGGCGTAGTTTGCGCGAAATGTGTCGCCGGTATCGGCCGCCACGGGTGTGAACCCTGCCACACCCGCCGCGTTCTGCGCGGAGGCGCTGACGTTGATGTTGGGCCGGTAACCGTCGGTCTTGGGGGAGGGGTTCATGAGGACGATCGGCAGGAATGCGGCGATGCTCACCACCAGGGCGATGAGCATGCCCATGACAGAGGCATTAGCGCGCTTGGCCGCTGAGGCGGCGATGACGGGCTTAACCGGTGGCTGTCCGGAAGTGTCCGGGCCTGCCGTGGGGGAGCTGCCAGCCGGAGAACCGGGGGCGGCGGGGGAGGTGTCCTGCAATTCACTCACCCCTCTATAGTCGCGCATGTGCGGGCCGATCTCACATTCGTGGCGCCTGGGCCGCCGGGAAGTGAAGTGCGTCACGCGCCGGTCATCCCATGACCTTGCGGGCCCGCCCCGACTATGATCATTATCAGACGAATCACCGCGACGGATCGATCCTGGCCGTACGGGTTCAACGACCGCCACTCGAAGAAGAGGTTCACGTGACACCAGCGCCCATGTCCCAGAAGTACTCCACGCTTTCCCCCTCGCTCGCCGTCGGGATCGACGAGCCTGACCGCAACCTCGCACTGGAACTTGTCCGCGTCACCGAGGCCGCGGCCATCGCCGGCGGCCACTGGGTGGGCTTCGGCGACAAGAACAAGGCCGACGGCGCTGCCGTGGACGCCATGCGCTCCTTCCTCCAGACTGTCCACTTCAATGGCGTCGTGGTCATCGGCGAGGGCGAGAAGGACGAAGCCCCGATGCTGTTCAACGGCGAGAATGTCGGTGACGGCACCGGCCCCGAGTGCGACGTCGCCGTCGATCCCATCGACGGAACCCGCCTCGCTGCCCTCGGCATCAACAATGCCCTCGCCGTCCTGGCCGTCGCGGAACGCGGTTCCATGTTCGATCCCTCCGCTGTGTTTTACATGGAGAAGCTGGTGACGGGCCCGGAAGCGGCCGACATGGTGGACCTGCGCCTGCCCGTCAAGCAGAACCTGCACCTCATCGCCAAGGCCAAGGGCGTCAAGGTCAACCAGCTCAACGTGATGATCCTGGACCGGGACCGCCACCGCGGGCTCGTGGAGGAAATCCGCGAGGCCGGTGCCCGCACGAAGTTCATCATGGACGGCGACGTCGCCGGCGCCATCGCTGCGGCGCGCGCCGGCACCGGAGTCGACGCGCTGATGGGCATCGGCGGCACGCCGGAAGGCATCGTCTCGGCCTGCGCCATCAAGTCCCTCGGCGGCGTCATCCAGGGCCGCCTGTGGCCCACGAGCGACGAGGAGAAGCAGAAGGCGATCGACGCCGGCCACGATCTCGAGCGCGTGCTCTCGACCAACGACCTCGTCTCCAGCGACAACTGCTACTTCGCAGCCACCGGCATCACCGACGGCGACCTTCTCAGGGGCGTCCGCTACTCCAAGGACAAGGTCCTCACCCAGTCCATCGTGATGCGTTCGAAGTCCGGCACCATCCGCTTCGTCGACGGCGAGCACCAGGCCAGCAAGTGGGAAGGCTACGCCCGCAAGAACTAGCACCTGCGCGGCAGCACTGAACTGCTCCACTGAATACGACGAATCCCGGGCAGCCTCCGCGGCCCGGGATTCGTCGTCTTAATTCCCTAGCGGTTGGCGAGGGTCCGGGACCGGGCGCGCAGCTTCTTCGCGAGCTGGGCGCCCTTGCGGGCCAGCTGGTAGCTGCCGTACCGGACCTTCCGGACCGGCAGGTCCCATGTTCCGGGATACGCGATCCCGCGGCCGCCGAACGACTTCTTGAACGCCGTGAACCCCGCCCACTTGTGGTCGGGCTGGTCCGCGGGCGCGACGCCCCAGAGATCCACGTGCTTGAGGCCCTTGGCCTGGGCGTCCGCGATCAGGGTGACGAGCAGGGGGATGCCCGCGCTGAGCTTGCGGTGGGTGTCATCGAGGGCGGCATGGGCGTAGGTCCGGGTGTCTGCGGAATCGTACGCCAGGGCCGCGGCGATGGGGTGGCCGTCGAGTTCCGCGATGAACAGCGTTGCGGCTCCGGCCGGCATCAGCGAGCGGGCCACCTGGCTCAGGTACTCGTCGCTTTGCGGTTTGAAGCCGTTACGGGCCGCCGTCATGTGCAAGAACTCCAGGAGGACGGCGATCTCGGCCGGATCCTGGCTGGAGCGGAATGTCACGCCCTTCTTGTGGATGTTGCGGTACAGGTTCCGGTTGGCCGGCTTCATGTCCGCCAGGACGTCCTTGAAATCCCGGTCGAGGTCCACAATCCAGCTGAGCTCGGGCTGTTGGCTGACCGGAGCCGGCTGCAGGCCGCGGCTGCGGAGTACGGCATCGGCCTCGGCGGCAGTGAACCCTGCCGTGACCGGCTCTACCCGGACAAACACGGCGCCGCTGGTCCGGGCGAGGTCCGTCAGGGCCGCCAGTGCGGCGTCGAACGCCGCCAGCGATTCGGCCACCGGCCCGTAGGGGGCGTACAGCAGTTTGCCGGCCGGATTGGACTCCTCGACCGCCAGGAACCGCCACCCGGGGCCGGACTGTTCGTGGGCCGTGCGTCCCAGCGCACGCTGGAACTGTGCCCACTGCGGGCTTTGCAGGAAATAATCCATGGTGTCAGGCTTCCAATGCGGTGGTAACGGCGAATGCCAGGGCGGGGCCGGCGGCGCCGGAGACGGCGTGGACGTTGACCGGGGCCTCTGCGGCGGGCAGGAAGGCACTGGCGCCCCGTTCCAGCCGCAGCTCACCCTTCGGGGAGTCGAGCCGGACGGAGCCTGCCGTGACAATGACGACGGCGGCACCGGACTGTGCCAGCGGGACCGGCTCCGCCCCGGGCGCCAGAACAATTCGCTGCAGCTGGAATTCCCGGAACGGCGGACGGTAGAGTTCCTGGCCCAGCATTGTGGTCTCGGCGGGGAGCATGGGCACGGCGACCGCCTCGAACGCGACGGTCTTGAGCAGTTCCGGCACGTCCACGAATTTGGGCGTGAGCCCGCCGCGGAGCACGTTGTCCGATGACGCCATGACCTCGATCCCGAGCCCGTGGAGGTAGGCATGGACGTTTCCGGCCGGCAGGTAGACGGCCTCACCCGGCGCGAGCGAGATCCGGTTCAGCAGCAGCGAAATCAGGACGCCCGGGTCTGCGGGGTAGTCATGGTTGAGGTTCACCACCGTGGTCAGCTCCGCCACGTGCGATCCCATGGGCGCGCCAGAGACGAGGGCCGCCACGATTGTCTCTGTGGCGTGCGAGACGTCCTCGCCGCCGGCGATGAGCCGCTCAAAGGCGGAGCGGAGGGCCGCGGGCTCGTCCGGCTGCGCCAGGTCCTCGAGCAGCAGCGGAACAAGCGGCGGCAGCTCCAGCCCGGCGAGGTCGAAACATGCTGCCAGGTGCTGGAAGACTGCCCGGGATTCCGCCGCCGGCCGGAAACCGCAGAGCGCCTCGAACGGGGTCAGCGCGAAGATCATTTCCGGTTTGTGGAAGGCATCCTTGTAGTTGCGGTCCGGGGCGGCGGGGTCGACGCCGGCGGCTTCTTCATGTGCGAAGCCCTCCCGGGCCTGGGCGAGGGTCGGGTGCACCTGCAGGGACAGCGGCGTCTCGGCCGCGAGGACTTTGAGCAGGAACGGCAGCCGCGGGCCGAAGGCGGCCACGCTCGCGCCGCCCAGGCAGTGTTCCGGATCCTCGGCGATCAGGGCGTCCAGCGCGAGCCGTCCGTCTTCGTGCGTTTCGGGCACGTGCCGGCCGGCGCCCCCGGCCGCAGGCGTCAGCGCCACAGACGGGGAGTCCGGGTGGGCGCCGATCCAGAGCTCCGCCTCGGGACCGCCCGACGCCGGCCTGCCGAGCAGCTCGGCGATCGCCGTCGGGGAGCCCCAGGCATAGGGCCGGAGGACGTTCTCAAGTTCGTACATGGCCTGGTCCCTGTCTTGTGGAATGTAATGTCTCGCCTAATGAACTGTCTCGTCAATGATTTGCGGTCAAACTGCAGCGGCCGCTCTGATCCGGGCACCCGCGGCGCGGGCAGCGGGCGCTGGTGGATCCACGCGGGCCGGTGTCAGAGCGGCGCGCACTTGCCGTTCGTGGCGACGAGGTCGCGGATGGACTGCTCGTCGCCATTGCGTTTGAACTGGTTGAGCATCTCTTCGGTGATCGGCTGCCCGTCCGGTGTGGTGGTCACCGGGGTGAAGTCCGACGGCGAGGGCGGGGGCTGGGTGCCCGGCGCGGCGCCGGCGGCCGAGAGCGGCCCGGCAGCCGTTCCGGGCTCCAGGACAGTGTCGTCTGCGGCGCCGGCGGACGGGCTGGCCAGCAGTTTGGCCACCCGCTGGTGGATAATGTTGAAGTCCGGCGACGTGGAGAAAGCCGCGTCGAAGTCGGGCGGACCGATGGTCAGACGGCTGACGTCCTGGCCCTTGGCTTTCATGGCCAGGTCCACGAAGCTGCCGAGCTGGCCGGAGGAGATGTTGGATTCAACCACCTTGGTGCCAGCCTTGGCGATGTCCTCAAACTTGGCCAGCAGTTTTGCCGGGTCGAGCTGCTTCAGCATCGCCTGCTGCACGCACTGCTGGCGCTGGATGCGGGCGTAGTCGTCCACGAATTCCCGGGACCGGCCGTACCAGAGGGCGTGGAAGCCGTCGAGCGTCTGGTCGCCTGCCGGAATCCAGCCGTCCGGCATGCCGTGGATGCCGTGGGCCTCGTCCACCATCGGTCCGCTGATGGGGACCCAGCCGCCGGCCTTGATCCGGATGCCGCCCATAGCGTCGATGAGCTTGGAAAAACCGTCCATGTCCACGAGGACGTAGGCCTGGACCCTGATGCCCAGCGTTCCGGACACCGCCTCGAGGGTGGCCTGCGCGCCCGGGTCGGCCACCCCGGGATATAGGTCTTTATGGTTGTTGGTGACATCGGTGTTGATCGCGTTGATCAGGCATTCGTCCCCGCAGTTGAAGCCCTCCGGATACACCTGGCGCATCGGGGAGTCCGCGCTGAACTGGGCGTTCTGGAGGTTGCGGGGCACGGAGATAATCGCTGTGCTGCCGGTCTTGGCGTCGACGCTGATCACGGAGAGGCTGTCAGGCCGGCGGCCCGTGCGGTCCGCCCCGGCGTCGCCGCCCATCATCAGGAAGTTGTACCGGCCTTCGGACGGTTCAAGGGTGGGACCGGAACCAGCGAAGATGCTGCCGATGGCGTCGCGGCTGACGTTGAGCAGGTAGGCCGCGTAGCCCAGGGACCCGCTGCTGAGGATCATGGCCAGCACTAGCGCCAGCACCACCCCGGGACGGATTCTGGGGGCGAGCAGCCCGGGCCGGATCAGCCGCAAGGTGTTCAGGAACAGGGCAGCCCAGCCGATGGCCAGCAGCGCGAGGCCGAGCACCAGCAGGAGCGAGGGCACCGTGCCGGCGAGGATGTTGATCAGCGTGGAGCGGGACACGAGCAGAAGCAGTACGGCCAACAGGGCCAGCGCCCAGACCGTGAAGGTCACGCGCAGCGCAGACCGGCCTAGCCGGCGCTTCCCGGCGACGATCTGGGCGCTGCCGGGAACCAGCAGCGTTAGAAGGATCAGGACGAACGCCCGCTTTGTCAGCACCGGGGCCGGGGCCCCGGACGGGTTCCGGACCGGGTCGCTCAGTACCCGCCCGGACTGCCCAGTGGTCTCAGGCCGGTGCGTCGGGGCGTAGCTGTTGCTCATGCCGGGATTCCTAATGGCTGCCTTATTTGCTGCTGCGCGGGGCGACGTTGCCGTCGGCGAACACTTCGCTGACCTTGTGCCGCAGGCTCGCGCCCTTTCGGGTTGCGACGTCGTTCAGTTCCTGGGCGAAGTCCAGGAGGTCCGCCCGGAGCTGGAGCGCGAGTTCGTCCGTGCCCGAGGCAAGCATGCGCACGGCAAGGAGGCCGGCGTTGCGCGCCCCGCCGATCGAGACGGTGGCGACCGGAACACCGGCCGGCATCTGCACGATGGACAACAGGGAATCCATGCCGTCCAGGGTCTTCAAGGGCACGGGGACGCCGATCACGGGCAGCGGGGTGACCGAGGCAAGCATGCCGGGGAGATGCGCGGCACCGCCGGCACCGGCGATGATGAGGCGAAGACCGCGCTCGTGGGCCGTCTGGCCATAGCGGATCATCTCCGTGGGCATCCGGTGGGCCGAGACGACGTCGGCCTCGAACGGGATCCCGAACTCTGCGAGGGCTTCGGCGGCGGCTTCCATGACCGGCCAGTCCGAATCCGAGCCCATGACGAGGCCCACGATCGGAGAGTCCGCCCGGGGGAGAGGGGTGCCTGCGTTGGGTGCGGTGCTCATGCGGTCTCCTCGGAGGTTGCCGGCATTGTGCCGGCCTGGGCCCGGCCGTTCCGGATGATGTCTGCCACGGTAGTGGCCCGCTGCCGCACGGAGTCGACGTCGGCGGCTGAAGTCCCGACCAAGTTGACGTGGCCGATCTTCCGGCCGGGCCGGACGGCCTTGCCGTAGCAGTGCACCTTCGCGGCCGGCTCGCTCGCGAGGGCCGCGGGGTAGGCGGAATAGAGGTCTTGGTTGGCGCCGCCGAGGAAGTTCTTCATCACCACGACGGGTCCCAGCAGGTCCGTGGCGCCCAGCGGCAGATTCAGGACGGCCCGCAGGTGCTGCTCGAACTGGCTCGTCACCGAGCCGTCCTGGGTCCAGTGCCCGGTGTTGTGCGGGCGCATGGCGAGCTCGTTGATCAGGAAGCCCACACCCACGCCCGGCGTCTCGAAGAGTTCGACGGCCATGACACCGGTCACGCCGAGCTCGCCCGCGATCCGGACCGCAGCGTTCTCCGCGGCCGCGGCAACATCGAGGGGGATGTCCAGGGCCGGGGCAATCACTTCGTCGCACACGCCGTCGACCTGGATGGTGTGCACCACCGGCCAGGCCCGTGTTTCACCGTCCGGCGTCCTGGCGACCATGGCCGAGAGCTCCCGGCTGAATTCCACCTTGGCTTCGGCCAGCAGGGGGGACATGGCCTCGAACCAGTCGGCGGAGCCGGCCGCGTCCTCGGCCGAGGACACAATGCGCACGCCCTTGCCGTCGTAACCGCCGCGGGGCATCTTCAGAACCACCGGCCAGCCGGTCTGCTCGCCGAAGGCGACAAGGTCCGCGACATGGGCGACGGCGGCCCACTCGGGGTTGGGCAGCTCGAGCCGGTCGATCGCGGCGCGCATCACGAGCTTGTCCTGGGCATTGACCAGGGCATCCGGGCCGGGATGGACGTTCACGCCGGCGTCGATCAAGGACCGCAAGTGCGCCGTGGGGACGTGTTCGTGGTCGAAGGTCAGAACATCCAGGCCGCGGGAAAACTCGAGCAGATGCGCCAGGTCCGTGTAGTCGCCGACCGGGGCATTAGCCACGGCAGAGACGGCAGAGACGTCCTCGCCTTCGGCGAGAACACGGAGCTCAAAGCCCAGGGCGGTCGCGGCGGGGGCCATCATTCGTGCAAGCTGGCCGCCGCCAACAACACCGATTACAGGAAAAGTCACAAGTCCCAGCCTACCGAAAACCTCACGGGAACCCGGCTTTTAGGGATTGGCAAGCGCGGGAACGCTGCTGATGGGAGGGTTCCGGGCCCGCGCCGGCGCCGCCCGGCGTCGGGTGCGCGGGGAGCTGTCGGAACGGCCACTGCGGGCGGACTCCCGGGAAACGGCGCTAAAATGGGCGTTTGGCCCAATGGCCGACAGTTCCAGAAGGCCACGGAGGGTCATGATTACTACACTTAACGAGCGCATGCGCGGGCTGGCCTCGCTGTTCTGGCGCGAAGTGGCCAAGTTCGGCGCCGTCGGCGGCATCGCGTTCATCATTGACAACGGGCTGACGTTCTATCTGATGCACGGTCCCATGACGGACAGCGAGGCAAAGGCCCGCTTCTTCGGGGCCAGCGTGGCGACCGTGTTCTCGTGGATTGCGAACCGTTTCTGGACGTTCCGGCACCGCCGGCAGGCCAACGTGCTGCGAGAGTTCGTGATGTTCATCATCATCAACGGGATCGGCATCGGCATCTCCACCGGTCTCACCGCCATCGCGAAGTACGGCATGGGTGTCACCGACAAGAACATGCTCTTCCTGGCCGGGGTGGTCGGCATCCTCGTCGCCACCGTGGTCCGGTTCTTTGCCTACCGCTTCCTCGTGTTCAACCAGGAACTCGACGAAGAGCCGGAGTTCTCGCACGACCACGAAATCATCGAACGGCACCCGTACGCGCCGCATGACAGCCAGCCCGGTGCCAGCGTTTCCCGGACGCCCGTCCGGGAGGCCGTCAGGGACCCGGAGCTGCCCGGCCCGCCGGCCTGAGGCTTAGTGCCTGCGGTTTGGTGCCTGAGGTTTGGTGCCTGAGCCTCAGTATCCAAGGAACCGTGCAGCGGTTCAGTTCCCGCTGATGCGCTCGGCGGCCCGCAGCTTGCCGGTCACCTCGACGTCGGGGTGCACCAGGACCACGGAACCGTCGGCCTTCCAGGTTCCCAGTGACTGCGCAAGAACCGCTTCGAGGCCGTCCGCCGCAGGAACGAGCAGCCGCAGGCCGGTGTCGCGGGCTGCGGCAAAATCCTGCAGGAGCGCGCCGTGTGCATGGACGGTGCCCTCAGAGGTGCGGACCGCGAGGCGTTCCGCTTCCGGCTCGGTGTGGGGCATGAAAATGTCCCCGTGGGAGCGGACCTCGGCGGCATAGTCAAGGACGCCGGTGGGCAGCTCACCCGTCCAGCGCATGGCCAACGCCGGCAGGGAGACAGCCATGACGGCGTCGAACCCGCCTGCGGCAGCTCGCGGGCCAGGGTCCGCCGTGGCCAGCAGCTCCGCCTCCGCGTCGTCGAAAACCACTTCCATGCCGAGCTGCCAGGCCGCCAGGGCCAGGATCACCGATTTCCAGTGCGCGGGCAGGTCCAGGCGCAGCCGCATGCCGGGTTCGGCATCGAGTTCGTCCTGCAGCAGATTGGAAGTCTTCGCCACCCAGTTGTCCAGCACCCGGCCTGAGAGTTCAACCCGCTCCGAATCGGGGCCGTACCAAGTCAGCCGGGGCGCTGTGGACTGGCCGGACCGCAGGGCTGTCATCAGGTCGATTGCCGGAATGCTCATGTCCTCATCTTGCCACGGCCCTCGTCACGGCCAACCGGCCCCGGGCAGCGTGACGTCGGTCACCCCGGCGGTTGGCGCGTCCGGCGGCCTCTGTGTGGGTGTGGGCAAAATTTACCGAAAACTCAATGAAAACCCCCGGAAGTGCTCAGTAGCCTGATTATTCCGCGGGATCCTGCGGGAGTGGCGAAAAAAATCCGGGCGTGGCGTGCGTGCACTTTGTGTATCAAGTTGATTATTATCTCCGCCGTGGCTTGACTCACGGATACTTACACGCGTGTAATTAGTTATCTAAAGCCACTGCACATAAACCGGCACTCAACCGAGTGCCATGGGGGTCTTGCAGTGGCTGCAAATCAGGAGGGGGACGCCATGGGGCTAGCAGAGCGTATCCATGAAGATGCCGTAGTTGCCGGCCAGGCCACGGCGAAATACCGGTCACGCGGCGTGCCGAGTGACTGGTATGTAGATCCGGCCGATCCGGACGCGGCTGAGCGCTATAACGAACACACCCAGGATTCCCTGCAGGAGGCCGCCACGGCCTTCCTCGCAGCGCACGACGAACTCCTCGCCGGCCCGGATCATGACACCGATCCCCTCGACCCGCCCATGGAGCTCCATTCGCCCGGTTCGGTTTCCGCCGCGCAGCCCGTCTGGATCGGACTGCCGTCCCGGCAGGAATTCGACGACGAGGGCGAGCTCGGCTGGCAGACCGATGCCCTGTGCGCCCAGACGGATCCTGAAGCCTTCTTCCCTGAAAAGGGCGGCTCCACCCGCGACGCCAAGAAAGTCTGCGGCGCCTGCAACGTGCGTTCACAGTGCCTCGAATACGCCTTGTCTAACGACGAGCGCTTCGGGATCTGGGGAGGCCTCTCCGAGCGCGAGCGGCGCCGGCTTAGGAAGCGAGCAGTCTAATTCTTCAAGAAGTACGAGTCACCGCCGTCGTGGTCTCCCACGACGGCGGTGCTTTTCTCCCCAGGACCCTTGCGGCGCTGGCGGCCCAGACGCGGCCCGCCGACGCCGTGATCGGTGTCGACACCGGCTCCCGCGACCACTCCGCCGCCCTCCTCGAACAGGAATTGGGCAAGGCCAATGTCACGGTGGTCGACCAGCCCAGGTCCGGCATGGGAGGCGCCGTCATGGCCGGGCTCAAGGCCCTCCCGCAGAGGCCTGAGGACACCGCCGTCGGCGCGCAGGGCGCCGAGTGGATCTGGCTGCTGCACGACGACGCCGCACCGGCACCCGAAGCCCTCGCCGAACTGCTCCATGCCGTCGAGCGCGCGCCGTCGGTCACGGTGGCAGGCTGCAAGCAGCTGGACTGGTTTGCCGAGCGGCGGCTGATCGACGTCGGCCTCTCCACGAGCCGCTGGGCCGAGCGGCTGACGCTGATCGATGCCGACGAGCTCGACCAGGGCCAGTACGACGGCCGCAGCGATACCTTTGCCGTGAATTCCGCCGGCATGCTGGTTCGCCGCGACATTTGGGAGGAGCTCCGGGGCTTCGATCCGGCACTGCCCGGAAGCGGCGACGACGTTGACTTCTGCTGGCGCAACCGCCTCGCCGGGCACCGCGTGGTGGTGGTCCCCAGCGCGCGGATGTTCCATGTCTCGCATCGTCCCCATGCGCTGGGCAACGCGGCTGCCGCACGCAAGGCGCAGGTCCATCTGCGGCTCAAGCACGCGGCCGGCTGGAAAGTCCCGCTGCACGCCGTCGGCGCTCTCGTCGGGAGCCTCTTCAAACTTATCCTGAGCATTGCTGTCAAGGACCCAGGGCACGGGTTCTCCCAACTGCTGGCAACCTTTGCGGCGCTGGGCCGCCCGGCCTCGGTGATCCGCGGACGCCGCAATGCCGCGCGCACCCGCCGGATAAGGCGCTCCGTCATGACAGGGCTGCAGACGCCGCGCCGTGAGGTCTGGGCGCACCGGCGCTCCCTGATCGAGGCGCTGGGCGCCGACGACTTCGGCGACGGAGCCACGGGCACTGATCCGCTGGCCGAGCAGCCTACCGGCGACGCCGACGACTTCGCCGCCATCGCCACCCCGGACCGCGGTTGGGTGGGCAACGGTGCCGTGCTGGCTGTACTCCTGACCCTGGCGGTTTCCCTGACGGGACTGCTCGGCCTGTTCCGTGCCCCGGCAGTTTCCGGCGGCGCGCTGATCCCGGTTTCACTGCGCCTCTCCGAAATCTGGCACCATGCCTCCACCTGGTGGATCAGTCTCGGCGCGGGCCTTCCTGGCCACGGCGACCCCTTCGGCTACCTCCTGTGGGTGCTGGGAGCGCTCGGTGCCGGCGACGCCAACGGCGCCGTCGGCTGGTTGTTGATCCTTGCCATGCCGCTGTCCGCGCTGGGCGCGTGGTTCGCTGCCGGTGCCCTGACGGCGCGCCGGAGGCTGCGCCTGGCGGCCGCCCTGGTCTGGGCCGCGGCGCCGGCGCTCCAGGTTTCCCTCAACCAAGGCCGGCTTGGCGCCTTGATTGCGCACGTTATGATCCCGGTGCTCGTCCTGGCGCTGCTCCGGGCTACCGGCACGGCGGCAGGCCGCGGCGTCCACGCCGTCCCGGCGCCGGGCCAAGGCCGGCTGACCGCCATGCCCGCCGCCCGCCCCGGCATCAACGGGACGCCCTCCTGGACAGCTGCGGCCGCGGCGGGCCTGGCCATGGCCGTGGTCACCGCCGCGGCGCCGTCGCTGCTGGTGCCCTGCATCGCAGTCGTTGCCCTGTGCGTGGTGCTTCTGGGCCGCCGCGGCCGCACGGTGTGGTGGGCGCTCCTGCCCAGCCTGGCATTGTTCCTGCCGTTCGCCTTCTCCGTGCTGGACCGGCCGCGGGCGCTCCTGGCAGACCCGGGCCTGCCGCTCGGTTTCGACGCCGCCCCGCTGTGGCAGCAGGCCCTGGGCCAGCCGCTGAACTTCGACGCCGGCGCCGGACTCACCGGGCTGAGCGCCTTTGGCGGGACCGCATCGGGCACGGCCGGACTGCCGTGGGCGCTGCTGCTGGCCTTGCTGTTCGGGCTGCCGGTGCTGCTGCTGGCCCTCGCCGCGCTGTTCATGCCGCGCCGGCTGGTGCTGGCGGGACGCACCTGGACGGCACGCTGCCTGTGGGCCGTCGCAGTCCTGATGCTGGCCGGCGGCTGGCTCGCCGGGCATGTCGCCTCCGGCGCCAGCGCCGATGTCCTGGTCACGCCGTTCCCCGGCCCCGCCGTTTCGGCGGCCGCGTTCGCCCTCCTGGGGGCCGCCCTCATCGCAGCAGAAGGACTCCTGGACGCCGCCGACCGGACGGCCGGGACCGGGCTGGCACGGAAGGTCCTGATCCGCGCCACGGCCGCGGCAGCCCTGGCCCTTTTGCTGGCCGCACCCCTGGCCGGGTTCACCCTGTGGAGCGCGCAAAACCTGCTGCAGCCTACGGCGCAGGCACCCACGCCAGCACCGGCAGCCAGCGCCGGCCCCGCCGGTCTCGGAACCCCGAGGCTCGTCCAGCCTGCCCAGGCCCGCACCCTGCCGGCCACGGCGGTTGACCGCGGCGAGGGCTCGGAACAGTCCAAGACGCTCCTTATTGCCAGCAACGAGGACGGCAGCTTCGACGCAACACTCATGCGCGGCGCCGGCACCACACTCGACGCCCTGTCCACGATCGCCGCGGCCCGCGGCATCATGGGGGCGCCGGGCCAGGAGACGGTCCGCGACGACGACGCCGTCGCCGCTTCGCTCCGGAACGTCGTGGCCACCATTGTGGCCGGCGAGGGTGTGGATCCGAGGGGAGAGCTCGAGCAGCTTGGCGTCGGCTTTGTGGTGCTCCGGGTTGCAGATTCGGCCTCCGAATTGACGGCCAGCCGCATGGACGCCGTGCCCGGGCTTGTCGCCGTCGGCCAGACCGGTACGGGCTGGCTGTGGCGGGTCAGCCCGGTGGACCGGCCTGGCATCAAGGCCTCCGACGTCGCCCACCGGGTCCGGGTGGTGGACGGCACCGGCGCAACCGTCGGCCTGCTGTCTGCGGAGGAAGTCTCTGCGGGCGGCACCATCCCGGCCGGCCCCGAGGGCCGCCTGGTGGTTCTTGCCGACCGCGCCGATCCGGGCTGGAGCGCCTGGCTCGACGGCCGCCGCCTGACCTCAACGACGTCGGGATGGGCCCAGGCGTTCACCCTGCCCGCCCAAGGCGGCCAGTTGAGCATCCGTTACGAAGCGCCCTGGGCCGTCCTGATCGGAATCGCGCAGGCCGTGATGATCGGGCTGACCGTCCTCCTGGCCGTGCCCATGCCTGCCCGCCGGTCCAACACCGGCCTGTCCAGGGACGAAGCCTCCCTGCGTAAGGAACATCAGCATGTCTAAGGGCAAAAACGACAACGAAGATAACAGCGACAACAAGAACGACGGCGGTCCGGTTCCGGAAACGTCAAAGGACGCATCTTCCATGACCGAAACCCCGGGCGCTGGCGTTTCCGGCGCGGGTGCCGGCGGGCGAGCCAAAGTTGCACCCGCCGCCGGTGCGGCGCCGCAGAAGAGGGGCCTGCCGCGGGCCGGCTTGATGGGGGGCATTCTCTCCGCGGTGGCCCTCGTTGCCGCGGGCGGAGGCCTGGTGTCGGCGGCGTCGCTGACCCCACAAAGCCCCGCCAGCCGGCATCTCGAGGCCCCCGTGGCCTCGGTGCCGGCAGGCAGCAGCGTCGGAGTCTGTCCGGGCCCTGCCCGGCTGCTCGAGGGCACCCCCGTGGGCACCGACCCCCAGTTCAGCCCGGAATCCGCTACGGCGAAGACCGCCGTCAGCGCCGCGGTGCTCGGCTCAAGCGCGGGCGTCATTCCCGGCAGCCGGCTGGCCCCGCTCAAGGGTGCCCCCCTCGCCGAAATCGCCAAGGGCGCCACGGCTGTGCCCACCGCCTCCACGGCTGCGGCCCGCACGCCCGTGCTGATCGCCGGCGTCGTGCCCCAGCGGGAGGTGGACAACATCAGCGTTCTCAGCGCCGATGCCCAGGACAACCGCCAGGCAGCTGCCGGCGCCGTCCTGAGCTACACCGCCGAGGACGGGGACCTCCAAGGTTCCGCGGCCGCAGCCTGCCAGCAACCCGGCAATGATCTCTGGCTGGTCGGCGCCAACACGGCCCTCGGCCGGTCGGCAGTCCTGAACCTCACCAATGCCTCCAGCACGCCCGCGACGGTGAGCCTGGATCTCCTTGGCTCCGACGGCTTGATCCAGGCGCCCGGAAGCCGCGGCCTGCTCGTGGCGCCCGGCACCACCCGCTCGATAGTCCTGGCCGGGCTCGCGCCTGGACAGGAACGGCTCGGCGTGCGGGTCCGCAGCACGGGCGGCCCGGTGGCAGCCGTCATCCAGCAAAGCGTGCTCCGCGGCCTCACGCCCGGCGGTGTCGACTTCATTACCCCCGGCAGTGCACCGTCCGTCAGCCAAGTGGCCTCCGGTCTCGAGATCCAGGATCCGGCGGCCCTGGCCGCGCTTACGGCGAAACCCGGCTTCGCCGATGCCGGACCGGCCCTGGAAGTTGCTGTGCCCGGGGCAGCCGATGCCGTGGTCGAGATCAAGTTGTATGGACGCGACGGCCAGAAGGCGCTGCCCGGCGGCGGCGTGGTCACGGCGAAGGCCGGGGCCGTCACTGAAGTTTCGCTGGCCGGGGTCCCGGCCGGGACCTATACCGTCGCGGCGAGCTCCGATGTCTCCTTCGCGGCCACTGCCCGGCTCACACGCGGACTGCAGTCCGGGGACGCCTCGGACATTGCGTTCTCCGCCGCGTCGGCCCGGCTGGGCAGCCAGCACGTCGTTCCGGTTCCCAGCGCGGGCGCCGGGCAGCTCGTTTTCGGTGCACCCGCAGGCCGGGCGACAGTGACCTACACGCCCATCACGGCGGACGGCAAGATCCGGCCCGCCGGTTCCGCCGACATTGCCGGCGGAACCACGGTGTCCATCAAGGTCCCCGCGGACGTGGGCGGCTCGCCGCTCGTGGGCTATGTGGTATCCGCCGCCGGGGACGCGGCCTACGGGGCGCTGGTCCTGGGCCGGGAAAGCCGGCAGGACATGTCCGTCGTGGCCATCGCGCCGGAAGCGGCAGGACAGCGACAGGTCCCCGTCACGCTGGGCTACTAGGACCGGTCAGGCGGGGCAGGGCCGGGTCAGTCTGGGGCAAGTCGGGGCCGAGAGCCGGGCATCCCGCGCCGGTCAGTACCGGCGGCGGTAGACCGGGTCTAGTGACTCGGGGGGTACGCCGAGCATCTCGGCCGTGTATTCCACGACGACGTCGTGCACCAGGTCCTGTAGCTCGTCCCGGGTTCCACACGCCTGTTCCACCACGCGGCGGTACAGCGTGATGACCGGTCCGTCCTCGGCAGTCGCGGCCGTGAAGGCGCCCATCGGCGCGGGGGTGCGGTCCGCCACGAGCTGCTCCAGGCCCGGAGGGATTTCGTCGACGGCGAAGCGGACGCCGTCGAGGGTTTTGCCCCAGATGTCGTGGAGCCGCTGCGCCGAGTCCAGGACGAAGTCATCGAACCGGTCGGAGCGGGTCCGGTAGCCGGGCAGGGTGGGGAGCATGAGTTCGCCGCGAAGCCCCCGGCCGTGCCGGTTCCTGCGGCGCTGCCAAAAGTTCTTTCCCTGGACAGCGGTGGGCGAGCCGGCCAAAGGCGCGCTGGCGGGGCCGGAACCGGCGCCTGTCTGTACGGCGTCGGGGTCAGCCAACCGGACCGTGAAACCCGAATCGTGGTGCGATGACTGCATATCTTGACTCTAAACCCGCAGAATGATTTACGCGATACGGCCAGACCGCGATCCGCCGCCGCCCCGCCGCGGCACAACCACTATCGTGTCGATGCGGAGCCCCCGCCCGAGGGGGAGTAGTCTGTGATGTCGTGGGTGCAATTCGTCTTTGTTCGAGGTCTGCCTGCCGCAATTCTGCGGTGGCCACTTTGACGTACGTATACGCCGACTCCACGGCCGTCCTGGGCCCACTTGCCACGTACGCCGAACCGCACTGTTACGACTTGTGCGAACAGCACGCCGACTCGCTGACCGTGCCGCGCGGCTGGGAAGTCATGCGGCTGGCCATGCCGGCAACCCCGGCCGGGCCCGGTCCCGACGACCTTCTGGCCCTCGCCAACGCGGTCCGCGAGGCCGCCTTCCGTCCGGCTGCGGCGGACCCTGCCAAGGGGCAGCGCACGCTGCATCCGGCGCTGGAAGCACCGGCTCCGGCCGAGGGCGCCAGACGCGGGCATCTGCGCGTCCTGCGCGAACCTTCCTAAGGCGCCAACTGGCGGTAGGGTGGAAACTGCAAAAAGCCGTCAGCCACCGGCGCCCCTTCGCGGCGCCCATCAGGGAGCGTTCACTATGCCCAAGCTAAGTCCCGAACTGTTGTCTGTCCTCCGATGCCCCGTCACCGGCTCCGGCCTGGTGCAGGAAGGCGACGAGCTCGTCACCGTCACGGCAGATGAAGCCGGGAACAAGCTGCGGTACAGGATCGAGGACGGCATCCCGCTGCTGCTGCCGCCGGAACTCCTGCCCGCCGCCGCGGCGGCCCCCTCTGATCAGCACGACGCCGGCCAGCAGGCCACAGCCCCCCGCCACGCCGCGGAATAACAAGCACCCGTGAACGTGCCGGCCACCCATCAGGGATGCCGCCGGCAGCGAATGACTGCTTAGAGCCAGAATTACCTGGATACCCAGCTCCAGACAAGCAACCGGCCACAACAAAGGATTCACATGACTTTCGATTACAAGATTGCGGACATTTCCCTGGCCGAGGCGGGCCGCCATCAGATCCGCCTCGCCGAGCACGAGATGCCCGGACTCATGTCCCTGCGCGAGGAATTCGGCGCCAGCCAGCCGCTCAAGGGCGCCCGGATCGCCGGATCCCTGCACATGACGGTCCAGACCGCGGTGCTGATCGAGACCCTTACCGCCCTCGGCGCGGAAGTCCGCTGGGCATCCTGCAATATTTTCTCCACCCAGGACGAAGCCGCCGCCGCCGTTGTGGTCGGCACAGGCACCGCCGAGAACCCCCAAGGCGTCCCCGTCTTCGCCTGGAAGGGCGAGACGCTGGAGGAATACTGGTGGACTGCCCAGCAGATCCTCACCTGGCCGGGCGCCGACGCCAACCCTGAGCTTGGTCCGAACATGATCCTGGACGACGGCGGCGACGCCACCATGCTGGTGCACAAGGGTGTCGAATTCGAGGCCGCCGGTGCTGTGCCCGCCGCTACCGAGGACGAATCCGAGGAAGGCCGGGTGTTCCTCGACGTGCTGCGCGCCTCGCTTCAGGCCGACCCGCAGAAGTGGACCCGCATCGGCTCCCTCCTGCTCGGCGTCACCGAGGAGACCACCACCGGCGTGCACCGCCTGTACCAGCTGGCGGAGCAGGGCAAGCTGCTCTTCCCGGCCATCAACGTCAACGACTCCGTCACTAAGAGCAAGTTCGACAACAAATACGGCATCCGCCACTCCCTGCCGGACGGCATCAACCGTGCCACCGACGTCCTGATGGGCGGCAAGGTCGCCGTCGTCTGCGGTTACGGCGACGTCGGCAAGGGAGCCGCAGAGGCCTTCCGCGGCCAGGGCTCGCGCGTGATTGTCACGGAAATCGATCCGATCTGCGCGCTCCAGGCAGCGATGGACGGCTACCAGGTGGCCAAGCTGGAATCCGTCCTTGGCGAAGGCCACATCTTCATCACCACCACCGGCAACAAGGATGTCATCATGGCCAAGCACATGGCCGGGATGCGCGACAAGGCAATCGTGGGCAACATCGGCCACTTCGACAACGAGATCGACATGGCGGGCCTGGCGAAGGTCCCCGGCATCAAGAAGGTCGAGATCAAGCCCCAGGTCCACGAGTGGGTCTTCGAAGCCGACCCGGCCACGGGAACGGGCAGCCGCTCCATCATCGTGCTGTCCGAAGGCCGCCTGCTGAACCTCGGCAACGCCACCGGACACCCCTCCTTCGTCATGAGCAACTCCTTCGCCAACCAGACGATCGCCCAGATCGAACTGTTCACGAAGGCCGGCCAGCCCGAGGGCGAGCGTGAATACGAGAAGCAGGTCTACGTCCTGCCGAAGATCCTGGACGAGAAGGTCGCCCGACTGCACCTGGGCGCCCTCGACGTGGAGCTGACTGAGCTGTCCAAGGAGCAGGCCGAGTACCTGGACGTCGACGTGGCCGGCCCTTACAAGCCCGGTCATTACCGCTACTAGGAAGTGTCCCGAAGGGCCCCGGACTCTCGTCCGGGGCCCTTTGTCGTGACCGTTTTGGGGGCACTTTTGTAACCGGATCGTGGTCGAAACGGTCCGGGGTTCCAAGGTAACTCAATTATGCTGGCAGGATGACGTGTGGAAACGCCCGGGCCCTGTGATGGCCCTGAAAACCTGGAGTACCCGCCGCAAGATTGCCTTGCTGGGGATGGTCTGCGCCCTGGCAGCCGGCGGCGGGGCCTTCGCCGCGGCGGCTCCGGGGCTGGCCCAGTCCGCCATTTCCTCCGAGGCGGGATCCCCGGCCCGGACGACGCCGGGACTCGCCGTCCCGGTGGTGGCCCCCGCGGAGCTCGCGCTCACGCCCGCCGACGGCGCCGTCCAGGTCAACCCTGCGGCGCCGGTATCCCTCAAGGTCAAGAACGGGCGCATTGACCGGGTGGCGCTCACGAGCGATGCCGGCGACACGGTCGACGGCACACTGGGCGCGGACGCATCCGCCTGGACTTCCTCCGGCGACCTGGCGTTCAACACCCGGTACAACTTCACGTACTCCGTGCTGGACGCCGCCGGACGCCAGACCCACAGCACACGATCATTCACCACCGTTTCGACTGCCAACGAGGCCGACGCCGCCATTTACCCCCTGGACGGGATGAAGATGGGCGTGGCCCAGCCCCTGCAGATCACCTTCAGCGAGCCGGTCCTGAACCGGGACGCCGTTGAAAAGGCCATCAAGATCACCTCCACGTCCGGCCAGGTGGGTGCTTTCCACTGGTTCAACAAGAACACCGTCAGGTACCGGCCGCAGGCCTTCTGGGCCGCGAACAGCACCATCACCATGGACATGAAGATGTTCGGCGTCGAACTGGGCAACGGGCAGGTCGGCAACTTCAATAAGAAAGTGACTGTCCACATCGGAGACAAGAAGGTGGCCGTTGCCGACGCCAAGGCCCATACCTTCTCGGTCAGCATCAACGACAAGCCGGCGGGGAAGTGGCCCGCAACCATGGGTGACACCCGGTTCCCCTCTGCCCGGGGTTTCCTCGTGTTCATGGAGAAGCACCGCGTGGAGCACATGGACGCCTCCACGATCGGGCTCAAACCGGGGGACCCGGCCTACTACGGCCAGCTCGACGTGAACTACGCCACGCGTCTGACGCCCAGCGGGGAGTTCATCCACCAGGCCACGGACTCCGCAATGCCATTCGTCGGCAAGGCGAACCTCTCCCACGGCTGCATCGGTCTGGGCCCGGACGGCGCCAAGTGGGTCTTCGACAACATGACCACCGGCGACGTCGTCCAGGTAGTGAACACCGAGGGGGAGTACGCCAACTTCGATGACGGCTTCGGGGACTGGAACATCCCTTGGGCCCAATACGCCAACTGACGGGGTGGCACCCCGCCGAGCCCAATCCTCTGACGGTAGGCTCGGAGCCAGATAAGTTGCGCAGCCGGGCGCAGGCCGGGCAGCACAGAAGCCTACGGAAGCGAAGCTCCACGTGACAGACAAAAGTCCTACCCCTCCCGACCGGCCGGATCCGCATCTGGATCCCTCGGACGACACGGACGAGCCGGCGTTCGACTGGATGAAGCCGGCCTCCACCGCCAAGACCACCGCGGGCTCTGCCGACAAGCCCGCAGCCACGAAGGACGACGGCGCCGCGGCCGCCAAGCCCGCAGCCACGAAGGACGACGGCGCCGCGGCCGCCAAGCCCGCCGCCGCCAAGCCCGCAGCGTCCGCCGCCGGCTCGGCAGCAGCCACCCCTGCCGACAAGCCCGCAGCCGAGAAGGAAGAGGCCGCCGCAGCCGCTGCGGCGGCCGCCGTAACAGCGTCCGCGACCCGTCAGCCCGGGAGCCGTGCTGACCGGAAGGCGGCCGAAGCCGCCGTCCTCCAGACGCAGGCTGACAAGTCCGGGGCACGCCAGGACTCCGGCTTTGACGAGACGGTGCAGCTCTCTGCCCTGCCGGGATCCCCGGAGGACGACGTCGAACGCCGGAATGCCGAACGCCGGAATGCCGAACGCGAGCAGGCGGCCAATGCCAAGCCCGTCCTGCCCCGGGTGATGCAGGTGCTGCTCGCCGTGTTCTACCCGATCATCCTGCTGGTGCTCGCCGTCCGTGCCGTGACCAGCCCCCTGTTCCTCTGGGTGGAATACAACCGTCCAGGCTTCCCCGGCGACGGTTACGGCTTCAGCACCGATGACCGGATGACCTACGGCTCCTACGCGGTGGACTACCTCAGTAACTGGTCGGGCCCGCGCTACCTCGGCGATCTTGTGGACCAAAGCGGCGAGCGGCTGTTCAAGGTCGGCGAAGTCAGCCACATGGCCGACGTCAAGGCTGTCATCTTGTCCACGTTCGGTGCCGGCACGCTGCTGATCCTGCTGGGCCTGGTGGCTGTGATCTACCTGAAGCGAAAGCACAACGGGGGAGTCCGCCGCGGCCTGTTCGCCGGCTCGATCGTCACACTCGCGATCATTATCGGTCTCGGGACGCTCGCGGTGCTCGGCTGGGAGCAGTTCTTCACCGATTTCCACCACATTTTCTTCGCCAACGGGACCTGGACATTTACGCTCCAGGACACCCTGATCAGGCTCTTCCCGGGCCAGTTCTGGATGGATGCCGGTATTGTCATCGGTGCCCTCGTCCTGCTGGCTTCCGTTCTCACCCTGATCCTGACCTGGCCCACGCGCCGGCGCCGCGGCCTTGGCAAGAAGGCGGGCTCAGCCAAGGGCGCCATTGCTGACGCCGACCCTGACGCCACCGAAATTGCCGCTGCGGCGGATGCGACGGCCGGCAGTACCGGCACCGAGGCGGAGGGCCCGGCGCGCACCCGGTACACCGTCTGAAAGGGCCTGCTGCCTAACCGTAGATGCGGTTGATGTGCTCCGCGTAATCCCGCACGACGGCGGCCCGCTTGAGCTTGAGCGAGGGCGTCAGGTGCCCTGACTCCACGGTGAAGTCGGCGTTCAGGATGACGAAGCTGCGGATCGCCTCAGCCTTGGAGACCAGGAGGTTCGCCTCATCGACGGCGTTCTGGATCGAGGCCCGGACGCTCTCGTTGGCGGCGGCTTCGGCCGGAGCCATGACGGGCACATTCCGGGCGGCGCACCAGTTGCGCAGCCCTTCCGGGTCGAGGTTGACCAAGGCCGAGACGAACGGCCGGCCGTCGCCGATGACCACGGCCTGTTCCACCAGCTGGTGCTCGCGGATCTTCTCCTCGAGCGGTCCCGGGGCGACATTTTTGCCGCCTGCCGTGACTAGCAGGTCCTTCTTCCGGCCCGTGATGGTCAGGAAGCCGTCCTCGTCCAGGGAGCCGAGATCTCCGGTCCGGAAGAAACCGTCCACGAACGCCTCCGCATTGGCGGCCTCGTTGGCGTGGTAGCCCTTGAAGACGCCGATGCCCTTGACCAGGATCTCGCCGTCGTCGGCCACCCGGACCGTGGTGCCCGGCACCGGGATGCCGACTGTGCCCACCTTGGTCCGGGCAGGGGTGTTGGCCGTACACGGCGCCGTGGTTTCCGTCAGGCCGTAGCCTTCAAGGACGGGGATGCCCGCGCCGCGGAAGAAATGGGCGTCGTTGGAGCTCAGCGGGCTGGCGCCGGAGACCGTGTACCGCAGCTGGCCGCCGAAGGCCTGCCGGAGCCGGGGGTACAGCAGCCGGTCGAAGACTGCGTGCCTGGCACGCAGGAAGATCCCGGGTCCCGTGCCGTTGCCCCGGGAGGCGGCGTCCAGGGCCGTGGAGTAGCGGACCGCGGCCGCCGCCGCAGCCGTGAAGATGCGCTCCTTGCCCGCGGCGGCAGCCTGTTGCGCGGCCCCGGCATAGACCTTTTCGAAGATCCGGGGGACCACCAGCAGGAAGGTGGGCTTGAAGCTGGCCAGGTCGTCCAGGAGCTCCTTCGCGTTTGCGGTGTGGCCGACGGTGGTGCCGGAGCTGAGGCAGATGACCTGCACTGCCCGGGCCAAAACGTGCGCCAGGGGCAGGAACATCAGCGTCCGGGAGCGCGGCTGCAGGAGCAGCTCGGGCAGGAAGAGGGCGATGTTTTTCGCGACCAGGGCAAAGTTGGCGTGCGTGATCTCGCAGCCCTTGGGCTTGCCGGTGGTGCCAGAGGTGTAGACCAGGGACGCCACGTCTGCCAGGGACGCAGCGCTCCGGTGGCGTTCGAGCTCGGCGTCGGTCACCCCGGTGCCGGCCGCGGCCAGGCTCGTCAAGTTCGGTGCCGCGCCGTCGTGCTCCATCCGCACGACGGCGACAAGCCGGTCACCGAGGACCGTGGAGGCGTCCAGGACGCCCCGGACCACGGCGGCCTTGGCCTCATCCTCGACGAACACCCGCCGGGCTCCCGAGTCGTGGAGGATCCACTCGACCTGGGCCGCGGAGGAGGTCTCATAGATCGGGACGGTGACGCCGCCGGCGAACCAGATGGCGAAGTCCACCACCGTCCACTCATACCGGGTGGCGGACATGACAGCAACGGTTTCACCCGGAGTGAGTCCGCCGGCAATCAGGCCTTTGGCCAGGGCAGTGACCTGCTCCAGGAAGTGTTGGACGGTGACATCGGTCCAGCCGCCGGGGCCCTTGCGGGAGTAGAGGGCGTGCACGGGGTCCTTCGCGTGCTGCTCCAGGAGCAGGTCCGTCACGTTGGACTCCGGGTCCAGCTCCACGAGCAGTCCGGTGCTTGCTTCTCTCACAGCCGAGTCTCCATTCCTGGTCCGCCGGAGTGCGGCGGACTTTCCCCGTCAATCCTGCCCTAGATCCAGGACGGCATCCACATCCGGATGCGCCACTCCTGGTAGGGGATCACCTCGGCGGTCCAGACGGGGTAGAAGAACGCGGACACGAGCACGGCCGCCACCACGAACAGCGCCACCAGGCAGAACCCGGACCGCCGGCGCCACAGGGGGTCGCTGCGCTGGCCGAGCACCAGGCCCAGGCAATAGACGAGCGCCAGCACCAGGAACGGTTCAAAGGAGACGGCGTAGAAGAAGAAGGTGGTCCGCTCCGGGTAGAGGAACCAGGGCAGATATCCCGCTGCCACACCAGCCAGGACCGCGCCGGCGCGCCAGTCGCGGCGGCCGGCCCACCAGAACAGCAGGACGCCCAGGCTCACGGCCGCGCTCCACCAGATCAGCGGGTTGCCCACGGAGAGGATGGCGGTGGTGCAGTTGCCGAAATCGCAGCCCGGGCTGCCCGGCTTGGGGGATTCGTAGAAGAAGGATGTGGGCCGGCCCATGACCAGCCAGCTCCAGGCGCTGGCCTCGTACGGGTGGTCCGAGCTCAGGCCCTGATGGAACTTGTAGGCCTCAAGGTGGTAATGCGCAAGGGACCGTACGGCGCTCGGCAGCCAGCCCCACTCTGCCGAAGGGTTGGTCTCGGCCCAGTGCCTGAAGTAGGCGTCGCTGGACCGGAACCAGCCGGTCCACGTGGCGCCGTAGACCACGGCGGCCACCGGAACGATGCTGAGGAAGGCCGGGACGCCGTCCTTGAGGATGCCTCCGCTGATCCAGGCATGCACGCCGGCTATGCGGCGCGCGCTGAGATCCCAGAAGACGGTCAGCAGGCCGAATCCGGCAAGAAAGAACAGGCCGGACCATTTCGTGCCGACGGCCAGGCCCAGGCAGACTCCCGCGGCGAGGCGCCACCACCGGATGCCGAGCCAGGGGCCGGAAGTGAGCTGAAGAGCCGAGGGGCGCCCCGTTGCAGAGGCTGCAGCCTGCCGGCCGAGCCGGGCTGCCAGCCGCCGCCGGCCGTCGTCGCGGTCCATCAGCAGGGCGCCGAACGCTGCGAGGATCCAGAACATGAGGAAGATGTCCAGCAGCGAGGTCCGGGACATGACGATGTGGTGGCCGTCCACAGCGAGCAGGACGCCGGCAACAGCGCCCAGGGTCAGGGAGCGGAAGAGTTTTTGCGCGATCAGGGCCAGCAGGAGGATGGACAGCGTCCCCGTCAGGGCAGCTCCGAACCGCCAGCCGAAGGGATTGTCCGCCCCGAACAGCCACATGCCCGCGGCGATCATCCATTTGCCGACCGGCGGGTGGACCACATACTCCGGCGTGTTCAGGAGCACGCCGGGATTGCCGGCGATGAAGGCGTCGTTCGCCCGGTCAGGCCAGCTGCGCTCGTACCCGCTGACCAGGAATGAATACGCGTCCTTGACGTAGTAGGTTTCGTCAAAGACCAGGTTGCGGGGCGTGTCCAGCCGGACGAACCTCAGGACGCCGCCCAACGCGGCCGTAAGAACCGGAATGAGCCAGTACCAGAGCCGAAGCGACGCCGGGTAGTCCCGCCAGCTCTGGATGCCGCCGATCAGGCGTTCCCTGAGGGCCTCCGGGGTGGTGGCCTCGGCGGGGCGGCCGATCCAGCGGTGTCCCTCCAGATTGCGGCCGGTGTGGAAGCGGGCGCCGGCTCTGCCGCCTGTTCTGCCGTTGGCGCTGCTCCGGCCGGTTGTCGGCGATGCGGGGCCAGCCTCGGGCGGCCGCGTAGGGGTCTGGGTCACGTTGCCCATGCTACCTTTCGCAGCTGTGCTCGCTGGGCTGCGCCCCGGCCGCAGTAGGCTGGTCCTGTGGACCACGAACCCAGCACTTCCCCTATTCCTCCCCTCGATCCTCCTCCCGAAGACGTGGCCGTCGACGTCGTTCCTGCCACTGGTGTTCCCGCCGCTGGCGGACCCGGCAGGATCGTCCTCGCGGCGACGCCGATCGGAAACGCCGGAGATGCCTCGGCGCGGCTCGTGGAGCTGCTCACGACGGCGGACATCGTCGCCGCGGAGGACACCCGGAGGCTGCACCGCCTCGTGCAGAACCTTGGCATCACCGTGGCCGGCCGGATCATCAGCTATCACGAGCACAATGAGGCGGCCAAGACTGCCGACCTGCTGGACCAGGTCCGGTCCGGCAAAACCCTGGTCATGGTGACCGACGCCGGCATGCCCTCCGTCTCGGACCCGGGGTTCCGGCTGGTTGAAGGCGCCGTAGCGGCCGGCCTCACCGTCACCGCGGCGCCGGGACCGTCCGCCGTGCTGACCGCACTGGCCCTCTCCGGCCTCCCGACGGACCGCTTTTGCTTTGAGGGATTCCTGCCCCGCAAGGCGGGTGAACGCTCCTCGCGGCTTACAGAGCTCGACGCCGAGCGGCGCACCATGGTGTTTTTCGAGGCGCCGCACCGGCTCGAACCCATGCTGCGGGCGCTGCGCGAAAGCTTCGGCGCCGACCGCCGGGCCGCGGTGTGCCGGGAACTTACCAAGACCTACGAAGAGGTCATCCGCGGCACCCTGCGCGAGCTGCTCGAATGGGCCGAGACCAACGAGGTGCGCGGCGAAATCGCGGTGGTAGTGGGCGGCGCTCCCGAGCGCGAGCCAGGCCGTCCCGAGGATCACGTGGCTGCCGTCAACGGGCTGATCGCCCAAGGCATCCGATTGAAGGAGGCCGTGTCCGCAGTGGCCGATGACGCGAAAGTCAGCAAGCGCGAACTCTATGCCGCGGTCCTCGCCGCGCGGTGACAAACGCGCTGTGCTGCGGGCGCCTGTAAGCCGCGGCGGCCCAGTTGGACCCAACCCCCACAGGTGGCACGGAGGTTGTGCAGCTGCACAGCATATTCTGGATCGGGTAGTGCGCCCATGCATAGACTTGCCCGTGAGCGCAGCAGTACCGTGGCAGTAATCCAGACGCCCGGGACTGCCTGCGGGAACGTGCGCCGACATCAAAAACTAATTCAAACAAACTAGTGCCAAGAAACTAGGGCCAACCGAATTGCTGACGAGGGAGTCATTGTGACTGTAACTGCCCAGCCTATTGTTTCCGCCGAGCGGGAGAGCGCCCTGCTGGCGTCCGTGCCGACTGGCCTGCTGATCAACGGCGAGTGGCGTCCGGCCGCGTCCGGGAAGACCTTCGACGTCGAGGACCCCGCCACCGGGAAGGTCCTGCTCAGCATTGCCGACGCCGGTCCCGAGGACGGCAAGGCGGCCCTGGACGCGGCCGCCGCCGCGCAGGAGTCCTGGGCGAAGGTCCCGCCCCGGGAACGCGGCGAGATCCTCCGCCGCGCCTTCGAGATGGTCACGGCCCGCGCGGAGGACTTCGCGTTGCTGATGACACTGGAGATGGGCAAGCCGCTGGCCGAGGCCCGCGGCGAGGTCACGTACGGTGCGGAGTTCCTGCGCTGGTTCTCCGAGGAAGCCGTCCGCGCGTTCGGCCGGTACTCGGTCTCCCCGGACGGGAAGTCCCGGCTGCTGGTGACCAAGAAGCCGGTGGGCCCGTGCCTGCTGATCACCCCGTGGAACTTCCCCCTCGCGATGGCGACCCGCAAGATCGCCCCGGCCGTGGCCGCCGGCTGCACCATGGTGCTCAAGTCCGCGAACCTGACCCCGCTGACCTCGCAGCTGTTCGCGGCCGTGATGGTCGAGGCCGGGCTGCCCGCCGGTGTCCTGAACGTCATCCCGACCTCCACCGCCGGTGCCACGACGGGGCCGCTGATCAAGGACTCCCGGCTGCGGAAGCTGTCCTTCACCGGTTCCACCGAGGTCGGCCGCCGGCTGCTCTCGGATGCCTCCGAGACCGTGCTGCGGACCTCGATGGAACTCGGCGGGAACGCCCCGTTCGTGGTGTTCGAGGA